>NZ_LT629785.1:628264-942397 GCF_900105995.1 Pseudomonas pohangensis | reverse complement strand
TCGGTTTTGCCCTGCTGCTGGCGCAGCCGCACAACCCGCTGCAGGCCGCCGAAGCCGGCCCGAGCACTTGCCCGATTCCGTTTGACGACCCGCTCGGCCCGGACAAACCGCGCCTCGAACATCAGCAGCTGACCAGCTCTGCGGCGCAACAGCAGATCAAGGCCCTGCTCGACCAGCCACCGTTCGAGAACCGTGAAACCGTCACGCGCTGGCGGCTGGGTGATGCCGCTACCGACAAGCCGGCGGACGACAGCGACAGCAGCTGGCTGCAGGGTCTGAAAAACCTGCTGCTTCTGCTTGGCGGGCTGGGCAGCGTGGAATGGCTGGCGCTGCTGCTGGAAGCAATGCTGTGGGGCAGCCTGTTCTGTCTGGTCGGCCTGCTGCTATGGCGTTACCGCGACTGGCTGCGCACCTTCAGCCGGCGTCTGCATCTGCCGCAACGCCCGCGCCGCGATGCCCCCGAGGTGCTGTTCGGTCTGCAGGTGGCACCGCACAGCTTGCCGGACGATATCGCCGGCAGTGCCGAACAGCTGTGGGCCAGCCAGCCGCGTGCAGCCCTCGGTCTGCTCTATCGCGGCCTGCTAAGCCATCTGCTGCACGACTTCCAGCTGCCATTGAAAGGCTCGCACACCGAAAACGAAGTACTGCAACTGGTCCGCCATCTCGAACAACCGGCACTCGAGCAGTTCAGCCAGCAACTCACCCGCGACTGGCAACGAGTTGCCTATGGCCATCAACTGCCCGCCGCTGACGCCGGTCCGCAGTTGTGCGAAGCCTGGCGCGAACTGTTCCCGCAGGCAGGTGGCGCATGAGCCGCCAGCGCAGGTTCTATCTGGGTGCCGGGCTGTTTCTGCTGCTCGGGCTGCTGGCCATTGCGCTGCTCGGCCATCTGCAGCCCTATAACGATGAAGTCAAACACGGCCCGGCGCCGGAAGCGCGCAACAACCCCTATCTGGCCGCCGAAAGTTTTCTGCGCCAGCGCGGCCTGCAGGTAACCCATACCGACGACCTGCACCAGCTGGCCAAGCTGCCCAGTGAGGGCCACACGCTGCTGCTGTTCAGCGACCGTCAGGGCATGAATGCCGACACCGTCCAACAGCTGATGGACTGGACCAGTCGCGGCGGGCATCTGGTGCTGGTCGCCGAACGCCTGTGGGACGAGAAAAAAGCCGCCAGTGGCGACCCGCTGCTCGACCCGCTGGGCATCCAGCAGTTTCTCAGCGCCGACCTGCCGCAGGCGGATCAGGGCGAACCGGGGGCGGATGTCCCCGACACAGGCGTGAACCCAACGGAACCGTCGCAGCCTGCGCAGAGCAGCACCGCTGACCTGCCCACAGAAGATGCGCAAGCACTCGACCATTACCCGCAGCTGACCAAACTCTACCTGCCTGACGAACAAGCGCCGGCCTATGTCGGCTTCGATACCGAATTTCACCTCAACGACAGCCAGAACCGCGCCCATGCCTGGGCCAACAGTGGCGATGCCACCCATATGCTGCAGTTGTATGCCGGCGCCGGCATGGTCACCGTGCTGACCGACGTCTGGCTCTGGGAAAACCAGCAAATCGACCTGCACGACAACGCCTGGCTGCTCTGGTACCTGACCCAGGACAGCACGGTACAGCTGGTCTACCGTGCCGACCGGCCGAACCTGCTGAGCCTGCTGTTCAAGCATTTCCCGCTGGCCGTCAGCGCCCTCGCCCTGCTCGCCCTGTTCAGCCTGTGGTACCACGGCGTGCGTCAGGGTCCGTTGCTGGCGCCGGTCAGCCGCGCGCGGCGGCAACTGCAGGAGCACTTGCACGGCAGCGCCGACTTCCTGCTGCGGCATGGCGGGCAGCAGGCACTGCTGACGGAGCTGCAGAAGGATATCCGCCAGTGTGCGCAGCGCCGCCATCCCGGTTTCGAGCGCTTGCCGGTAGCCGAACAGTGGCAGCTGCTCGGTGGTTTCAGCCGGCTGACTTCCGGCACCATCAGTCAGCTGATGCGCCCGCCGGCCAAACAAGCGCTGGCGGCAGCGGCCTTCACCCGCAAGGTCGGCCAGTTGCAGCAGCTGCGTAATCGTCTGGACCGGGCCAACGCCGGTAGTGTCAAACCCGAATCAGCCATGCGTAAAAAGGACCCAGCCAAACCATCAACGGCCGCACCGCCAACCCTGTAGGAGCGGGCTTGCCCGCGACAGGGCAGCCGACTCGCTATCGCGGGCAAGCCCGCTCCTACAGAAGCCTTCATCGACCCATTTTCAGAACAGGACACGACCATGAGTGATCAACCCGCAGCCCCGGCGCCGAACCAGAGCAATACCAACCGCCAGCGTGCCACCCAGCTGGCCCAGGCCCTGCGCGGCGAATTGCAGAAGGCAGTGATCGGCCAGAATGCGGTGATCGAGGATCTGCTCACTGCCCTGATCGCCGGCGGCCATGTGCTGGTCGAGGGCGTTCCGGGCCTCGGCAAGACCCTGCTGGTGCGTGCGCTGGCGCGTTGCTTCGGCGGCGAGTTCGCGCGCATCCAGTTCACCCCCGACCTGATGCCCAGCGACGTCACCGGCCATGCGGTGTACGACCTGCAGTCCGAGCAGTTCAAGCTGCGCAAGGGTCCGGTGTTCTGCCACCTGCTGCTGGCCGACGAGATCAACCGCGCCCCGGCCAAGACCCAGGCCGCGCTGCTGGAGGTCATGCAGGAACGTCAGGTCACCCTGGAAGGCCGCGCCCTGCCGGTGCCGCTGCCGTTCCTGGTGATGGCCACGCAGAACCCGATCGAACAGGAAGGCACCTATCCGCTGCCCGAAGCCGAGCTGGACCGCTTCATGCTCAAGCTGCGCATGGACTACCCGCAACAGGACGAAGAGCTGGAGATGGTGCGCCAGGTGACCCGCTCGGCACGCGGCGAGATTCTCGATGTAGCGGCGCTGCGCACCCTGCTGCAACCCAAGGACGTGCTGGCCCTGCAGAAGATCGCCAGCGACCTGCCGATCGACACCCAGGTGCTCGACTACGCCGTGCGTCTAGCGCGTACCACGCGCAGCTGGCCGGGCCTGGTCCTCGGCGCCGGCCCGCGTGCCTCCATCGCCCTGGTGCGCGGCGCACGGGCCCGCGCCTTGCTGCGTGGCGGCGACTTCGTGCTGCCGGATGACGTCAAGGGCTGCGCGCTGGCGGTGCTGCGCCACCGCGTGCGCCTGTCGCCGGAACTGGATATCGAGGGTCTGACGGTGGATCAGGTATTGCAGCAGTTGATCAACCAGGTGCCGGCACCGCGCTTATGAGCCTGTTCAGGATGTTTGCCTATAACAGCACCGAGCTGCCGGGGCGCGTGTATCGGGACGATGCGCTTTCCTCGGCACAGAGCTACAGGTGGCGGTTAAATATCGAAGAAAGTGTTGCGAGCCAGCTCATCAGCAGAGGCCGGCTCATTTGAACTCCACCACCCTGAAACCCTCCCGCCGCCTGCTCGGCCTGACCGCTTTGGTCGCCGGACTGGCCATCCTGCTCGGCACTCTGCCGCTGCTGGATATCGAGCTGCCCGGACTGCTCACCCCGCTGAGCTGGGGCCTGTTGTGCGGCCTGTTGTTGATCGCCCTGGTCGACGCCCTGCTGCTGCGCCGCCTGCCAACGCCCACGGCAAGCCGCGAACTGCACGGCAACCTGCCGCTGGGGCGCTGGAGCGAGGTGCGCCTGAGCCTGCAGCACAGCGGCAGCAGCGCACTGCAGATCGGCGTGTTCGACCATGTACCGGCCAACATGGAATGTGACGACTTTCCCCGGACAGTGACCCTGCTACCCGGCCAGTCCAGCACATTCAATTACCGCTTGCGCCCGCTGCAACGTGGCCATTTCCACTTCGCTGCCTGCGAGTTGCAGCTGCCCGGCCCGCTGGGCCTGTGGCAAGACCGGCGCTTGCTGGAGCTGCCCGGGCAGACCCGCGTCTACCCCGACTTTACCCGCCTGCACGGCGCCGGTCTGATGGGCGTGGAAGACTGGCTCAACCGGCTCGGCGTGCGCCAGCAGCCACGTCGCGGTCTGGGCATGGAGTTTCACCAGCTGCGCGAATTCCGCGACGGCGACATCCTGCGGCAGATCGACTGGAAAGCGACCGCGCGCAAACGCACGCCGATCGTCCGCGAGTACCAGGACGAACGTGACCAGCAGATCATCTTCCTGCTCGACTGCGGCCGGCGCATGCGCAGCCAGGACGGCGAGCTGTCGCACTTCGACCACGCGCTGAATGCCAGCCTGCTGCTGGCCTATGTCGCCCTGCGCCAGGGCGATGCCGTCGGTCTGAGCACCTTTGCCAGCGAACAACCGCGCTTTCTCGCCCCGACCAAGGGCCCGGCGCAACTCACCGCGCTACTCAATACGGTGTACGACCTGCACAGCAGCCAGCGCCCGGCCGACTACGCGGCGGCAGTCAGCCAGTTGCTGGCGCGGCAGAAGCGCCGGGCGCTGGTGGTGGTGCTGAGCAACCTGCGCGACGACGAGGACGAGGAACTGCTGGCCGCGCTCAAGCGCCTGGGCCGCCAGCATCGGGTGCTGCTCGCCAGCCTGCGCGAGGAGGTTCTCGATCAGCTGCGCGAGCAGCCGGTAGAAAATTTCGACCAGGCGCTGGCTTACTGTGGCACTGTCGGTTACCTGAATGCGCGCAGCAGCCTGCACGAACGCCTGCTCGCCCATGGCGTGCCGCTGCTGGACGTACGCCCCGGAGAGCTCGGCCCGGAACTGGTCAGCCGCTATCTGGCCTGGAAAAAGGCCGGCGTGCTCTGACACAGCAGCAGCCACGCGGGGTGGGCCTAGGGTGGGCTTCTGCCCACCAAGACAATTGCACTGGAGTGCGGTGGGCTGAAGCCCACGGATTTTACCCAACACGCATATTGCATATATGCGCCGCTGAACAGAATCATGCCCGATCAATGAATTCCAACTTCAACACCCCAAGGACTTGCCCGATGCTCACTCTTCATCACCTGGAAACCTCCCGTTCGCAGCGCATCCTGTGGCTGCTGGAAGAACTGAAAATCCCCTATGAGCTGAAGGTCTACCAGCGCGACGCGAAAACCCGCCTGGCACCGCCGGAACTGAAAGCCGTCCACCCGCTGGGCAAGTCGCCGGTGATTACCGATGGTGAAATCACCGTCGCCGAATCCGGGGCGATTCTCGAATATCTGGTGGAAACCTATGGCGATCTGGGCAAGAAGGAGCTGGCCAAGCTGAACCCGCCTGTCGGCAGCGAAGAACACCGGCAGTGCCGATTCTGGATGCACTACGCCGAGGGCTCGCTGATGAACTGGATGGTCATGAAGCTGGTATTTACCACCATCCCGACCCAGCCGATGCCGTTCTTTGTGCGACCGATCGCCCGCAAGCTCTGCGAGCAGGTTCAGCAGAAACTGGTCGATCCGAACGTCAACACTGCGCTGGCGTTCATGGACCAGCATCTGGCCAGTCACAAGTGGTTTGCCGGGGACAACATCACGGTGGCGGATTTCCAGATGAGCTTTGCCGTGGAAGCCGCCCTGGCGCGTGGCAGCGCTGCCGGCCAGTATCCACACCTGCAGGCCTACCGCGAGCGCCTGGTGAAACGCCCGGCTTACCAGCGGGCAATCAAGGTTGGCGGCCCGGTGATCATGTCCTGATCAGCAGGCCGATTCGGTCGCTTTCACAGAGTAATCGTAGGGTGGGCATCAGCCCACCACTACCCTGCCCGACTGAACAATGGTGGGCTGAAGCCCACCCTACACAATCTTACGCACTGCGCACCAGCAGGCGATCCAGCGACAGCCGTCCGGCTCCGGAAATCAGCAGCGCCAGCGACGCAACCAGCAGCACGAACGCGTACTCGTAGCCGCCGTTAGCGAGGAAGAACCCGCTGCTCCAGTGCGCGCTGAAAATCGCCACCAGCATGGTAAAGGCAGTCAAAGCGGCTGCCGGACGGGTCAGCAGGCCGAGCAACAGCGCCAGCCCGCCAAAGAACTCGGCACCACCGGCCAGCGCAGCCATCAACAGGCCCGGCTGCAAACCGATGGACTCCATCCATTGCCCAGTGCCTTGCAAGCCATGGCCGCCAAACCAGCCGAACAGCTTTTGCGCGCCATGCGGGATCAGCGCCAGGCCCAGGCCAACCCGCAGCACCAGGCCGGCCAGCGAGTTATCAGTAGCGAGAATTTTCTGCAATTGCATGGTGTAGCTCCTTTGTGAGTAATGTCGCAATCAATGGGTGTTGCTCAGTGAACCAGCATGGTAGTCGGCGATTGCCTGGCGGATTTCAGCTTCCGTATTCATCACGAACGGCCCGTGCTGCACAATCGGTTCGCCCAGCGGCGTGCCGGCCAGCAACAGCAGGCGCACGCCCTGCTTGCCTGCAGTCAGCGTGACCTGCTCGCCCGTGCTGAAGCGCACCAGCTGGCCCTTCTGGATGGTCGAGCCGACCTCCAGCGCGCCCTCGTAGACATAGGCCAGCAAGGTGTCACTGGCCGGCAATTCGAGGCGCAAGGCGGTTGCCGCCGGCAGATGCAAATCAAGACTGCGCGCCGCTGCTGCCATGCTGTCCAGCGGACTACCCAGCGTGCGGCCATCAAGCTGCCAGCTGCCGCCGAACACACGCAGCGTTGCGCCGTTTTCCAGCGTGATCAGCGGCAGCTCCTCGGCCGTGGCCTGACGGTATTCCGGGGCTTTCAGCTTGTGCGCCGCCGGCAGGTTGATCCACAACTGGAAACCGTGCAGCAGGCCCTCATGGATCAGCGGCATTTCCGAGTGAATGATGCCGCGCCCGCTGGACATCCATTGCGCGCCACCATTGCGCAACTCGCCGCGATTGCCGAAATCGTCTTCATGCACAAAGCCGCCGGAGAGCATGTAGGTCAGGGTTTCGATGCCGCGATGGGGGTGAGGCGGAAAGCCGCCGACATAATCGGCCTGATCATCCGAACGGATTTCATCGAGCATCAGAAATGGATCCATATCGTGCTGACGCTGGCCCACCACGCGCTGGATGCGCACGCCATCGCCATCACGGCTGCTGCGTGCCGGCAGAATCTGCTGGACTACCCGGGTATTCATGGAGCCTCCTGAAAATCGTGTTTGATCGGTAGGCAGCGATATTGCATCTACAAAACAAATATGAATAGCGCAATTAATCCTGCATAAATATCTATTTATTCGATTTGTATCGATCAAGCTCACCCCTGCACCGTACGGGGTTACAGCCATCCCGCAGAAGCCCCTACAATCCACCACGTGTAAACCCATGCCGCTACGGACCAGCCCCGCAATGCCTCAACCCAGCAGTCTTGCCGAACGCTTTCTCGTAGCCGGTCTACTCCTGCTGCTGCTGTGGCTGCCTCTGCCGCTGGGCAGCAACCGCGACTGGGCGATCGGCGTGCTGCTGCTGGGTATCGGCGTGCTCGGACTGGGCTGGGCCTGGGCGCGCTGGCGCGGCCTGCTCGGGCACCACAGCCAGAACACCCTGAAGGCGGCACGGCCGATGGTGCTGTTGCTGCTGGCTGCACAACTGTGGGTAGCCGTGCAGTGGCTTGGCGGGCTCAGTGTCGACAGCGGCGCGACCTTCCAGAGCCTGCTGCTGGGTCTGGGCTACTGCCTGCTGTTCATGCTCTGCGTCAGCCTGTGCCACACCCGCAAGCGCCTCAGCCTGCTGCTCGGCACGCTGGTGGTCAGCGGCACACTGCAGGCGTTCTGGGGCTCGTTCATGACCCTGTCGGGTACCGAATGGCTGCTGGTCGGGCCGAAGACCAGCGGCGTTGGCGTGGCCAGCGGCACCTTCATCAACCGCAACCACCTGGCCGGCTATCTGGAAATGACCCTGGCCTGCGGCATCGGCCTGATGCTGGCCCTGCGCGATGGGCGACCATTCAGCTGGGTGAACCTGCTGGAGCTGCTGCTGGGGCCGAAAGCCCGTCTGCGCCTGGCACTGGTGGTGATGGTCATTGCGCTGGTGCTGACCCGTTCGCGCACCGGCAACAGCGCCTTTTTCATCAGCCTGTTGCTCACCGGCGGGCTGTTCGTGCTGATCGAAAAACAGCACCGCCTGCGCAACAGCCTGATCCTTGGCAGCATCATCCTGATCGACGTGCTGATCATCAGCCAGTACTTCGGCCTTGAGCAGTTGAAAGACCGGCTGGTCAACACGCAACTGCGCGATGTGGTGGTCGAAGGCGTGGTGGTGCAGAAGTCCACCGAGGACCGCCCGGATGTGTTCGCCTATGCCTACCCGCTGTTGCTTGAAAAACCCTTGACCGGCCAGGGCGCCGGCAGCTTCGAGGCAGCCTTCCCGAAATACCCGGGCGCCGATATTCGCCTGCGCTTCGACCACGCCCACAACGATTATCTGCAGTTCGGCATCGAGTATGGCCTGCTCGGCAGCCTGCCACTGGCCGCCTTCATGCTGCTGGCGCTGTGGCATGCGCTGCGCGCCCTGTGGCAACGCCAGTCGGTGTATCGCAGCGGCGTGGGTTTCGGGGCAGCCATGGGCATCATCGCCCTGCTGATCCACTCCGGCACCGACTTCAACCTGCAGATCCCGGCCAACGCCGCCACGCTGATCATCCTCTGCGCCATCGCCGTGCTGGCCGGCAGTCACAGCCATCCGCACAAGAGACACCACGCAAGAGAAACCGGTGTAAAAACTGTAGGTACGGCGACAGCTGTGGGAGAGGCAGCATCTGTGGGAGCGGCGACTCGCCGCGATAAAGCCAGCGCCAATCAATCCATATAAAGCAAAAGCTCGTGCCGGGTCGGCACTCCCACAAAATCTACTCCACAAAACAGGCCTACAACCAGACAGCATCCCAATGCGGGTAGAGCCCGACTCGCTTCACCAACCCCGCCCTTAACGGATTAGTAACGACATACCGGGCCAACGCCGGCAAATCGTCATCACTGCGCAACGCCCTGTCATGAAATCCGTCCTGCCACACCGGCCGACCAAGGCGTTTGGCCGAAATTGACTTGACCCGGCCAACCACCACTGACAACGCCCCCTGCTCAAGCTGCACCAACCAATGCAAATGATCCGGCATCACTACAAACGCAAGGGTTTTGCAGCTTCCAGAAGCGGACTCGATTCTCAGTATGTTGACCAGAAGTCTGGCTGCCTCGAAGTCTGCAAACACTTTCCTGCGCTGCAACGTAGCAGTAGTCACCAGGTAAATTTGCCCGGATTGTGAAAAGCGGCCCTTGCGCAGCAGACGGGAAGAACCCTTGCGTATTTCTGGCATATGGAAATCCTTTTCCATTGGATACAAATCTCGCCCCTAAGTCGTGGCTCCCACACAAACATATAACCGAAATGGAGTACCGAACCAGTGGGAGCGGCGACTCGCCGCGATTAAGCCAGCACCGGGATATGAACATAGAGCAAAAGCTCGTGCCGGATCGGCACTCCCACAAAGGATGTGGCAACTTCAGTGCTGGCATTCCACCGCTGGCTTCTCGCTATCCAGCACCCCACAGACCTGCTGCAGGGTGCCGGTCTGCCCTGCCAGTTGCAGTAGCTGTTGCGCTTCAACCGGACTAAAGGCTGCCACCCGCCGTGCCGACTCCAGCGTCGCCTGACGTTGATCGGTGCTCAGATGCGGCCAGGCAATCAGGCCGACCTGTACCAGCTCGCGGTTCACCGCGATGCGCCACGGCCCCAGGGCAAAGGCCTGGGTTAACGCATGGGCAAACTCGTCATCGAACTGCTGCAGATACAGCTTGGCGTGGGCCAGTCGCGCCCAGCTATCCGGCCAGGTCGGGCGGGCGCTGACCGAAGCGCGGTAGGCATCCAGCGCGGCCTGCCGCGAAGCCTGTGCAGCCGGTGCGGCAAACGGCTGGCGGAACTGTTTCCAGCTGTAGATACGGCCCAAGCGATCCAGGCGTTCACCGTCGGCCACCGGATACAGGTTGATGGCGCGCTGTGCGGCGGCATGGGCGATATCCCAGGCGCGTGCGTCCGGCTCATTGGCTGTGGTCTCCCAGGCGTCGAGAAAGGCTTCGGCCTGATAATCGGCAATCCCCGCCAGCAGCAGACGTCCGCCAAACAGCAGCAGCCCGATGGCCAGCAGCCCTGCCAGCAATGCCGAAATCCGCCGCCGCATCAGCCGCTGGCCCAGACCGGTGCGCGAAGATTCAAGCACAGCACTCACTGAAAATGGCCCTGAGCAATCTGCCAGGGCGTTTGCAGCACCAGTGCCTCAGCCTGTGCTTCGCCAATCAGCTGAGCGGCTTGCTGCAAGCCGTCAGTCAGAATCGGTGGCCGATAATCAACGTTATGCGCATCGCTAGCCAGAATGCTCACCAGCCCCTGCTGCAGCAGGTCATGGGCGATGGCCTGGGCGGCCGGGCCAAAACTGCCGGCCACCGAACCGGCCGTCACCTGCAGCAGGCAGCCCTGCTCGATAAACGGCTTGAGCCGTGACGGTGTGCGCATGATGCCCTTGTTGCGCTCCGGGTGGGCGATCATCGGCAGAATATTGCGCTGCAACAGCCAGTCGGTCATGCGCTCGGCGGCAAACGGAATCTCGCCATGGGGGAACTCCAGCAGCAGCACCTTTCTGTCCTGCCATTCGCCCAGAAACGGAATGCTGCCCTGGGCAATGCCCTGCATCAGCTCGGCACCGAAACGTACTTCCGCCGCCGTGGCGACCTGTAACGGGATACCCACCTGCGCCAGTGCTGCAACAAACTGCCCATGGGCGGCCTGAATGGTCGCCGGCGTGTTGTCGTAGCGCCCCGGATGAATATGTGGCGTGCACACCAGATGCGTGATGCCATCAGCCACGGCGATGCGCGCCAGCTCCAGCGCGGTGTCGAGATCAGGCGCCCCGTCATCGATGCCGGGAAGCAGGTGGTTGTGCAGGTCGATCATGGGGGCTATTGCCGGGTCATTTACAATATTAAAGGCAGATTCTATGCGACCGCAGTTACACGGAGTAAGGCCCATGTTACGCAGGTTTCATAACAAGCAAGTTGTCGCGTTTAATCCACTGCGGCTCAATGACACCTTGCCATGAGCGCTTTTGCGGGAGCGGTGCCTCGCCGCGAAAACTTTCAAGCTTGTGCCAAGGGCAGCACTCCCACAGGTAGCATGTCGTTACGGTGGACGGTCACGGTTGCCGCTGCCCGACGAGTATGATGTCATTCGGCCGCTTCGGGGCGGCCCGAGTTGCCCTCCACCAACTTACAGATAGAGTGTTGCGCCCATGTGGGTTTTTACCTGCCCGTCATTCTGCTGCGCTGATGTTGCGCGGCCAAAAAATCCGGCAACCGACAGTGCCTGAGACGGCGACGATCGACAATCTGCTGGCCCGCACATTGGCCGGTGAAGCGTCACCGTGGCCGGCAGAATGGCAGACTAGCCAAGAGCAACTGCTGCTTGTGCAGCGGGTGATTTATCACGGCATCGCCGGCTTGCTGTTTGAACAGTCCGCACAGTTGCTCAACTGGCCGCAGAGTGTACTCGCGGCCCTGCGCGAGCAGAGCATCGCCCTGACCATGTGGGAAATGCGCCACAGGATCGTGCTCGGCGAACTGCTCAAAGCCTTCAGCCAGGCCGGCATTCAGCCGCTGATTCTCAAGGGCAGCGCCTTTGCCTATGACCTCTATGCCACACCCGCCAGCCGTGCCCGTGGCGATAGCGATCTGTTTATCGCGGTGCAGGATGTGCCGCGAGCCCGCGAGTTGCTGGCCGGCCTCGGCTATCAACTGCTCAGCGAGCAACACGAAGATCTGGAAGACCTGAACCTGCAGGAGCTCTGGGAACTGGTCACGCCAGACGGCAGCCGCCACGACATCGACCTGCACTGGCGGGCCCTGAACTCGCTGGCGCTGCAGGAGCTGTTCGATTTCAACCAGTGCGCAGCCCATTCGCTGCCGTTAGCAAAACTGCACCCGGCCGCACGCGGACTGGACCGGCCAAGAGCCCTGCTGCATGCCTGCCTGCACCGCGCCCAGCACATCAGTACGCCCTACCATGTGGATGGCGTGACTTATTACGGCGGCGACCGGCTGATCTGGGCCAACGACATACATCTGCTGGCCAGTGCGCTGACGCCAGCGGATTGGGCGCAGCTGTGCCAGATCGCCATTGCAAACGGCAGTGCCGGGGTCTGCCTGAATGGTCTGGAAATTGCTCAATCGCGGCTCGGCACACCACTGCCAGCAGACGCAATGGCGCGCCTGCGTACAGCGCCCGGGCAGCACGCCACCAGTTACCTGCTGGGCGGGCGCCAGGTACGCCGGGCACTGCTGGATCTGCGTGCGATTCCGGGCCTGCAGCGCAAACTGCGTTTTATCCGCCTGCGCCTGTTGCCTTCGGCCAGCTTCCTGCGCGAGAAGTACCCACGCATGCGCAACTCACCACTGCTGTTGCTGCACCTGCGCCGGCTGCTGGACTTTCTCCGGCCGCGCCCCAAAGGAATGAAGCACTGATGCAACTGCGCAGCCTGCTCACCTACGCCGCACCCTATCGCGGGCGTCTTGCCTTGGTCGCAGCGCTGATGCTGGCCAGCTCGGCAGTGACCCTGGCCGTACCCTGGCTGGCCGGACAGATGCTCGGTGGCATTTTCAGTGAGCAGGCGCAGGATCTGGGCAAGCTGGTCGGCTGGCTGTTGCTGGCACTGCTGCTGATCACCCTGCTGAAAATCATCGTCGCCAATCTTTCCGGGGCCGTCTCGGCACGCATGCTCGCCGACCTGCGCCAGCGTGTGTATGACCACCTACAGAGCCTGCCGCTGGCCTTTCACCAGGCGCACCGCCAGGGTGACACACTGGCGCTGATGACCTATGAAGTGGCGCGCCTGAGCCAGTTTCTCAGCAGCACCCTGATCAGCATTCCGCCGCTGTTGCTCACCGTGCTCGGCGCCTGTGTGCTGATGTTGCGCATTGATCCGCTGCTGGCCCTGCTGGTGCCGCTGCTGGTACCGGCCTTCTATCTGATCCTGAAAATCGTCGGCCGGCGCCTGCGCGGGCTGGCGCAACAGCTGCAACAGGCCGAGGCCGGGGTGGTCGGGCTGGCCGAAGAAAATCTGGAGATGCTGCCGGCGCTGAAAAGCTTTACCCGCGAGCGCGAGGAATCGCAGCGCTACCGCACGCATATCGACCACGCCATGCAGCTGACGCTGAAAGAAAACCGCATCTACGCCGCCATGGAGCCGCTGATCGGCCTGGTCGCCGCCGCGGCTGCCGTACTGCTGCTGTTTTTCGCGGGCAAAAGCGTACACGCCGGTAGCCTGAGTCCTGCCGAGCTGTTCAGTTTTCTGTTCTACGCGGCGCTACTGACCCAGCCGGTTGGCACTTTGGCCAACCTCTACGGACAGATCCAGACCACCCGCGGCACTCTGGCGCGCCTGCAGAGCGTGCTGCGCGAAAAGCCCGAAACCGGCTACTCGGCAACTGGAAAGCTGGAGCGCGCCGAGGGCGAGATTCGCGTGGAAGGCCTGCGCTTTGCCTACCCCGGCCGCGACACCACCCTGCACGGTATCGACCTGCTGATCCGTCCCGGCGAAACCGTGGCCCTGACAGGCCCCAACGGCGCCGGCAAAAGCACCCTGATCGCCCTGCTGCTGCGCATGTACGAACCCGGCGCCGGGCGCATCCTGCTTGACGGTCAGGACATCGCCGGCATCAACCTCAAGGACCTGCGCCGGCAGATCGGCGTGGTACCGCAGCGTGCATTGCTGTTCAACGGCAGCGTGCGCGCCAATATTGCCTACGGCCTGCCCGGCGCCACTGATGCGCAGATCGAAAAGGCCGCACGCCTGGCCCAGGCCTGGGAATTCATTCAGCATCTGCCACAAGGCTTCGACACGCAGATCGGTGATCACGGCGTGCGCCTGTCCGGCGGCCAGCGCCAGCGCATCGCCCTGGCCCGCGCCTTCGTCAAGGACCCGCCGATTCTGGTTCTCGATGAAGCCACCTCAATGTATGACCTGGAAGGCGAAAGTGCCTTCGTCGAAGCCTGCGCTGATGCCCTGCACGACCGCACAGTGATCCTCATCACCCATCGCCCGGCCAGCCTGGCTTTGGCCCAACGCATCCTGCGCATGGAAAGCGGCGTGCTGGTCGAAACAACGGAAACCAATACATGAGCGGTATCTGCGGATTGTTTTTCCTGGATGGCACTACGCCCCAGCCCGGCCAGATCGAAGCCATGAGCGCACCCCTGCAACGGCGCGGCCCGGATGGCACCCATCATTATCAGGACGGCCCGGTTGCACTGGGTCACACCCTGCTAGCCACCACGCCCGAAGCTCTGCATGAAAGCCTACCGTTCCTCGATCCGGCCAGCGGCTGCTGCATCACCGCCGATGTACGCTTGGATAACCGTGAAGAACTGCTTCCCGCTTTGGGCCTAAACGAAGTAAGCCGTGTGATCGGCGATGGCGAATTGCTGCTGCGCGCGTACCTGCAATGGGGCGAAGCCTGCCTGCAGCATCTGCTCGGCGACTTCGCCTTCGCCATCTGGGATCCACGCAGCCAGCGGCTGTTCGCCGCCCGCGACCAGATGGGCATGCGTCAGCTGATTTACAGCCATGTGCCGGGCAAGCTGTTCGCCTTTGCCAGCGAACCACGCGCCGTGCTCAAGGCGCCCGGCGTGCCGCGACGGATCAACGAAGGGCGCATCGCCGACTTTATCGAAGACTATCTGGAGCCAATCGACCTGACCTCGACCTTCTTCGAAGAAGTCTACCGCCTGCCGCCGGCACACTGCCTGAGCGTCGATGCCAGCGGCCTGAACATCCGCCGCTACTGGGAACTACAACCACAACCGCTGCTGAAGCTGGATAGCGATCAGGCTTACGTCGATGCCTTTCTCAAGGTATTTACCCAGGCCGTAAAAAGCCGTTTGCGCAGTGCCGGTCCGGTCGGCTCGATGCTCTCCGGCGGCATGGACTCCGGCTCGGTAGTGGCCGTAGCCACACGCCTTTTGCAGGCGGCTGGAAGCGGCCCGCTACAGACTTTTTCCGCAGTTGGCCCCGACCCTGAAAGCTGCATCGAAACCCGCACCATCTTCGAATCAATCAAGGTGCCCGGTATACAGCCGCATCTGATCAGCTGGGCAGAAATGCAGCCGGATGCCGAAGAGCTGCTGCGTCTGCTGAAAGAAGTCGATGAACCCTTTGACGCACAGATGAACCTGATCCGTGCGGTCTACCTGCGCGCCCAGCGCAACGGCATCAAGGTCATGCTCGATGGCGTTGCCGGTGATGTGATGCTGTCCTACAGCGACCGCATCATCCAGCTGCTGCGCAGCGGCCACTGGCTGCAAGCCATCCGGGATGCGCGCGGCGAGGCCCGTTTCTGGGGCGATGGCAGCGGCTGGCTAAGGCCCTTGCTGTTGTACATTCGTCGCGCTATCACACCCAACTGGGCACGCCGTCTGCGTAACCGATTACGCGATCCCAGCCAGGTCACGCCAAATCCGCTAATGAACCCGGCACTGGCCAAACGGGTCAACCTCGCCGCACGGGTCGAACAGAACCGCAGCCATGGACTGATTGAACGCATCGACTTTGCCCGCACCCGGGTAAACGCGCTGAGCCAGAGCCATCTGGTGGTCGGCCGCGAACGCTACGACCGCACCGCCGCCGCGCTGGGCAT
The DNA here is from genome assembly GCF_900105995.1 of Pseudomonas pohangensis. NCBI lineage: Bacteria > Pseudomonadati > Pseudomonadota > Gammaproteobacteria > Pseudomonadales > Pseudomonadaceae > Pseudomonas > Pseudomonas pohangensis. The sequence continues at coordinate 926,813 of NZ_LT629785.1, read as the reverse complement.
CGAACCGCGCGATCCATTTATGGACCTACGGGTAGTGAATTTCTGCCTGTCGCTACCCGGCAGCCAGCTGGAATCTGGCGGTTGGCCGAAAATCCTGCTGCGCCGGGCCATGCAGGGCCTGCTGCCCGATGCTGTGCGCTGGCGACGCGGCAAACAACATCTGGGCTGGACCTTTACCACGCGCTTGCTGGATTACTGTCCGGACTGGAAAAGTTCTCAGCCATCAGATACAGAAGCTATCAACCCCTGGCTCAAGCCGAACATACTGGATGCAAGTGGACATATTCCAGCTGAGCCCTTAGAGTTCGAACGAATGATGGCTTTGTTCCTGACCAACTGGTGGGTGCAAAACGCCAAATTGACGGGAAGCACAGACCCGCTGAGATAATTTTAGAGCGCAGTTATGACGCAGCCAAATAAAAAAGAACTAACAGAAAAATTCGCTTTATATTCGACCCCTACCCTGATTATTTATGGGGAGATGAGGAAGTTTACTGCCTCAGGAACGGGGAGTACTGCTGAATCTGTTTTTCTCGGTGCGTGTACACCACCTAATGGCTGGGCCTCCATGACGAATTTTTGTATGGAATACCAACGCTCATAGTACAGAACGCCTACAAAGACATTTGATGTTTCCTATGCAGCACTTAGGCACGCCATCCAATTAATGGTTCTCACGGTCTGCGTGGTAAACAATCCGGGACGCCCTGAAGCTGGTGCGAAAACGATAAGTGCAATCTCCTGTACTCTTCTTTCCCAGTCTCTGAAAACATCCACCCCTGAAGCACCATGAACCACCAGCCAACGAACACTGCCAACCGGAAAAGCCCCTACAAACCACCACAACTGATGGTGTATGGGGGCATGGCCGAAACGACAGCATCTGGAAGCAAAGGTGATGCTGAAAGGGGCAATCCTCAAGGTAACGGTCAGAGTGATAGGCAACGCACCTAAAGCCAGGGAAGACAGAGGCAGAACCTGAAATATAATCCGGTGACACCTAATTTTTTACTCTGAATCTCCAACCTGCCGAAATATCATGAGCAACCAACACTCCAATAGATCCAGACTGAAATACGCCTATAAAGCACCGCAACTGCTTATATATGGCGGAATGGTGCTCCTGACCACAGCAGGTTCCAAGAATGGTAGAGAAGGCTGCATGACTAACATGAATGGAGTGACCGTTTGCAGGCAAATGAGCTGAACCGGTTTTGATTGTTGCAACACTCCGAGTCCGGCCCCCCTCTTAGTAACAGTCAATTTCACCAGCTTTGTGGGAGCGGCGACTCGCCGCGATAACAGTCAACAGCTCGCGCCGAGTCGCCGCTCCCACAAAGAATGTATCTATTTACCATCACATCCGATTGAAAGCCTCAACACCTATGCCCACCGCTCTCCCCGACATACAACGCCATGCTCAAGATTGATCTAGCAACCGACTGGCAGGTCAGCTTCGGTTCTCCAGTGGGCCAGCCAACTTCGGCAACAGCCTCCAAACTGCTTTGGACCGACGATGATGGCCTGACCCTCATGCAGTATGGCTCAGACACCGAAATCGAGTACCAGCTGCAATTCTGGGACGAGGCTGTAGCGCTAATCGATCCTCAGCAAAAAACCATCCACATGCATGCGCTGTCACCGGACAGCACGCCCGCCACCCTTGAGCATCTGCTTCACGATCAGGTCTTTCCGCGCCTGTTGGCCCATGAGGGGCAACTGGTAGTTCATGCGGGAGCAGTAGCCATCGAAGGCCGCCTGGCGCTGTTCCTTGGTGAATCCGGCTTGGGTAAATCGACCCTGGTCGCCAGCCTGTATCAGGCCGGTGCATCATTGCTGGGGGATGATGCATTGCTGGTCAGTGCCGATCACGGCAGCTTTTATGGGCAGTCACTCTATCGTGGCCTGCGCCTGCTGCCCGACTCGCTGCTTTCGCTGTTTCCGGCGCAGACCGAAACCCGGCCGATGGCCCATTACAGCAGCAAGCAACGGCTGACGATTGCCGTTCCGGAGAACCAGAACACGTCCCCACAACAACTGGGCGCGCTGTTTTTTCTGGAGCCGCCATCCAGCGACCAGGAAATCACTCTGCGCCGGATGTCGCCGGCTGAAAGCTGTATCGCCCTGATTCGCAACAGCTTCAGTCTGGATCCGACGGACTCGCTGCTGGCACGCGGCAAGCTGCAGCAGGCCTCGGCGCTGGCCAACCAGATTCCCTCCTTTGCCCTGAGCTATCCGCGTGACTACGCCAGCCTGCCGCAAGTGCATGCCAAAATTCGCACACAGATGGCAGAATGCCTCCCTCGGAAAACAGACACAGACTCCCTATGAGCGGCCCTACCCTCTACTCGGTAACATCCTACGGCGACATGATCACCAACCAGCCGCGCATGCCGGCCTATGCCGAAGCCCTGCGCCAGGCGATCACACCGGGTTGCACGGTGATCGACATCGGTGCCGGCACCGGCATTTTCTCGCTGCTTGCCTGCCAGTACGGCGCCGGCACGGTGACCGCCATCGAGCCGGCAGATGCTTTGATGCTGCTGCGCGAAACCGCTGCGGCCAATGGTTTTAGCGAGCGCATCAAGATGGTTCAGGGACTGTCCACCGAACATGTGCCTGAGCAAAAGGCTGATGTCATTGTCTCCGACATTCGTGGCGTAATGCCGCTGTTCGAGCACCACATCCCCACCATCTGCGATGCCCGCGAGCGGTTGCTGGCGCCGGGTGGCACACTTATCCCGATGCGCGACACGCTATTCGCGGCATTGGCAGAACATCCGGAAAGCTACCAGCCCTGCACGGAACCCTGGCTGCAGAATGACTACGGGCTGGACCTGCGCGCAGGGCATCGTTATGCCGTGAACAGCTGGAGCAAGGCCAATCTCAAGCCTGAACAGCTGCTCTCGGCCAGCGCTGAACTGGCTGTGCTTGATTACCGCAGCATTACCGAGCCGAACATGGCCGGTACGGTGACGCTGAAGGCAGAAAAGGACGGCACCGCCCATGGCCTGCTGATCTGGTTCGACGCCGAACTGGCGCCCGGCATCGGTTTCTCCAATGCGCCGGGGCAGCCCAGGCTGGTCTACGGACAGGCGTTCTTTCCGTTCGAGCAACCATTGGTCATGATCAGAGGTGACCGCGTCGAGGCGTCGGTCAAAGCCAATCTGGTTGATGACAGCTATGTCTGGACCTGGACCAGCAGCCTGTTCCGCGCCGATGCCGCCAGACCGGAACTGACCTTGCGCCAATCCAGCTTTCTCGCCCAGGTGATGTCCCCGGAAAGCCTGGCCCGCCGTGCGCACACCCACGTACCGGAGCCGTCACCCGCCCAGGCAGCCGACCTGCTGGTGCTGTCGCTGATGGACGGCCAGCGCTCCCTCGGCGAGATCGCCAGCATTCTGCAGGAGCGATTTCCAGAACGCTTCAAGGACAATGCTACCGCCCTCAACCACGTCGCAGCGCTGGCCGGACGTTATTGATCTGCCTTAACGTAGGGTGGGCTTCAGCCCACCAATGCCGCACCAAGGCCCTGATGGGCTGAAGCCCAGCCTACGAATAATCTGAAGCACTCATTCCAGCTCTCTCCCGCAGACTGGAGAGGGGGTAAAGTAAGGCTTGTACCTTTCCAACATTCTTGCAGGCTCACCCGATGGATATTCTCGACATCCCGCTGATCCCTTCCGACCAGGCCATCGAAAGCAGTGTCGGTGACGAAACCGTTTTGCTGAATCTGGCCAACGGCACCTACTACGGCCTCGACCCGGTGGGCACGCGCATCTGGGCGCTGCTCAAGGAAGACCATACGCCGAGAGAGATCGTGCCTCTGCTGGTCGCGGAGTACGAAGTTGAAACCGCAGTAATCGAAAACGATCTGCGGCGCTTTCTCACCGACCTGCAAACCCACGGCATCGTGGTCAGTGGCTAAACAGTTGATTCGCCACCTGCTGCAGGATATGGGGAGAGTCCTGCGACTGGGCCCCAGCGGTTGGCACGACCTGCTGCGTGCCATGCTGGAACTGGCGCTGGCCCGCTACCGCTTGGGAGCGCAACAACCCAGGCAACTGCTGCAACAAGCCCGTCAGTTCAGCCAGCCAAGGCCATCAGCAACGCTCCGGGATGGAGTCATTGCGCAGCGGGTAGCCTTCGCCATTCCACGCGTAGCCGCGCGGCTGCCATGGCGTGCTGATTGCTTCATCCAGGCCATGGCCGCCCAGCGCTGGCTGCAGCGCAAAGGCATTGCCAGCGCATTGATGATCGGCACCCGCAAGGACCAATACGGCACCTTCCAGGCCCACGCCTGGCTGACCTGCAACGAGCAGATCATCACCGGCGGCGATATCAGCGGCTATGTACCGCTGGTGACGCCGGAAACGGCACTTTGACCGCTAACGTTGCCCCAATTCGCGGGCAAGCCCGCTCCTACAAAGCCCGTGCGGGGTTAGCGCTTTTGCGTAGGAGCGGGCTTGCCCGCGAGCACTGACAGCGCAAATGGCATGCACAATCCACGCTGGTTTTGCGCCCTTGCCCACCCACGCTAAAGTGATTTTTGCAACGTAATTGAAGGAGGCAAAGGAATGCCTGCATTTCATGACGCTCAAGGACACCGCCTCAGAACTGGCCGGCATTCAGAGATCGGCCGCACCTACCTGCTGACTACCGTCGTAAAAGAACGAGAACCCATATTCCGGAACTGGCAGCTCGGGCGATTGCTAGTGAGCGGCATGCGGGATGAAGCGCTTACGGGACAAATACAGTCGCTGGCCTGGGTCATCATGCCGGATCACCTGCATTGGCTGGTTGAGCTCAACGCCGGAAAGCTGGACGCGCTGATGCGCAGGGTAAAGTCTCGCAGCGCCCTTGCGCTAAACCGCCTGACAGGGCGGACAGGGCCCCTCTGGCAGCCTGGATACCATGATCATGCCGTGCGCCAGGAGGAAGACTTGAGGGCGGTGGCGCGCTATGTAGTCGCCAATCCACTGCGCGCCGGATTGGTCAAACAGATCGGTGACTACCCATTGTGGGATGCTGTATGGCTCTGACCTTTTCTTCGCAGGCAAGCCAGCTCCTACAAAGCCCGAGCGCGTTAGCACCTTCTCGTAGGAGCGGGCTTGCCCGCGAAGCCTGGCACCATCATCAGAGCAACATCACATTAGAAATGGCAGAAGCAAAAGGCATTCGCGGGCGAGCCCGCTCCTACAGGTCCGTGCGGGACTGGTGGTTTTGTGTAGGAGCGGGCTTGCCCGCGAATGGTTGGACGCAGCAAGCTGTTTTACGAAGACTGCTCAACAGCTGACACACCCCCGATCACCTTGCGCTGCAGCCAGCCAAGAAAACGCAAGGCCCGCTCGCGGGTTTCGGTTATCCAGAACCAGGTGAAAGTCATCAGGATGTAGAGCATCACCAGCACCGGCGCTGGCACATCAAGCAACATGCTCAGGGCGCCGAAAAGGCCGGCGACCAATGTCAGCGCAGTCATTAGCACCACAATCCGGGTGACGCTGAAACCTGCATCCAGCATCAGATGATGGGCATGGTCACGGCCTGCCGCAAAGGGTGAAATGCCCTTGCGCACGCGGTGCACGATGACTACCAGACCATCAACAATCGGCGGCACCAGCAGATAAGGGCCCAGCACCGGGCTGACCGGATGCCCGGGATTCTGCGTCAGCCGGAAGATCACGAAAGCCAGCAGGAAGCCGATGAAACCGCTACCGGCGTCACCGAGAAACACCCGCGCCCTGGCCTGCCCGGGGCGACGCAGGTTGAACCAGAGAAAACCCGTCAGCGCCCCGAGTGCGCAGAACAGCCCTTCAGCAATGTCGTAGGCACCGGAATACACCGCTGCGCAGACGAACATGGAAGTCACCGCCGCAGTGACCATGCCGATCAGGCCATCAATGCCGTCAAACATGTTCAGCACATTGATCAGCGACAGCGTAATAAAGACGGTGAACGGCACGCTCCACGCACCCAGCTCGATGTCGCCAAAACCGAACAGCGGCCCGATATGCTCGGCGCGTGCGCCGGTGCCGTAGATCATCACCAGGGTTGCCAGCAACTGCACGGCAAGGCGGATTTTCCAGTTGATATGAAAGCGGTCATCCAGCGCGCCAACCAGCACCAGCAGCAAGCCGCCCGCGACAAAACTCAGGGTTTCGACGCTCAGGCCATTGCCCAGCAGAAACGGCAACACGATACCCAGAAACACGCCAAAGCCACCGATCGCCGGCGTCGGGGCTTCGTGCTGCTTGCGCGCATCGGGCTTGTCCAGCCAGCCCAGACGGTGCGACAGCGGCAGCAACAGGGCAATGACTGCCATGCAGATCAGCAACGATCCAAAGAAATTGGATACTACGGCGAACATGCTTTCTCCATACAAACAGAGCTCAAAGCTTTCTGTGGAAGCGGCGCCTTGCCGCGAATTTAGCTGGCACAACCCTACCGACAATCAACAGCTCGCGCCGAGGCGGCGCTCCCACAAATGGCCTGCTCAACCAGGTATTGGCTTTACCCATGCAATGCAGGTGGTCATGCAAGACAGGATACCTGGGCAGAGGGCGCTTCGCGGGCAAGCCCGCTCCTACGAAAGCGGTTTTCCAGCATCACGGGGGCAAGGCCACTTATTCAGACCCGGCCTGCCCCGGCAGTGCATCGCGGCGCCAGCCACCATACACCAGTAACCCGACATACTCCTTCAGCGCCGTGTTCAGTACGCGCAGATTATCGGCAAGATCCCAGCCGATGCCATCGACAAATTTGCCGCTGCGGTAATCCACCGGATATGCCACCAGCCCCGGCCAGCCGGCCTGAGTGAATGCGTACATCGCACGCGGCATGTGAAAAGCACTGGTGACCAGCACCCAGGTCTGCCCGACTTTTGGCTGGGCCAGTACGAAACTATGGCTCGCATTCTCGCTGGTATTGCGTGATTCCTGCTCCAGCAGCAATCGCCCGGGAGCCAGACCCTGAGCGCTAAAGAAGGCCTGCGCCACACTGCCTTCGCTTGTCCCGCCACCAGCCAGATCGCGCAACTGGCCCTTGCCGCCAGCAAACAGCACCTGTGCCTGCGGAAAGCGCCGGGCCAGCTCCAGCGCAGCGGTGTAGCGCTCGGCACCTTCACGCAACTGAGTCTGACCCCAGAAGACACTTTTCGCCGGGTCTTCGCCGCCACCCAGCACGATGATGCCATCCACCTGTTCCAGCGTTGGATTGGCCGGATAGCGCGCTTCCAGCGGCTGCAGCAACAGTTCGCCAAGGGGAAAAATCGCCACCAGCAGCGTGGCACAGAAAGTAAGCCCCAGAACAAAACCGGCGAGCTGCAGACGTCTGAGCAACAGGGCAAGCAGCGCCAGCCCCATACCGATGATCAGCCAGCTCTCGGGGCGCACCAGCGCGCCAACCAGTTTGCTGATGATGTAGATCAGAGTGTCCATGCCGTTATCCGAAGCGCTGCGTGAGGTGGCGATACAGCCACAGAATGAGTGATATAAAACCCAACCCGGCCACCAGACCGAGCATATTGTCGCGCACGTCGGAGACCAGCGGCGTGCGCCCCGGCACATAGAACTGCAGCAGCTCGGTGACGATTGAAAACAGCAGAACGCCAAGAATGATCCAGCCGGCACGGGTGCGCGGCAAGGCCAACCGGGCAATCACCCCCAGCACCGCAAAGGCCAGCATGTGTACCGTATCGGCAGCCGGCCACAGTGCCTCGACCCGATTGATGCCCTCGGAAAGCAAGGGGCTCTCAACCCGCAGCCAGGCCAGCGTTGTATTCGGCACCAGCACCGCAGTAGCCAGCACGGCAAGCGCAAGCCCCAACCCGGCCCAACCCAGACGCTTCATCTGTTTGCCTCTTTCCACGGTGACGCTGATAAAGATTTCACCTAATGACCTTTCCTGAGGGAGCACCGACCCGGAGCGAGTTCCTGGACTTAATCGCGGCGAGTCGCCGCTCTCACAAAAGCTTTGCACCCTTACCCAAACAACAGAGCACAAAAGGTTCATGTAGGAGCGGGCTTGCCCGCGAATAGTGCAGCAAAAAGCCGAGCATCGCAGGCAAGCCAGCTCCTACAAGGTCGTGCGACACCAGAGCTGCTGTGGGAGGGCCGACCTCGGCGCGAGTTCCTGGACTTTATCGCGGCGAGTCGCCGCTCCCATAAAAGCTTTGTACCCTTACCCAAACCACAGAACACAAAGGCTCACGTAGGAGCGGGCTTGCCCGCGAATAGAGCAGCAAAAGGCAGAGCATCGCAGGCAAGCCAGCTCCTACAAGGTCGTGCGACACCAGAGCTTCTGTGGGAGGGCCGACCTCGGCGCGAGATTTTGAGCTTTATCGCGGCGAGTCGCCGCTCTCACAAAAGCTTTGTACCCTTACCCAAACCACAGAGCACAAAAGGTTCATGTAGGAGCGGGCTTGCCCGCGAATTGTGCAGCAAAAAGCCGGGCATCGCAGGCAAGCCAGCTCCTACAAGGTCGTGCAACACCAAGGCTTTTGTGGGAGGGCCGACCTCGGCGCGAGCTTCGAGCTTAATCGCGGCGAGTCGCCGCTCTCACAAAAGTACGGACCGGTTGCATAAAACCAACAAAATCAAACTTCGCCCAGTAACTCCCGATACACATCCAGAGTGCGGGCAATCACGATCCGCTCATCAAACTCGGCCAGAGCCTTTGCGCGTGCTGCCTGCCCAAGCCGTGCGCACAAATCAGGATCGTCCTGCAGCCGGGCTATCGCCGCTGCCAATGCTGCTGCGTCCTTCACCAGCACCAGCAAGCCGTTTACCCCATCCTCAACTACTTCCCGGCAACCAGGCACATCGGTAGTTACCAATGGCAACGCACAGGCGCCCGCTTCAATCAGTCCCTTTGGCAGCCCTTCGCGGTAGCTGGGCAGAATCACCGCATTGACCGACTGGAACAGCGCCGGCATATCGTCGACATGCCCCAGCCACTGGATCAGCCCCTCATCGACCCAGCCCTGCACCGTAGCGGCAGGCACCGACGCCGGATTGCCCGCGTCCGGCTCACCCGCCAGCTGAAAGACAAGCGCCCGCCCCTCGGCACGCAACAGCCGGGCCGCTTGCACGTATTCCGCCAGCCCCTTGTCCCACAACAGACGCGCCGGCAGCACTACGCGAAATTCGCCAGCGGGCAATTCAGCAGCACGCGGCACAAAGCGCTGGCAATTCACTCCCGAGCCGGGAATCAGCCGGATGCGCTGCGGATTGACCAGACGTGCCTGCTCGAACAAGGCCACGTCATCCGGATTCTGCAGAATCAGCCGCGCATTACGCCCATCCAGCGCGGCACGCATCAGCAAGCGCACCAATGGCCGCAACAGCCTGGCCTTGGCCGAATCACTGATAAACACATAACCCATGCCAGCCACCGCGCTGACCCGCGCCGGCACCCCCGCCAGCCGCGCGGCCAGCGCGCCATACACCACGCACTTGATGGTAAAGCCGTGCACCAGATCGACCTGTTCGTTGCGCAGCAAGCGGTAAAGCCACCACAGTAGCGCCAGCTCACGCAGCGGATTCAGGCTCAGACGCTGCATCGGCGCCGGCAACCAGCGAAACCCCAGCGCCTGCAACTTCTCGCCATAGGGCCCCGGCGGCGACACCAGCAACACCTCATGCCCGGCGTCGCGCAAGGCCATGGCCAGAGAAAGACGGAAGTTGTAGAGATACCACTCGGTGTTGGCGAACAGCAGGATTTTCAAAACACAGTTCCAGTCAAAAGATGAACCCGAATTCGTATGAACATGCCCCGCCCCCCACCGCTCTTCGTAGGAGCGGGCTTGCCCGCGAAGCTATACCCAGCAAAACGCCAATGCCTGCAAAACAACAGCAATCGCAGGCATGCCAGCCCCTACAAACAGCACTGCTGCAGTACGTCCCCGTAGGAGCGGGCTTGCCCGCGAAGCCATATCCAGCAAAACGCCAATGCCTGCAAAACAATAGCAATCGCAGGCAAGCCAGCTCCTACGGCGCCTGCGTTCTTGCAGCAAACCTACAACAGATAAAACCGGTACGGCAGCCAGTAAAGAGAATTGTCGGCAAAGTTCAGCCAGACAAACTGCACCGCCGCGTAATAAGCCAAAACCCCCATCACCAGCAAACTGCGTTGCTGCTGGTTGCGCGCAATCACATCCGGCAGATAGGCAAATATCACCAACTGCAGCGGAAGCATGTACAGCGCCACACGGTCCACGGCGGTAGACGCTGGGGTCAGCCGCAGCAATACCAGCAGCACAATGGAAATAATCGCGAACCAGCGCCAGAGGTTCGCCTCGTCAAAGGGAAAATTGAAACGCTTACGCCAGACCAGCAGAATCGCCGCCGGCAATGCATTCATCGACAAGCGGATCAAAGCCCCCGTGGACTGGTACTGGGCTTCTACATAGTTGGTGTACAGCGAATCAACCGAATCAACCAGAAACAGGTAATACGCCACGATGCTAACCACGCCCACCCACACGGCTGTCCAGTAACGATTGCGCGCATGTGCCAGTACAGCAATCGGCAACAGCAAAATGGCCGACTTGTGGAAGGTGACAGCAAGCATCACCCAGACTACGAACCAGCGTACCTGCCGTCCACTGAGTGCTACCAGCCCCAGCATGGCTAGCCCCAGCGCCACGCCCTGCCGGGTGTAACCCATGGCTACCACAATCACCAGATAAGGCATGGCAACTGCCAGTGCCAGCCAGGGGCGCGGCAGATGCCGGCAAAAGCGGGCCAGGCCGATGGAGAAAATCAACCCGCACACTACGTTAACGCCCCAGATACCAAAACCCAGCTGCGCACTCAGCCAGTTGAGCACCTGATAACCCGGATCACTGCCGCGCAACGAGTGCATAAAGCTCGATCTACCAGCACGTATCACATAACCGAGATAGGTACCCCAATCACCACCCACCTTGAAACGAAAACCGATCAACAGTGTGAGAATGAGCACCACCGCCCACCAAGCAGCCCCGAGTTTCAGCACATGGGTACTGCTGCCAATACCGGCACGGCGCTGGCTGACCACACAGGTCACAACCGCCAGCAAGAACATCAACCAGTAAACGGTCATGTGGATTGTTTGCTATTCAAAAGGGTTGATTCTTCTATTGGTGAAAGTAGCGTTGATTTAATCGAAATCGATGTAATCGTGAAATCGCCAGTACAACAAATATGCCTTCTCACCTGTGGGAGCACCGACCCGGCGCGAGCTCTTTCGTGGCGAGGCGCCACTCCCACAATGGCCATCGTGTGCAATCTTGGGCTTTTCCGTAGGAGCGGGCTTGCCCACTTTGTATCCACCACAGATCCATCAAGATCACACCGGCCCTGTAGGAGCGGGCTTGCCCGCGATTCAGCCTGCACAAGCGCTTCGCGGGCAAGCCCGCTCCTACAAAAACCGAATCACTGCCGCTCCAGCCAGGCTTGAAACATCAACACCGCCCACAGGCTGGCTGTATGGTCGCGGCGACCGCTCAGGTGCTCGGCCCAGCGGTTACGGATCGGAGCCGGGTAGAAATAGCCTTCCGTTAGCAGGCGCTGCTCATCCAGCAGACTTTCCGCCCAATCACGCAGCGGCCCGCGCAACCATTCACCTACCGGAATGGCAAAACCCGCCTTGGGCCGCTCGATCAATTGGCGCGGCACGTATTTGTACAGCACCTGCCGCAGTGCCCATTTACCCTGCCCTCCACGAATCTTCATGTCCAACGGCAACTGCCAGGCCAACTCCGCCACCCGGTGATCGAGAAACGGCACGCGGGTTTCCAGGCTCACCGCCATGGCTGCCCGGTCGACCTTGCACAGAATGTCATCCGGCAGATAGGTGAGGCTGTCACGGTACATCATGCGCAGCTGGCTCGGCTCCACTCCATGAGCGGGCAAGACATCATCCAGCAAGCTGGCCGGCTCAACCAGTCGAGCGCCAGCCACACCGCGCACTACCTGTGCCGGGTCCTGCCATTCGGACACCAGACTCAGATACAGATCATCCAGATCACGCACACCATGTAATCGTGCAGCCAGCTTGTGCGCCTTGTCGCCAGCCCGAGCAATTCCCTTACCCGAAGGCAGCAAAGCATTCAACGGACGACCCAGCGCATTCCAGCCGGCCACGGGCAATGCCGCAATTGTAGCGCCCAGCGCCCGTCTGAGCGGCGCTGGCATCCAGGCCAGCCGGCTCCAGATGCGCGGGCCCCAGAAATAACGGTTGTAACCACCAAACAGCTCATCCCCGGCATCCCCAGACAGCGCCACTGTGACCTGCTGGCGCGCCGCCTTGCACACCAGGTGCGTAGGTATCTGCGATGAATCGGCAAACGGTTCGTCATACATTTCCGGCAGTCCGGCGATCACTGCCTGGGCCTGGGCCGAGGTGACAAACAGCTCACTGTGCTCAGTACCCAGATGCTGCGCCACCGCGCGGGCGTGAGGTGATTCGTCGAAGCCCGCTTCTTCGAAACCCACGGTAAAGGTCTTGACCGGCCGCGAGGCCTGCTGCTGCATCAACGCAACGATGATCGAAGAATCGATCCCGCCGGACAGGAACGCCCCCAGCGGCACATCAGCCAGCGACTGCAACTGCACGGCTTCAGCCAGTCGCTGCTCCAGCGTACTGATCGCCTCGGTTTCATCGCGAATGAGACTTTGCGCACCGGCCTGCACCACATCGCCCAGCGCCCACCAGCGCTGCAAAGTGACCCCTTCCTGATCAAACGGCGGGCGCAGCGGCTTCTCGAAAGCGGGCATGTCACCCGGCGCCGCATCCGCACTGATGCTCAGCAAACAACCCGGCTCCAGCTTGTAGATGCTCTGATAAATGCTGTGCGGTGCCGGCACCACGGTGAAGCGCATATACAGTGCCAGTGCCTCCCGGCTTATCGGGTTGGCAAAACCGGGATATGCACGCAGCGCCTTCAATTCGGAAGCAAAGGCAAAAGCCCGCCCGCCGCCCTGCCCCACCCAGCCGTAATACAACGGCTTCTCACCAAAGCGATCCCGCGCCAGGTGCAATATCAGCCCCTGCACATCCCACACGGCAATGGAGAACATACCTACGGTCTGTTGTAGCGTTTTCTGTATACCCCACCGTTCGAAGCACGCCAGCAAGGTCTCGGTATCCGAATGTCCAAGCCAGGCAGGCGTAGCCCCTTCAACAGCAAGCTGCTCACGCAATGCCAAGTGATTGTAGATCTCGCCATTGAAGGCCAGCACAAAGCGCCCGCCAGCCGAGTGCATAGGTTGGGCACCAGCAGGCGAAAGTTCTAGGACAGCTAGACGCCGATGGCCCAACGCCAGGCCAATAGACTCATCGACCCAGACGCCCGTCTCGTCCGGGCCTCGATGAATCAGTCGCTCGGTCATACCCTCGATAGTCGTTGCTAGCGAAAAGCTACTGGAGCGCCCCTGGAGGAATCCGCTTAAACCACACATTCGATACGCTTCTGCACTTCTTTACTCTTACTTGTAGGTGCGCTACGGGCCATATATTGAATCAGCATAAAGCACCCCTGCTCCTTAATGCCTTGATCATTCCTTGATACCTACAGCGCACCAATAGGGCGCGCGCTCCGAAAAGCAGATGTCGCGCAGTCCCGCCGAGAGCATCATTCGCCGAATTTCCTCGCGGGTAAATCGCTGCTCGAGCGGAGTGCCAAAGCGATCCCTGGCATCGGTGCGCATGGTGTAAAAGCTGTGGTTACGGTAATAAGACAACGGGATATTCGAGACGTTAAAACCCGAACGTTCCACAAGCCCGCACAACCTTGCCAGCGGGAAATAGAGCGTGGCCGCCAGTACATCGGTAACCAGATTCTTCAGGCCGGAGGGCAAGCGGTGCACGCCTCGACGTAGCAAGTCCGAACAACGCCAGGCCAACTTGAACAGGGTTGTGCGGTTATCGAAGGCGTAATACAGATACACAAGTAAGGGCGCACCCGGCTTGAGCAGTGCAACGCAGGCACGAATACCTTCCAGAGTGTCCGGTATGTGGTGAAGCACCCCGAGGGAGTAACCAAAATCCTGACTGTTGGCGGGCAACACGCCATCGCCAACTGCCCCCTGCAAAAAGCTGACATTGGCATTCTCTGCCAGCATGCGCTTGGCAACATCGAGCGCACGCGAGGGATCAATGCAATGCAGATGCCCAACTCTTGGTGCCATCAACCTTGCCCAGCGGCCCGTACCGCAGCCCATATCAAAACCTGTCGCATGCTCGGGTAAGGAGTCCCAAGGGAAAACCGCAAAATACTCATCGAAGATCCGACACGCCTCTTCATTGTCGAGCTCGGCCTGATCAAAGCGCGACCACTCATCACCGAAACTATCTACAGTGGCATCATCAAGGTTCTTTTTCATCTATTCATCTATCCAAAGGACAGCAACGACAGGGCCACGGCGCAAGAATGTACCTGCCAAAACCTAGTCATGCTGCTCAACTAGTAGTCCTCGAATTCAAAAGCTCATTGCAAGCCGCAAGGACATCGTCACGATAAAGCCGTTTCCCTTGCCAGAGAGCCTGCGCTGCAGATGCCATAAGTGAAAAAGCTGCAGGGTGCTCAAGTAGCGCACCTATCCGCAGCACTGCCTGCTGAATATCACTGACAAAGATTGCACTCTCACCATCCGTACAGTAGTTAGCAATCTCACCTACGGGTGTAACCACTGGCACAAGCCCTAACTGCATGGCCTCGACAACAGACATCGCCATGCCTTCCATAACGCTGGTCTGCAGATAAAAGGAATGCTCTGCCGCTAGCTGGGTGATTTGTGAGCGAGACATGGGGCCGTGAAACTCAACCGCATGTCTCAGTCCTAGCCGGTCAACCTGTTTTAAAAGATCGCTCCTTTGCCCCCCATCCGGGCCAATCACTGCGAAGCTCGCAGCTGGAAACTCAAACTTTATCCGAGAAAAGAGTTCAAGAGCCCGGTCAAGCCCTTTTTGGGAATTCAGCCTGCCCCAAAAGATAAATTTTGGACGCACCATGGGTATGGCTTTTTGCAATACCGGCTCGACCATGAAGGAAATTACCCGGCTCCGGTGAAGCAACCGCTTGGGTATCCGCGCTTGGCGCGTTGCTTCGGAATCCGTCCATATTTCAGTCGCGATAGCCATAGCCATGCGGGTAAAAACCTTGTCCAGAAAATGAACATCGTTTGCAAAATGAAGAAATACAACTGACTTCGTCCATGGGCGGACAATTTTAAGCAGTATGAGCAGCACACAACTGCGCCAAAGCGATGCAATTACAAGATTCGGCCTAAATTCAATAAGCCAAGAAATAGCGCGAATAAAATTGCGTGGATCATTAACTGAAGCTAACAGACCGGCATGCTGAAATGCGGCCTTTCCAGCCCTCCCCTTGTCCGCAAGAAAATACTTATGAAACTCGAAGCATCCGTGAATACCACCAGGCAATGACTTGGCCGCAACCTCAACACCGCCAATTCCATCATAGGGAATGAGGTGTACCACTTTGCTTAAACTGCACTTGTCGAGCAAGCTGGTCATAGAGATTTCTCGACTAAAAAATCACAAAGGCTTAACTGAACGAAAGGCTTGGCTTATCTAAATGCCAAGGACACTCTGATGCCTGCGGATAACCTGGTCCTCCGTGAATGGTGCAATAGCTTCACCGAGCAGAGCAGGTGTCATAGGATTAGCCAAAGCCTTTTCTATTGCGAGAGCCAATGCAACCGGGTCGCTCATAGGGACAAGATACCCATACTTACCATCCTGAAGTACTTCTCTTGGCCCTGTAGGGCAGTCAGTAGCAACAGGTGTGCAGCCACATGCCATACCTTCTACCAACACGTTTGGAAGCCCCTCAACATAAGAAGACAGAACAAAAACTTTTGACCTACTGAAATACTTAAGTGGGTTGTCCTTAAAACCAAGAAGACGAACACAATCAGTCAATCCATGCTTTTTAATAAGCGCTTCCAAGTCCGCTCTCAATGGCCCATCACCCAATATTGCAAGCCGCACTTCGATGCGCTGGGCAAGCTCCTTTACAGCAAGAATAAGATCAAAAAATCCTTTTTCAGGCGCAAGACGGCCCGCAGTTATAATAATCGGAACGGGGCTTTCAGTTAACCAGGGCTCATCTAACGGCTCACTTATTTTTCGCGGCATGTCCGTGTCGCAAATTACATTGTAAATACATTGATAATTCGCCCGACCAAATACATCCTCATATTGCTTAACCATATCCTCAGAAACACATACAAGTGCGTCCACTCTGGCTCGAAGAAAAATACTAAAGCACTTCAAAATCCAACGCTTTGAAAACAATTTATTTGAATAAGTGTCGTAAGGAGTAACCCGGGAAGATGCGCTAAGCTTTGCCTTAGAGCCAGCAAGGATCACGGCAAGCGTCACAACTGCATTGAGATGATCTTCAGCGGTAAATATTACATCCGGCCTGTTCGAACGAATGATTGAAAAAATAGGTAGCAGAAGTTTATAGGTGCGCTGCACATCAAGATTTACAACATTAATACCTTCAATAACAGGAACTAGAAGATCATGAGGAACATAACCAATAACGAACTCAACTTGATAACCGCGCCGCTGCCAAGATTTTGCCAAACGTATTTGTGCGAGCGGAACACCTGAAATAGAGTATCTTGCGATAAAAAAATATATCTTCTTAGTCATCTCAGAACAACCGAATCCATAGCTTCACTAATGCGCAAACGTGCTGCTGCGTACGAATACTTTTCCAGATAGATCGCGCGCATGTCCGCGTCATACGACTGCGTGATTGATTCATTGGCCCGCTCAATCGCGGCAATGAATTCATCGGCTGTTGTACACGTCCAACCCACCTGCTTGGTGATAGCTTCATACCCGGTAAATGCCTCCGGCGTGCCAACCACCTTCTTACCAAACATCAACGCTTCGGCAACCTTGGTCTTCATCCCTGAGCCATCGAAGATGGGGGCAATCACGAAGTGTGAATCCAGGTACCACTGCGCCAGGCTTTCTACTGCACCAATGACCTCGACCTTGCCATCACGCTCCAGTTCAGGCTTCAGGTCTTCGAACCCACAGCCAACAATGCATATCTTGATGTTGATATGCGGCACAACATGCTTGACGAACCAGGCAATTCCCGCGCGGTTGGCGTAGAACACACCACCGACAAACAGGGCAAACTTTTCACGCTTGACGACCGGCGACAAGCAGAGATCAAGTGGCAGTTTATCCTGGAGTGCCATTGCTGATAGGTGGGTTGCCTCTCTACCGTAGAGCCTGCCAAGCAAGCGACTATCTCGCTCATTCAAGCAAATGATCTTGTCGCTATAACGGACAGCCTTCCTTTCTGCGAGGTAATTCGCCACCAATACTGCCAGGGCACGTAGCGATTTGGTTTGCTTCAGCGCACCCCAGAAGAACCGGGCCTCCGCATTGTGAAAGAAGGTAGTAACCTCCACATCAGGGAATCTGTGCTTGGCAGCGCTAACGAATGCACCGAGATTGGAGCCATCAACAAACACCTTGCTGACACCTCCCACCTGAATCGTTTGTAATGCCTTCTCTATTATCGGCTGACTCAAGCCATCTATATGCCCCTTGAAAGCATTGATAGCAGACTTCAACCCGCGAAGCGGTTGAGACGGCAGCTCAAGCAGTATCAGGCGGTCACCATATATATCCCTGAGCGCATCATGGTTCAACTTGCACAGAAGCTCCCGCCCACCGGCAGGTGAGTCCTGCAACTGTTTTGTTACTAACATAACGGTAGTTTTGCAATTAGAGTCAACCATAAACTAAGATGACCGCCTAACCAAAACCGTATCAAATTCAATAACAGCTAATGATTCATCCCTATTTATCGGAAACATTCCACTTACAAAGAATCCATTAGAGTTAAATTCTTTAAGAGCCTCATGTGGATCTTCCATCTCATCATAAACATGTATGAGTGAAAGCTCTGCTTGCATTGCTGTAATATGATCCAGCGAAACAATTCCACCACGAAAAACGTTTAGATCATACCCTTGGGTATCGAGTTTCAGATAAAAGTTTTCAGCGAGAGTTCGTTCTTTAATTTCAGGAAAAATACTGTCAAGACTTACTACTGAAACCTTCTGAGAGGAGACACTATTGAGAGAGCTCCAAATTCCTTTTGCATAATCATTTGCCTCTAAAAAAGAAGAAAATACAGTACTGCTATAGATATTTATCTTTTTTTCTTCTATTTTCTCACCGAGAGCAAAATTATAGCAAAGCCATTTCTCATCGGTTTCAGCGAGATATTCCAGCCTTTCGAAAACAGCTTTTACAGGCTCAAACGAAATAATCCACCCTTGGTACCCAAGACCTCTAAGAAATTTTCCATACTGACCAGAATTTGCACCCACATCCATTACGCAATCAATCATGTATTTATTGAAAAGAGCCGATAAATGAGTATCGATTGTTGTGTGTAAATTCCCTTTTCTGTATAACTCAAACCCTGCCATATTAGCTATTTTTTTCAGCACAAGTTTTATGCTCATTTCCTTATTACTCAAATTAGTAAATTACAAGCCTATATGCTTCTTAATTAAAAAAATAAATTTTAGCCAAATCAAGGATGCTTTGTTCAGTCTTGTGTCCCATGCAAAGCCATCTACTGCAACAAAAGTGCGATCGCCCAACCGCGCTAAACTTAGGTGATGATAACCCTCTGATGCCCAACTAGGTCTATTTGCAAAAATTTCAGACTCGATAAGTCGTTCACTATAACCATTCAGTCCCAATTTATTTATTTCAAAGACGTGTATTTTTTCACCATAAGTACGCTTACAGTCCTGCGCGACGCGATAGATTTTATTGTTAACTTCCAATATTGCACCAGCATTTCGTGCAGTTGATTTACAATTTGATATGACTACATCTAACTCAACGAATTCATCCTCAAAAGAACGAGAATGGTACATTTTTAAATCATCCGATCTTGTTGTTCCGAATAAATATATGCCCTCTGGCCGGATGATTATTGAAGGATCCAATAGCGACTCTGCCACTAGAACCTTCGAACGCTCCCATTTAATCGGAAATAAAGTTGAACGATAAAGAAATACGTTGCCCGATGCCGCTGCTTCCGGAACCATATAAATATTATTATTATATGCAAACACCTGCGGGTAGGAGAGATGAAAGCTTTCTTTAATCACACAACCATGATTACTCCACTCACCAACAGCATTCATTGATTGAGCCCATATTTCGCCAGCACCAAAATCTGTTTGCGCTTCATAAAAAACATACAGAACCAAATCTTTGACAAATAAAAATGGATCTGCAATAGTTGACTGATAGCTAAAATTTTTACGAAAACCCTTCTCACCTATAATATGGAAAGGCTGAACAAGCGCGCGCTTGAATATTTCATCTTCGTTATATATCTCATAAATTCCGATTTTCCACAGTCTTCTCTTCAAAAAAATCGATCGGATATTCATTTTATTTTATTTTCACATTCACTCAGCAGAGCACTTCATAAGGACACATATAGTTTTAAATTTTCTGTTTATATTATAAATATCTTTAAGCACGTTCACCCAACGCCGATACCCTCTAATTGGAACAAAAATATTGTATAGGAATGAAACTAACTGACGCGGGTTTTCCTTTAGCCTGGTCAGGTGTGTTTCTGAAGATTCTATTTCAACCCATTCTACGACTTGCAACCTTGGAAGATTGCTCATTACGTCTTGGACTGAAGGCCTATATTTCGAGTCATAAGGATCTGCGCAGTAAGGGTAAATAGTTGGCGCACTTACAATTACGTAGCCGCCAACAACTAAGCATTTGTCAATTATTTTATAGACGCACGAAGGACTTTCAACATGCGTTAGAACATTATTACATAATATTAAATCGTATTTAATTTCACTCAACTTCAACCTAAATGCTTCGTCGCAGAAATCTCCGGATATATTTATTCCATCACCTTTTTTAAAATCAACATGCGTAATATCTAAACCTTGCTTTAATATGACATCCATTAACAACCCAATATATGGCTTTTTTGATGCTCTATACTCTATAGTTGAACTACCAAGATTAAGACAGTTAGCATTCGATAATGGGCCGCCATAGAAAATCTGCCTAACCTTCCTTGCCATCCATTGAGCTTCACTTTCCCACATAAGTAATTTCTCATTTTTGTGAAACTTTTTACTCTGCTTTCCGATAAGTTACGCTGATTTCAGCAGATAAAGCCATAGGAGTAACAACATCACGACTCTTGACTACCGAGCAATCAAAAAAATATTATTTAAAATATAATAAAAGGGGAAACACCTAAGCACGCTCTCAAGATACTCTTGAAGATATCTGTTTTGCTGGTACCCCGACAATAACTGAGTAACATTCAGTTGATTTAGTTACCACTGCGCCAGCTCCAACAACTGTACCTTTTCGAACAACAATACCGTCAAGAATTTTCGCGCCAGCACCGATCCAAACATCATCTTCGATTGTAATTCCCTTTGTGGTTTCACCTTGTTGATATATATACTTCGTAGCGTCATCGAATATGTGATTCGAGGCAACAATTAGGCTGTGCGGACCAATACGCACACCATTGCCAATTTTTATCGACCCACCGCCATACAAAACACTATATGGGTTAATGCTACAGTGTTCTCCGATTTCTATATACCCACCATACGCACGGAGAATTACCCCAGCATCAAGTGTTGAGTACTGTCCGACCCTGACAAGACAACTACTTCCGCCTCCGTCTACCGAGACCGTCCAAGCAATAGATGTCGAAGCACACGTACGCAATCCAAGCGGATACAGTTGCGCGCGCTTCAAAGTATTCCTTAAATAATGAGCAAGACTCCTTGCAAGTCTTTTTAACAATTTATATTGATTCATTACCAACTAACACCTTATCGATATTACTTCGACCACTTCGCTTTAATAAACACATATTTTTTTATATTAACTATTTTTTTGAAAAGGACTTTTGTATATAGAAATATTGGATTTGGCAACATTCGTGGAATACTCCACTTTTGGTCCTGCAAATTACGCACGCGAAGTAGATAATTAAACTTATCGCAGAGTGTTAACGAGCACCACCACTTGGAGCGTATCGTTTGTCTTTCTCTGTCATCTTGAATGGCGGCAACATCTAGTGTTACCTTACTTTCCTGACCATATTTGTCATTCATTCTAAGAAAGAGATTACAACGATTTGCTTGCGAGCGTGCAAATCTTTGAATAGCAAGCTCGTCACTCCTAGCTGTTTTATAAGTGAATGGGCCAGAACGAGTTCCTTGCGTTAAGGACTGCTCGCTTTCCCTATATAGAACAAGCGAGTCGTCGAGAAATTTAATTTCCTTGTTCAGTAAATTTAGGAGAACACTCAATGCACCATCTTCGGACAAAATGTAGTCGGCTGGAGTAGTGTCTAAAAAATCGAAAAGTCTTCTATCATATGCCGAAGTTGCTCCATGAATAATTCTTATCTCATCGCGGCGAGTCAGAAAATATTGACGCAGCCTGTATTGTGGCGAGGTCAGTATTTTGACTTCATCACGCCGAGATATAATAGCCCCGCTCTCAGAAATTCGGTCATGCCTTGAATAGAGACCCCATGCACGCGTAGTCATCCAGGTCATAACCAATTTTTCTGTTCGATTACTTATCGAAACATCGTCACCCGCGGCCAGTATCAGAAGGGCGCCATGAGCTATTGCAGCGACCTCGGCTACATGAAGCAGTGAACCTCGATTGGCTTGCGTCTTGCGCGCTAATACTCGATGCGGCCCTTCATACCCCGCCGCCATCTCCTGCATGATTTCAAACGTTCGATCCATCGAACAATCATCAGACAGGATGATCTCTAGCGGTTCATAAGTCTGAGCAAAAGCACCTTCTATAGCCTCGCGAACAAACTGTTCCTGGTTGTAGGCAAACAAGGCAAAGGTCACCAGGGGCTTTTCGTTATCACTCATGCATTGCACCATCCAACTTGAATAATTAGCGCCGCACCTTAGCGGCTAGGCGCCCGAACTCACTACCCAGCTACGAAACCCGCTCCAAGCTCAGCTTGCACGTCTATACCAAAGCCGGCAGCAGATCGAATACTCACTTGCAACCAGTCCGCCGGTTGCACCAGGCAGCACAATCCGCAGAGCCAATACTGGCAACCGCCCGCCAGCTAAGCCGTATCCAGCCCACCTTCCCCAAACCAAAGCAAAATTTAAACGTTACAGTCGCTTCCAATTTCTGTACCAGAAGGGACGAATGGCCTCAGGTGGCAATGCCACTCAACATCTTTTCCGCCATGTATTTACCAAGCGCTTTATGACTAGGCGCGCAACACAGGCAATGCCCACTCTCCTAAACAATCCGGTGAGCTCGAAAAGGCCAGGCATACTCTCCTCGAATCTCAGGGCGACGTCGTACTTGTTCCAAGCTGAAGAAGCAGCAGCCTCAATAAGAGGATTTGGAAACACCTTTAAGTCGTCCAGCCGCTGCAGCGCATCGGTACGCAAGCGCCCGAGCTCAATCACCCTCTTTGAAGTATTTCGTGCAGCCGGCCCAAAGTAACTGGCCGTGATGCCTACCGCGTATCGATAGAATACCAATGGACGATCTACGTAGGTCACGGGCCGACCTGCCAGTAATGACCGGAAAGTAAGGGCTTGGTCTTCATGGACCAACCCGTCTCGAAAATCACCATAACTATTGAAAAGACGTCTGTCCCACGCCTCGGTCGCACCCATGACACGGACATTGTTAACGATCGCTGACTCTGCGGATTTCAGCTCCTCCAGTGCTGGAAAACCTCTTTCCCCAATCAAGGCGCCGGCCTCTGTGATCATGATGCATGCAGAGTGCAATAACCCGGACTTTTTCCCGGTCGCCAACCACGCATCAACCAGTCGACTGACGCGGTCTGGTTGTGAAATATCGTCACCGGCTGCAGCAACTATCAATTCGCCGTTAGACAACCTGTTTACGTTATTTATGTGGCCGCCAACATTGAGATTCCGTGTGTTGCGATTGAGTACTACTGAATGCGGCCCGGTGTAGCAATCAGCCATTTCCCGCATGATCTCGAATGTTGCATCGATCGAGCAGTCGTCGCTCAGGATGATCTCCAGCGGGGAATAATCCTGCGTCAGCGCGGCCTCTACCGCCTCGCGGATATATTTTTCCTGGTTGTAAGCAAACAAAGCAAAGGTCACCAGCGGCTTACCGTTTTCACCCATGAAACGCACCCAATTTGGATATAAAGCGCCGAGTCGAAAATACCAAGCGACCCAACGGCCCGCCCACCTCTGCCATCCGCGCCAAGCGCAGCAAGGCTGCCACACCAAAACTGCACGCTGCAAACAAACCAACCGCTGCGCCCAACCAGTCGTTCCAGAAACCACAAGCTGTCACAGTAACGCAAGCAACAGCCAGCAGGGCCATGTCGAGCAGAACGCCACGACTCCAGCAAAACCCTGTTCGCCGTTTTGCCAGCCAGTACACTAGGGGCAAATAAACTATGTACATCAAAAGAAAGCTGATGCCGGTAGCCTGTATACCCAGTCGAGGCAAGGCCAGCCAGGTGGTACCGGCAAATACGGCCATAGCTACCGACTCAGTGAACATATAAGTACGGCCAGCCCCAGTGGCAAGGATAATGAAGCCAAGTGGCCAGCTGGCGATTTTCAGTACGTCACCGAGAAGTTGCCACCGCAGAATACTGGTGGCAGGGGCAAAGTCTGCCGTGTAGAGCAACTGAATCACCCAAGGCATCAACGCCAGCATACTGAGCAATACCGGCCCTGCCAGCAACAGAGCTACTTCGGTTTGTTCGTTGACCAGGCGATTGGCGGTAGCGTGGTCGTTGATGGCAGCGGTCAGTCTCGGGTAGTAATCGGTACCCATAGCACCCAGCACAAAGCCTAAGTAGGCCATGGAAAGCATCCAGGCGGCTTGGAAGTAACCGAGACTCTCAACACCCAACTCGCGCTGCACCAGCGTACGCACGGCCAACTGGCCGAGCACGCCGACTAGGCTGGCGACCATGAAGGCCGTACCCAACCGGGCCATGGTTTGCCATTGCCCGATCAGCGCCGCCAATGGCACTGGCGGCGTGGAGACTGGTGGCAAACGCGCCACGTAAAGGTGGCTGATTAGAAAGCCGGCAAATGGCCCTGCCAAGATAAACAGCAGCAAGCCGACCTCACCCAGCCACCAGATGGCGCCAATGCCAAGGACGGTGAAGAGGATTGCCGAATACACCTGCACTCTGGCGACATCGCCTATCATGCGCATGCCGATGAGTAGCGCGGCCTGCGACCCGGAGGCAATCGTCAGTGCTACACCAAGCGCCAGCCAACCTACCAGGGATGCCTGGCTTGGGTCGGCCAGCACCATTTCGGCCAGCACATGGCGCAGCGCCCATAGCAGCAAGCCGCTTAGGGCAGCCAAGCACAAAGTACCCCAGAACAAGGCGCGCCGCGCCGTGTCAATGCCGGCCTGATCGCAACGTCCTGCTGCCTCGGCAATCTGTCGGGTGCCGACAGTGCCAATTCCCAGCGCACCGATAGTGGACGCGGTGGCCATCAGGTTGTGAAGCAGGCCTATCAAACCAACACCTGCAGGCCCGAGCAGAAGGGCAACCACTTTGATGCGCAGCAGGCCGATCAGAATATTGATCACTGAAGCCCCGCCAATAATGAAAGAGCTGCGCAGAATCTGGCGGTGGGAGGATTTCTCGGTCACCGGTAGTGCCTGCAAATGCTGAGCCGGGACGAGTTAAACGTGAGCACGCTGCATCTGTAGGAGCGAGCTTGCTCGCGATACAGACTACGCCACAACTTCGCGAGCAAGCACGCTCCTACGAAGTGTGCACTTGACTGAGCTGGTACTGGCTGGATATGCATCAACCTGCCCATTGATTACATGCCCGAACAACAGCTTGGGCATCATCGGCACTCATGGTCGGCCCCATCGGCAGGCTGAGCACTTGCTGGTGCATGGCCTCGGTCAACGGATAATTTCTGCCATTCCATTGCGCGTAAGCCTGCTGCAGATGGGGCGGTATCGGGTAGTGGATGAGTGTCTGTACTCCCGCTTCGGTCAGGTGCTGCTGCAAGGCATCGCGCTGCTGACTGCGGACGACAAACAGGTGCCAGACGTGTTGTTCCGGGTTGGGGCAACAGGGCAGCTGGATGGCGGAGTTGCTAATGCCTTCAAGGTAGAGGTTGGCAATCTGCCGGCGCTGCGCGGTTTGTTTATCCAGATATTTGAGTTTGACACCAAGCATGGCTGCCTGAATTTCATCGAGACGGCTGTTCACTCCCTGATAGAGGTTCTGGTACTTCTCGTGGGAGCCGTAGTTGCGCAGGGCACGCAAGGTTTGCGCAAGGTCGTCGTCGCTGGTGGTGATGGCACCCGCATCACCCAGGGCACCAAGGTTCTTGCCGGGGTAGAAGCTGAAGCCTGCGGCATCGCCCCAGTTACCGGCCTTACGGCCATCCAGGCTGGCACCGTGGGCTTGTGCTGCGTCTTCCAGTACCAGCAGGTTGTGACGTTCGGCAACCTCCAGCAAGGCTGGCATGTCGGCCAGCTGACCGTAAAGATGCACAGCCAGAATGACGCGGGTTTTTGGCGTGATTGC
The DNA here is from genome assembly GCF_900105995.1 of Pseudomonas pohangensis. Taxonomy (NCBI): domain Bacteria; kingdom Pseudomonadati; phylum Pseudomonadota; class Gammaproteobacteria; order Pseudomonadales; family Pseudomonadaceae; genus Pseudomonas; species Pseudomonas pohangensis. The sequence goes on along the minus strand of NZ_LT629785.1, from coordinate 901,171 downwards.
AGCTTCTGCCTTGAGAGGGCACAGGTTGTAGCTGGCCTCATCGGGCTCAACCAGTACCGGTATCAGACGGTTCTCGGTGATGGCAAGGATGCTGGCGATATAGGTATTGGCGGGGACGATGACTTCATCGCCCTCCTTGAGCCTGCCCAGCTCTTTCCAGGCGCGCAGGGTAAGCGTCAGGGCATCCAGTCCATTGGCCACACCGATGCAATGACTGGTACCGCAGTATCTGGCGAAGTCATTTTCGAAGCAGGCCAGTTCGTTGCCGGTGATATACCAGCCGGAGTCGATCACGCGGGTGCAGGCTTCGATCAGTTCGTCACGATTGACTGCATTGATGGCTTTGAGATCGAGGAAGGGAATCATTTAATTTCGATCTCATAAAAATCATGCACGATCGCGCGAGCACCAAAACCCTCTTTCTGGGCAATCAGACCTTTATTTAGAAAGCGACCACAATTCTCATTTGATATTCCAAAATCAAAAAACCTCTTATCTCGATATCGCTCATTGATTAAATTATCGATTAACAAGTCTAGAGCACCCAAGCTACGCCCAAGTTCATCACTTGCCAAATACTGAGCGTGCGCCACTGTTTTAGTTTCAAAGATAACAGCACCTGAAACCACAACACCATGGTGTCTTGCAACGAAGATTTTTATATTTTCAGGAAACCGGTCTCTCAACCTTGTAATTTCTTTCAAATCATGCACAGGCTTCACGCCGTGTTTTTTTAGTAAAACATTCCCCAATAAAGCCCAAAATTCTTCATTACAAGTCGAAAGCTCTATTATCACATTCTCTTTTATTGCCTTATTAATACAGCGCTTTCTCAACTTGCTATATGAAACTTTATTCTCCAAAAAAATAGATGCCGATACATCCCTTCGAATAAGAGTCGCATCATTAACAAAAAGCGCATAACGATCTTCTTCGGCCGGCAACTCATGATAAATATGAGGCAAGCACTTATAAATAAGCTTACTAAATCCTTTATTGTTTAAGAATAAATTTACCTCATCAAAAACAGCAAGCATTAATTCTGTGCCAATCTTATTATTCGTTAAATAACCTCCAAACGTAAGTCCTTGGTGGCTGTAAATAATACCCTCAGAAACATTAGCCGGCAAAACTGAAACTATAGTCCCGCGGTCATCCCTTATCACCAAGGAGTAATCAAAAAATCTGTCTGCATGATATTCGATATAATCACGATAAAACATAAAGTGAGTATTTTTACAATCAGCTACAAAGCTGTCCCACTCACTTTTTTGTTCTGAGTCATACCTTGTTACTGATAGAATCAAAGCTTTTCTCCATCACAAGATAACTTTCAGCTTCAGTAATCACTTCCTTAAATCCATTTTTTTTATACAATGTTTGCGCCGAAATATTTGAAACCGCAACTTTTAGATACAAGCCTTTTAAACCAATTGAAGCCGCCTCACCTTCCAAAAAATTGACAACCTCCCTTCCAATACCTATTCCCCAGTATTTTTTCACTCCAATATACAGCCAAAGCTCAGCAACCTCAGCTTCAATATTTTTCAATCCGCAAGCGCCTACAAGCTCAGCACCAAACATCACACCGAAAATCTTGTAATTACTCCTCCCATCCAGAGACTTGTAAAACTCCAGCTGCTGCAACCGAGTGAAGTCCGGCGTCATTGTGAGCGCTTTTATTTCAGGATCATTAAGCCACTCCCAAGATAACTTTAAAAAACGCTCGTCATACTTAACAATTCGAGTTTTCTTAGAAGCGATAAATCTATTATAATTTCTAATGTAATCTAATTCATCGTAATGTTCGCTAGCCAATACCAATAGTACGCAGTCGTCGCTGAAGTCGTGCATTTCGCGCCAGACCATAGTCTCAATTAGCAACCCCCTGGTAGGCGAATTCATCCAGGTCTCCTCACGGCTAAAACCATCATCCAGCACCATGCGACACTTGCCCGCTACGCAAATGGCAACTTGCCGTAGATTGTGGTGGGCGTGAAAGCCTCGGCTTACGCCAGCTTCAGTATGGTGGATGTAATAAACCCGCTTGATTTCAAAAGGCACCGCTTTTTCCATGCCAATCTCGAGCGCTACTAAACCGCCTCTTTCATCCCCCAAAGATTGAAACTCAATCCAGTTGAGCAAGCTCATTTCATAAAACCTATATACCAAGGCATCGCCTGTTCTATGCCCGCCGAGAAGTCGAACTGCGGCGCATAGCCAAGCAGGCGCCGGGCCTTGCTGATGTCGGCCTGGGAGTGCAGCACATCCCCAGCGCGGAAATCGCGGTAGACCGCTGGTTTGTCGTAGTTCAGGCCGTTGCTGGCGAGGCTTTGCCTGAGGGCGGCCAGCAGTTGGTTGAGATCGGTGCGACCGCTGACGGCGACGTTGTAGACCTGGTTACGCGCCGCCGCATCGGTGGCCGTGGCGGCTAAAAGATTGGCTTGTACGGTGTTGTCGATATAGCAGAAGTCGCGGCTGGTGGAGCCGTCGCCGTTGATGAACAGCTCTTCGCCTTTGATCATGGCGGCGGTCCATTTGGGGATCACGGCGGCGTAGGCGCCGTCCGGGTCCTGGCGTTTGCCGAATACGTTGAAGTAGCGCAGGCCGATGCTGTTGAAGCCGTAGCTGCGGGCGAAGACATCGGCATACAGCTCGTTGACGTATTTGGTCACGGCATAGGGCGAGAGCGGCTTGCCGATCAGGTCTTCGACCTTGGGCAGGCCGGGGTGGTCTCCGTAGGTGGAGCTGCTGGCGGCGTAGGTGAAGCTGTGCACCCGGGCATCACGGGTGGCGACCAGCATGTTGAGGAAGCCGTCGATGTTGGTGGCGTTGGTGGTGATGGGGTCCTCCAGCGAGCGCGGGACGGAGCCGAGGGCAGCCTGGTGGAGGACGTAGTCGACGGGGATTGATTGTGCTGGGTGGGGGGAAGCATTCGCGGGCAAGCCCGCTCCTACAGACGCAGCGGCAGTCGCGGGCGAGCTGTTTGAACCTTCCTGCCGGGGTGTCTGGTTTTGCTCTTGTAGGAGCTGGCTTGCCTGCGATGGATTGGTTCTGTTGTTTTGTGCTGCGCTTTCGATAATCGGTGAAGCATTCGCGGGCGAGCCCGCTCCTACGGAAGCGATGGTGTTCGTGGGCGAGTCGACGTTCGGTGCAGTGAAGGTCATGGCTTGGCGGCAGTCGTCGAGATTGCGGATGTCGCCGTTGATGAACTGGAAGCGCGCCCATTGCTGCGGGGTGACCAGTGACTGGACTTCATCCAGATTGCGCTGGTGGCCGGTGGCGAAGTTGTCCAGGCCGACGACACGCTGGTCGAGCTTGAGCAGGGTTTCCAGCAGGTTACTGCCGATAAAGCCGGCGACCCCGGTGATCAACCAGGTCTTGGGCACTTTGGGCAGTTCGGCGAGCAGTTGTTGGTAGCGGGTCATTGGGGTGGCCGGTGGATTCGTTTAACAGCGTTGGCTGCGGGTTTAGCTTTGTAGGGTGGACTTCAGCCCACCACCTCTGGATCTGGGTTTTGGTGGGTTCAAGCCCACCCTACGGTGCATGTGTGTCTGTAACTTCTGCCGGGGCGTTGCCAAAGCAAAAGCTCGCCCCGGGTCGGGGCTCCCACAAAATATCACTGCACAGGCCAACGGGTGGGGTTAGAGCCGCAGGTCGCTGGCTTCTTTGGGCAGGATGTATTTGAGGTCGTAGAGGATGTGCTGCGGCTTGCCGAGGGCGCGCAATGCCGTTTCGCCCATGGCTTTGAACTGATCGTGGGCGACGGCGAGGACGATGCCGTCGTAGTGCCCGGTCTGCGGCTGGCTGACCGGGGTGAGGCCGTATTCGTGAAGTGCTTCGGCGGCATCCGCCCATGGGTCGTGGACGTCGACGCTGACGTTGTATTCGCGCATCTCGCTGATGATGTCGACCACCCTTGTGTTGCGCAGATCCGGGCAGTTTTCCTTGAACGCCAGGCCCATGATCAGCACGCGCGAGCCGTCCACCTGGATGCGTTGCCTGAGCATGGCTTTGACCAGCTGGCTGGCGACATAGGCGCCCATGTTGTCGTTGAGGCGGCGGCCGGCAAGGATGACTTCCGGGTGGTAACCGACCTGCTGTGCCTTGTGCGTCAGGTAATACGGATCGACACCAATGCAGTGCCCGCCGACCAGACCGGGGCGGAACGGCAGGAAGTTCCACTTGGTGCCGGCTGCCTTGAGCACGTCTTCGGTATCGATGCCCATGCGGTTGAAAATCAGCGCCAGTTCGTTGATCAGGGCGATATTGACGTCGCGCTGGGTGTTCTCGATGACCTTGGCAGCTTCGGCCACCTGGATGCTGGCAGCCTTGTGGGTGCCGGCCTGGATGATCGAGCGGTACAGCGCATCGACGCAATCGGCAGCCTGCGGCGTGGAGCCGGAGGTGACCTTGAGGATGCTGCTCAGCCGGTGCTGCTTGTCGCCGGGATTGATGCGCTCGGGCGAGTAGCCGCAGAAGAAGTCGCTGTTGAATTGCAGGCCGGAGTGGTTTTGCAGGATCGGCACACAGACTTCTTCGGTGCAACCGGGGTAGACGGTGGACTCGTAGACCACCAGATCACCGCCCTTGAGCAGGCTGCCAACCAGCTCGCTGGCTTTGATCAGCGGCGTCAGGTCGGGACGTTTGGCGGCATCGATGGGCGTGGGTACGGTGACGATGTAGACGTTGCAGGCACGCAAGTCTTCAGGGCTGGCGCTGAAGCTCAGCTGCGCCGATGCAGCCAGTTCTTCTGCCGAAACCTCCAGCGTGGCGTCTTTGCCCTGGCGCAGTTCATCGATACGCGCAGCGCGAATATCAAAACCGGTAGTCGGGTAACGCTTGCCAAACTCCACCGCCAGCGGCAGGCCGACATAGCCCAGGCCGATAACCGCGATTCTGGCGTCCTTCAGTTCGAGCATTGGATTTCCACAGTTAAGCGATGGGTTGGTTATTGGTTCTTGCTGGAGCTGCTTTGCCTAGGCGCTGGCTGGCCTGCGCTGTTTTTTGCTCTGTTGCCAAGTAGCGCGTTTGCGCTTTCCGGGAAAGCATTCGCGGGCAAGCCCGCTCCTACGGTTTGGCGCGGTACCTCGCTGACGGCTCCTTTCGCGGCGGGGCGCCGCTCCCGCAAAAATCGCAAACTCCTTGCTGCTATCCCCTATGGGGAGAGGAGTAAAGACTTAACCTGTGAATCAGGCCTTGGACTTTTTGCCTTCGTTGTAGCCGTAGTAGTCGTAATAGCCGCCGTAGCTGTAGCCGTATTTCTGGGCTTTCTTGATGTCGACCTGGTTAAGTACGACGCCTTTGATCGGGACGTTCTTCTGCAGCAGCTGGCCGACGCCTTTTTCCACCAGCGGGATGTGCGTGGAGTCGGATTTGATCACGTAGATCAGTCCATCGGCCTGTTTGGCCAGCACCATGGCATCGCTGACCGCCTGAGTCGGTGGAGAGTCAATGATGATGCGCTCGTAGCGGGCCTTGAGTGCCTCAATGGCTTTGGCAAAGCGCGGCGAGGACAACAGCTCAAGCGGGTTGGGCGGCACAGTGCCGGCGCACATCACGTCGATGCCATCGACGGTCTTGATGCACTCTTCCAGGTTGGCCGTGTGTGCAATCAGGTTGGCCAGCCCCGGAGTACCGACCGGGAACTTGAAGCTCCTGGCCAGGCTCGGGCGACGCAGGTCGGCATCGATCAGCAGAACCTTCTCCATCTGCCCGAGGGCGAAGGCCAGGTTCGAAGCCACGGTGCTCTTGCCCTCCCCCGGGATGGACGAGGTGATGACCAGTACCTTGTGCGGATGATCAACGCCGCTGAGCACCACACCGGTACGGATGGTACGCACCGATTCGGAAAAGCTCTTGTCCTTGTCGCTCTTGAACATGCCGATCAGCTCGGTGCGCTGTTTGTTCTTCAGCAGCGGCAGGATGCCCAGCACCGGCAGGTTCAGGCGGCTTTCGACATCATCGGTGCCACGGAAGGTATTGCTGAGGAAGTCCAGCAGCAATGTCAGACCGACACCGAACAGGGCGGCGAGTGCCACCGCAATCAGTACGATGCGTGACTTCTGCGGAGCGATCGGACCGCCAGGGGTGATGGCCTTGTCGATCACCCGCACGTTGCTTTGGTCCAGATCGGCCGTGGCCGAGGTTTCCTTCAGGCGGTTCATGAAGGTCTCGTAAAGAGTGCGGTTGGCATCCACCTCACGTTGCAGGGCGCGCAGCTTGAATTCCTTGCGCGAGATATCCTGCATCTGCTCCTTGTTGGCCTCAAAGGACGATTTCAGGGAGTTCTCGTTGGCCACTGCCAGCTGGTAGTTGCGCTCGATGCCGGCCACCACCTGCTCGACCTGGGCACGCAAACTGGCTGAAGCCGCATTCAAGTCAGATTGCGCGGCCAGCATCGACGGGTGCTTGGGGCCATAGCGTCGCGACAGCTCCTGAACTCGGGCCCGGGCCTTGGCTTCATCGCCCTTGAACGACTGGATCAGCGGGTTACCGAGTACCGCCGGCACGCTGGACAGACGCTCCCAGTTACCCTGCATGCCCTGTACCTGACGGTACTGGCTCTCGGCTTCGGCACGCTGGCTGCGCGCTTCAATCATGCGGTCACCGGTGCCGCTGAGCTCGGCGGCACTGATGGTGCCGACCCCGTTCACATCAACCAGACCTTCCGACTCGCGGTAGGCCTGCAGGTTGGTTTCGGCGACCTTGAGCTTGTCACGCAGATCTTCAAGACGGCTGTTCATCCAGCTGGTGGCGCTCATGGACATGTCCATATTGGCTTCCAGCTGACTCTCGATAAAGCTGCTGCCCAGGGCATTGGCAATGCTGGCAGCCAGCTGCGGGTCGGCCATGGTCACCTGGATCTGCACCAGCATACTGTCGCCGAGTTTCTCCACGCTGGTGCTGCCCATCACCGCACTGGTGGCGGCATCAAAGACTTGCGCCGCGCTTGCGGCTTGCTCGGTCTGCAGATCTTCCGGCAAGGTAACCGGCACCACCTCGTTGGCGGCAAATCTCTGGCGCAAACCGCTCAGGCTGAATAGCGAAGGTTCCTGCTTCGGTTGCTGGGCGGGATCGAAGGCCGGATGGCTGGTCAGGTTGAGGTCACGCACCACGCGCTCGGCCAAGGCGCGCGACTTGAGCAGCTCGATCTGGGTTTCAAGGAATTCAAAACCGAAGCTGTCAAAGCCATACATCATTTCAAGCGACATCACCGGTGGCGTTTTGCGCTCGAACAGCATGGTCGACTCGGCGCGGTAAATCGGGGTCAGCGAGTTGGCCCAGAGGCTGGCGAGCATGCCGACCACCAGCACCAGAGCAAGAATGCTCCATTTACGCTGCCAGACAACCAGCGCCAGCTTGAGCGGATCGATCTCGCCGCCCTCTTCATCCTGCCGCTGGGCAGTCGGGTTGCGCTCGATGATTTGACTATTGGATTCCATGCGACGAGAGACTCTGAAAAGTTGCGAAGTTGGCAGCAATGATGCCAGTTGTCCGGTGGCGTATTAGCTTCGTGGGCGCGGCGCCCCGGTGCAATCTTTGGCTCTTGTAGGAGCCGGCTTGCCTGCGATGCTATTGATCTGTTGCCTGCTTACGCAATTGCAGTATCCGCTGCAACATTCGCGGGCAAGCCCGCTCCTACAAAAACGTTGCGGCTTGGTGCCTGTGGCTTCAGCTCCGGTGCGCGCTTTCTACTTCCGTAGGAGCTGGCTTGCCTGCGATGCTATTGATCTGTTGCCTGCTTACGTGATTGCAGTATCCGCTGCAACATTCGCGGGCAAGCCCGCTCCTACAAAAACGCTGCGGCATGGTGCCTGTGGCTTCAGCTCCGGTGCGCGCCTTCTACTTCCGTAGGAGCTGGCTTGCCTGCGATGCTATTGATCTGTCGCCGCATTACGCGATTGCAGTATCCGCTGAAACATTCGCGGGCAAGCACGCTCCTACAAAAACGCTGCGGCTTGGTGCCCGTGGCTTCAGCTCCGGCGCGCGCTTTTTGCTTTTGCGTAGGGTGGGCTTCAGCCCACCATGGCAACTGCACCAGAGTACGGTGGGCTAAATCCCACCCTACGACATAGCCTCAGAAAAACCCCTGGTCGATATTGATCGAGTCACCGGGCATGACGGCGGTGTCGAGAGTTGCCGGTTCCGGTGTGCGGTCAGGGTTGTTGTCACGGATGATACTGATGCGCCCTTCGGAGGCGCGCTCGGTCAGGCCGCCGGCCAGCGCCACAGCGCGACGCAGGGTCAGGCCGGGCTGGAATGGGTAGGCGCCGGGTGCTTTCACTTCACCACTGATAAAGAACTCGCGGTATTTCAGCACGCTGACGGATACCCGCGGGTCGACCAGATAGTCACCCTTGAGTCTGCTTATGATCAGTTGCTCGATTTCTGCTGCGGTTTTTCCCTTGGCCTGCACTTCACCGATAAAGGGATAGGAGAAGCTGCCGGCATCGGTAAGGCGCAGCTCCTTGAAACTCAGGTCCGGCTCGCCGAACACATTGATGCTGATGACATCGCCTGACGCCAGTTTGTACGAGGAATTGCCTTCCGCAAGCGCAACTCCGCTGGCGAATAGCAGCAGGCCAAGCATCAGGCTGAGTAAAGTGCGAATGACCATAGATCCGGGTTGCTCTTGTGAATCGTTGAAATGCAAAGGGGAGCTACGCCCCCCTGTGGTTGAAGCCCAGCCTACTTTGATGCTGTTGCACGCTTTTGTGTAGGAGCGAGCTTGCTCGCGATGCGCTTGAGTTGCCTGATTCGAGCCGGGCATCCATGCAGTTATCGCGAGCAAGCTCGCTCCTACAGATGGGTAGGTAGCGTTTTACAGACCGGCGGTGAAGCTGACCGAAAAGATGTTGCGGTTATAACTCTGCCCAGGCTCGTTGGAGTCATCGGTGGCGTACTTGTAGCCAACACCGATATCCAGCCAGCGGCGCATCTGATAGGTCAGACCAACACCGACGATGTCGATGTAATCCTGCTGACTGGTGCCCTGATAGTCATTGCTGGTGTAGCTGTAGCTGACATCCGAGCTCAGACGCTCCAGCCAGGCGTGACTCCAGCTCAGGCTGGTGGTTTGCGAGTCGATGGCGCCGGCGCCGTCAGTGCCCTGCTGAAAGCTCTGATTGGTATTCAGACTGAAGGTGGAGTAAGTCCGCGGTTTCCACTGAACACCCGCTTCCCAGGTGCTGTTGTTTTCGTCGTTGTAATAGCCGTTGTCGTAACTCTTCTGCTCGGCACCGATCTTGATGGTGCCGCTGGTTTTTGCAGTGGCATCCCAGGTTACGCCACCCAGTACGGCATTGTTGTCGCTGTTCTGGTCGTTGTCTTTGACGTAGTCGTAATGGGTGTGGCGGCCTTCGAGCAGCAGACGGGTTTTCGGCGCGATGCGATAGAAACCGGTGGCCCGCAGCGGCAGGGCATCGTATTCCTGATCGTCGTTGAAGCCGTTGCTGTTCTGATAACGCCACTGCTGGTAATCGGCCGCCAGTTCGAGCTGCATCAACGCGCTGCTGGCACCGTAGGTGTAGACACCACCGGCATTGGTCTGGGTGTACTTGGCCGGTTCGCCGCTATTGCCCAGCGGCACGATATTGCCGTTGTCTGAATCGATGTAATCGTCGTTGGCGATGGTCTCGACCTTGTCGTAACCGGCATTCAGCCGCAGCTTGTTGCGCACATCGAACTGGAAGCCGGCATCGAGATCGACATGATGGTCGGTGTGGTCATCGTTGTGGCTGGAGGCGTAATTTTCATTGTCCAGCGAATAGGTCAGTGCATAGGCGCTGTTCCGGTTTTCGGTGGACAACTTGAAGGTCGGCGAAATGGCCGTTACCCAGGAGGATTGAGTGTTGTATTCCTCCGCACGGATATTGTCGTCATAACGCTCTTCGGTTTTCAGCGTCGGGGTGAATTTCAGACCATCACCAAAGCGGATGCTTTCCGGCTCGATGGCCCAGGCATTGGTAGCCAGCACTGCTGAAATAGCTGCTATCGAAGAGCAGTTGATCAACTTACAACGCATAAAAATCCCCAAGTGTTGCTGATGCAGCGCTTTGTTCAGCGAAAAAAATATCAATTATTGTAATTGGCAGATGAGTATCAGTTGGGGCTGGCCAGTTCGCCACCGCCGGCACCACCACCGCTGGGGATACTGGATGTGGGGGCAGCCAGGCCCCGGCCAAGCACTTCATCATCAGCAAAGGCCGGGCAACCCAGCGCCACTTCGGCGTTGATCGCTTCCGCTTGCTCGGGTAACTCGCTCACCGCTGCTGGCGGGATGGTCTGTGCCTGATCAGGCGCGGTGCAAACGGCGGTAGCCACGATGGTCGGGGCTGCTGCGGGATTGGCCGCGACCAGACTGGCAATTACCTCAGGCAAAGCCTCTGTCTCGGCTTCGGCAACTTCCTGTGCCTGCTGTCCGGTCAGTTTTACTCCGGCGGCTTTAAGCCCTTCGTAAGTCGCCTGATCGGCATACGCCTGGGTGCAGGTCAGTGCCAGAAGCAGGGAAAGACTGGTAAAGGTTCTTGTCATCATGAGCATCCTCACTTGTGTTGCCGACCCGCCCGCAAGCACGTCTTTTGATCGCTGGCTGAAACTGTTGGTTAGCCTGTGTCTGACTGCACAGAATTTTCCTGCCGCGCAGGATATTGTGGGCAAGGTTACACTGCCGACACTATCAATGACTGTAATTCTGCCATCTTAACCCCTTCAGACACGCTACCGCCCCAAGATTTGGCGTCAGATCTTGAAAACGCTGGCGTTGTGTCTTGCCCCGGCCATGCAATCGCACACGCCCGTCCGTCAATAAAACAGGCGATTAATAGTTGAGTGGATTCATTCCGGGCGGGTATTTCACGCGACTTCCTGCCGCTGCAACATCTTAAAGGTATTTGCCTTCAAGGCGAAGCCAAGAACCACGGGGCTGGTACGCGCGCAACCTGACATCTAACTGTGAAAGCGGAAATAGCGGGCCGGATCGAAAGCCCGCGCGCATTCAAGGCTATGGGGAGAAACCATTCGCTCAGGAAGAAATTTCAGGCACAAAACGGAAGTAGTCATGCAGCACTGCGACCATCTGCACATAGTCCGCCGGCGGTTCCACCAGGGCAAAACCAGAGTCGAAGGTACCCGGAGTCACGTCTTCGCGACTCCATTGGCAATCGGCCTGGAAGTCGATGCAGCGCAGCGCCCCGCCCTCCTCCGGTATCTTAACGCGCAACGCAAAGCGCGCACCCACCAGCATCGGCAACGGACTGACCAGCATCAGGCCATCCGGCGAGATATTGCCGATACTGCCGACGGGCTTGCCGGTAATGCAGTTGAACACCTGTAAATAGTGCACCAACTGCTGTCTTTCGATGCGGCGCTGTTCAGACATTCAGCTTCTCGCTTGCCGGCGCAGGGCTTATTCGTATTGCTGGCCAAGTTTTGTCCGGCGCCCGTAGGGTGGGCTTCAGCCCACCAAGACTGTACTCGACTGTTTAATGGTGGGCTGAAACCCACCCTACGGCCAGCAATGGTTTAGCCTACACGTAACCGGGACATGCTCTTTCTTCACTGGCACTTGGCGGCAAACTGGCTGGCCACCTTGCTGCGTGCCACCTCTACCTGTTGGTCACTATAAAATGTGCGTTCGCCATTGGCATCATCGCTGAAATAGAGGCCACCATGGCCGAGATTTTCCAGCGTCTGGCGCAGTTTGGCGCACTCTTCATTACGCTTTGCCGTGATGCCGGCCTGCTTCTGGGCGGCTGCTGTCTGCTCCTGCTTGCGGGCATCCAGCACCTTCTGTAAACGCTCCTGACTCTGCCGGGTTGCCGCATCACGCTCGATCACCTGCGGCTTGACCTCTATGGCTTCGCCCCCCGGCCCGGGCTGTTCACCGAAGTGCACCCGGCCGCTGGCATCGGTCCAGCGATAGATCTCGCCCCAGCCGGTAAGCGGGGCAAGCAGCAGCATCAGGATGATCAGGCGGCGCATTGGCAGGTCTCCAGCCGGTGAACAACCAGCTTAATCCGGCAACCCACGTTTGTGTAGGGCGGCTTCAGCCCACCATTAAGCAGTCGGGCAGGATATCGGTGGGCTGAAGCCCAGCCTACATTGATATCGTTCCCACGCCGGAGTCAGAAGTATTCACAGGAGCGGGCTTGCCCGCGACCGATTGATCAGACCTGAATCGCGGGCAAGCCCGCTCCTACAGACAATCCGGACAGGGATCACTCTGACTGATACAGATCAAGCAGCGCCTGCCGGTTTTGCAGTGCAATGAAACAAATAGATGCGGAGAATTCGCCATGAAACTGAAAATGCTGCTGGTGGTCATCGATCCGACCAGGCAAAGCCAACCGGCTCTGGAGCGGGCTGTCTGGCTGGCGCGGCAGAGCCGCTCGGCCCTTGAGTTGCTGGTCTGCGAGTATCACGCCACGCTGGAAGGCAGCTCCCTGTTCAATCCCAGCTCACGGGAAAAAGCCCGCGAGAAGCTGTTGCAGGAACGCCAGACCTGGCTGGAAACCCTCGCGCAGCCTTTGCGCGAGGAAGGTCTGCAGGTACAGACCTGCGTTCGCTGGGGCAAACCACTGCACGAAGTGGTGCTGGCACGGGCTGCAGAGCTGAAGCCGGACATGCTGTTCAAGGCAGCCAGTGATCATGGTGCACTGCGCCGGTTGTTCCTCAGCAACAGTTGCTGGCAACTGATCCGCCACAGCAAGGTGCCAGTGTGGCTGGTGCATCACGGGGCATTCGGTGGTTATCGTCGGCTCTGCGCGGCGGTCGACCCGCTGCACAGCATCGACAAACCGGCCGCGCTCGATCATCGCCTGCTGATTGCCGCCCGCGAACTGGGCAGGTTGCTTGATCTGGAGCCGCATTGCCTGCACTGCTATGCGCCGCTGCCGCCGTCCATGCTGTTTGACGCCAAGCTGGTTGCCGAGTACCCGGAATACCTGAAGAGCAATGCCGAGCAGCGCCATCTGGCGTTTGACCAGCTGCTCACGCAGTACCCGCAAATCCGCCCGTACAGCCATCTGGTGGAGGGTTACCCGGAGGAAGTCATTCCGCACTTCGTGCGTAGCGAGTCGATAGACCTGCTGCTGATGGGCGCGGTATCGCGCAGCCATCTGGATACGGCGCTGATCGGCAATACTGCGGAGCGTGTCCTGGAGGAGGTCGATTGCGATTTACTGGTGCTCAACAGCAGGGCGGAAAAGTAGTGGCGCAGAAAAGTGACTACACGGTCACGGCGGTGTAGCCTCTGGCTCTCCCCAGAAAATGGAGCTTCTGCATGACCTTCCGTCGCACCAAGATAGTCGCCACTCTCGGCCCTGCCAGCAGTTCTCCCGAAGTGCTCGAGCAGCTGATTCTGGCCGGCATGGATGTTGCCCGCCTGAACTTCTCCCACGGCACGCCGGATGACCACAAGGCTCGCGCCAGACTGGTTCGTGAAATTGCCGCCAGACACGGTCGCTTCGTCGCCCTGCTCGGTGACCTGCAGGGGCCGAAGATCCGCATCGCGCGCTTTGCCAACAAGCGCATCGAACTGAAAGCCGGCGATAAATTCCGCTTCTCCATCAGCCACCCGCGCGAGGCCGGCAATCAGGAAGTGGTGTGCATCGATTACCCGGACCTGATCACCGACTGCAAGGCCGGCGACGAACTGCTGCTGGATGACGGCCGTGTGGAAATGCGCGTCGACTCGGTGGGCAAGGATGAGTTGTTGTGTACCGTGCTGATCGGCGGCCCGCTGTCCGATCACAAGGGCATCAATCGCCGTGGTGGCGGCCTGACCGCGCCGGCGCTGACCGACAAGGATCGTGCCGATATCAAGCACGCGGCTGACATGGATCTGGATTATCTGGCCGTGTCCTTCCCCCGCGATGCTGCCGACATGCAGGAAGCCCGGCGGCTGCGCGACGAAGCTGGCGGCAGTGCCTGGCTGATCGCCAAGATCGAACGCGCCGAAGCGGTGGCCGATGACGCTACTCTCGATGCACTGATCCAGGCCAGTGACGGGGTGATGGTCGCCCGTGGCGATCTGGCGGTGGAAATCGGTGATGCCGAACTGGTCGGTATCCAGAAGAAGATCATCGCCCACGCCCGCCGCCTGAACCGTGTGGTGATTACCGCCACGCAGATGATGGAGTCGATGATCAGCAGCCCGATGCCGACCCGCGCCGAAGTCTCCGATGTGGCCAACGCCGCGCTGGACTACACCGATGCGGTGATGCTCTCGGCCGAAAGTGCTGCCGGTGAATACCCGGTAGAAGCGGTGCAGGCGATGGCACGGGTGTGCCTGGGTGCGGAAAAACACCCGACCAGCCAGAACTCCAGCCACCGTCTGGGCCGGCGCTTCGAGCGCTGCGACGAAAGCATTGCGCTGGCGGCGATGTACACCGCCAATCACTTCCCCGGTGTGAAGGCGATTATCTGCCTGACCGAAAGCGGTTACACGCCGATGATCATGTCGCGCATCCGCTCATCCATGCCGATCTACGCCTTCTCTCCGCACCGTGCCACCCAGGCGCGGGTCGCGCTGTTTCGCGGGGTACAGACCGTGCCGTTCGACCCGGCCGCATTAGCGCCGGAAAAAGTCAGCCAGGCCGCGGTGGACGAACTGCTCAAACGTGGTGTGGTGCAAGCGGGAGACTGGGTGATCCTGACCAAGGGCGACAGCTACCACACCATCGGCGGCAGCAACACCATGAAGATCCTGCATGTGGGTGACCCGCTGGTCTGAGCCGACCATACGCTGCTGTGGGAGCCCCCGGCGCGATTTTAGCTGTGCATTTCGTGGCGGGTCGCCACTCCCACAACAACTGTCAGATAACCTGACCGTTGCCACACGCCGAGTGCGGCCCAGACGTCCTTGTCGGTGCGCGCACAAGCTGTGCTATCAGCTAATTGGCAAAGTACATCGAGTCGAAGTAATCGCTCAGGGACTGCAGAAACGCTGGCGAAAAAGCTGGGGTGAATGCTGCTCTGGGCTGGCGTACAGTGGCTTTTTTCATCGGTATTCTCCTGGTGTCGCGGAAAGGTGATTTACCGTGAGACCTGTAGCGATGCCTGTGCCAAGCATCGCGAGGACTCGCACTTTACCCAAAGCACGACTCATGCCAGATTTCTGCATTTACTGAAAAGAGTATTAATTTCAATAACCTGGCAAAACTGCGCCAGGCCTCACCTGGAATTTACCCGCTGCGCTCTGCCCTGCTGCAGTGCACGTGCACAGTGTTTGCCCACCTGGGTGGCAGATAACACCTCTATTGATCGTTCCCACGCTCCGCGTGGGAATGCAGCCCTCGACGCTCGTGCGTCAACCCCGCAAGCGTGTGCTAATACGCGAAAACGCGGGAACAATCTGTCTGGCCATATGCGCTGTTGTGGGAGCGTCGCCCCCGGCGCGAGTTGTTGATCTTGATGTTGCCAAATTAAAAGCTCGCGCCGAGGGCGACGCTCCCACCGAGCAAAAACAACAACATCAATTGATCGTTTCCAGGTTGCGTCAAAGAAACTTCGAGAAGTCCGGTTTGCGCTTTTGCATGAAGGCAGCAATCGCTTCCATGGCTTCCGGGTGCGACAGGCGTGCGCCGAACAGTTCGCCCTCCTCCTTGATCACCTGGCGTAACTCCTCACGACCCGGTGCGCGCATCAGGCGCTTGCTTACCTGCACCGCCGAAGGTGCCAGATCGAGCAAGCGCAAGGCGGTTTCACGGGCCTTGGCCAAAGTTGCAGCACCGTCGGCCAGCGCCTCGTTGGCGATGCCCCAGGCGACCGCCTGTTCACCGCTAAAGGATTCGCTGAGCAACAACAGGTCATTGGCTTTGGCCTGACCGATCAGACGCGGCAGGATCAGACTGGAGCCGTATTCCGGGCACAGGCCGAGCTTGACGAAAGGCATCTTGAATAGCGCATCCTGACTGACATAAACGAAATCGCAGTGCAGCAGCATGGTGGTGCCGATGCCCACCGCCGGGCCGGACACGGCGGCCACTACCGGCTTGCTGAACTCGAACAGCGCCTGCATGAATTCCAGCACTTCGCCACCCAGACCGGCCTTGGGCGCATTCATGAAATCCATCAGGTCATTGCCGCTGGTGAAGCAGCTCTCGCTGCCGGTAATCAGCACCGCCTGCACGCTGCGATCGGTAGTCGCCGCATTCAGTGCCTGCGCCATCTGGCTGTACATCTGCCGGGTCAGGGCATTCATCTTGTCCAGACGATTCATGCGCAGGGTCAGCAGACCCGGTTCACGTTCAACAATAATGTGTTCGCTCATGCAGACTCCGGTTAGCGGCTCTTTCAGGAGGCGCGGGACAAATAGGTATCGGCATACAGCTGCGATCGCGGCAGGCCGGCCAGATACAGACGCCGGGAAAAATGCTCCACGGCAGCAGGGGAACCACAGACTAAGGCGATGGTTTGCCGCGAGGCAAGCTGCAGATTGGCCAAAGCAGCAGCCAGCTCGGCCTGCACCGGCAACTCGACCTGCAGGTTGGGATGCGCTTCGGTCAGCGCTGCCAGTTCGCCAGCCAGATAATGGCTGGCGGGATCACGGGCCACATGCAGCAGGCGGATCGGCCCCTGATGCGCCTGCCGCAGCGCTTCGCGCAACAGCCCCCAGAGCGGCGCCAGACCGGTGCCGGCAGCCAGCAACAGCAAGGGTCGATCCTGCCAGTCAGGATCGTAATGCAGCCCACCCCCATGCAGCTCGCCAAGACCCAGCTGATCACCCTCAACCAGCTGCCGGACCTGACTACTGAACGCGCCCGGCCGACTGCAATCGATATGGAACTCCAGCCATTCATCCGTGCCGGGCAGGCTGGCCAGCGAATAGGGCCGCACTACGCCGCTGGCACCCCACAACAACAGGTGCTGGCCGGCGCTGTAGCGCAGCGGGCGCGCCGGCAACAGGCGCAGGCGCAGGATATCCGGGGCAGGCCAGTCCAGGCTGTGGATACGTGCGGCAATTCCGTCGCGTTGCGGATCGAATACTTCCAGCGCCAGATCACCGCGTATCCGGCTCTGGCAGGCCAGCCGCCAGCCCTCCGCACGCTGCGCTGGCGACAGCGCATCCGGCTTTGCATCCAGCAGCTCGCCCTGCGTACAACGCACCATGCAGGCATGGCAACTGCCGGCGCGGCAGCTATAGGGAATCGCCAGACCAGCAGCCAGCAGGGTATCGAGCAGATTGGCGTTGTCGGCGGCGTTGATCGACTTGCCGGCAATGAGCAGTTCGGACACGGGGGGCATTCCGTTGGGCGGGTGGGGCCAGACAGCAAAGCCCCACTCTAACCGCCGTTCCGGGAAAAACCCACCCGGCTACACGACCTATTACCGACTGTGTCTGACTTGACTGCCGCGTTATACTGAACAGCCATAGCTGATCCGGAATTGTGCGTTGCGCAGGCTGTGTAGGGTGGGCTTCAGCCCACCAAGGGTTCGTCCGCCAATCATGGTGGGCTGAAGCCCACCCTACGACCACCCGTAACGCCCGGCAGCGGCCACCAGTCAGCCTCTCTACACAAACCCCGCTTTAGGAGCCCAGCCCATGACCGTAATCAAGCAGGATGACCTGATCCAGAGCGTCGCCGACGCCTTGCAGTTCATCTCTTATTACCACCCCGTCGATTTCATCCAGGCCATGCACGCGGCTTACCTGAAGGAAGAGTCGCCGGCCGCTCGTGATGCCATGGCGCAGATCCTGATCAACTCGCGCATGTGCGCTACCGGCCACCGGCCGATCTGCCAGGACACCGGCATCGTCACCATCTTTATCCGCGTCGGCATGGATGTGCGCTGGGATGGCGCGACCATGAGCGTCGACGACATGATCAATGAAGGCGTACGCCGCGCCTACAACCTGCCGGACAACGTGCTGCGTGCCTCGATCCTGGCCGACCCGGCAGGTAGCAGGAAGAACACCAAGGACAACACCCCGGCCGTCATCCACTACTCCATCGTCCCCGGTGACAAGGTCGAAGTGGACGTTGCCGCCAAGGGCGGCGGCTCGGAAAACAAGTCGAAGATGGCCATGCTCAACCCGTCCGACTCGATCGTCGACTGGGTACTCAAGACCGTGCCAACCATGGGCGCCGGCTGGTGCCCGCCGGGCATGCTCGGCATCGGCATCGGCGGCACCGCCGAGAAAGCGGCGGTGATGGCCAAGGAAGTGCTGATGGACGCCATCGACATCCACGAACTGAAAACCCGCGGCCCGTCCAATCGCATCGAAGAGCTGCGTCTGGAGCTGTTCGACAAGGTCAACCAGCTGGGCATCGGTGCCCAGGGTCTGGGCGGCCTGACTACGGTGCTCGACGTGAAGATCATGGATTACCCGACCCACGCCGCCAGCCTGCCGGTGTGCATGATCCCCAACTGCGCCGCCACCCGCCACGCGCACTTCGTGCTCGACGGCTCGGGACCTGCCGAACTGGAAGCGCCGGATCTCGATGCCTACCCGGAAATCGTCTGGGAAGCCGGCCCGAGCGCACGTCGGGTCAATCTCGACACCCTCACCCCGGAAGACGTACAGAGCTGGAAGCCCGGCGAAACCGTGCTGCTCAACGGCAAGATGCTCACCGGCCGCGACGCCGCGCACAAGCGCATGGTCGACATGCTGAACAAGGGCGAGCAGCTGCCGGTCGACCTGAAAGGCCGCTTTATCTATTACGTCGGCCCGGTTGATCCGGTGCGCGAAGAAGTGGTTGGCCCGGCTGGTCCGACCACCGCCACGCGGATGGACAAGTTCACCCGGCAGATTCTGGAAAGCACCGGCCTGCTGGGCATGATCGGCAAGTCCGAGCGCGGCCCGATTGCCATCGAAGCGATCAAGGACAACAAGGCGGTGTACCTGATGGCGGTCGGTGGCGCGGCGTATCTGGTGTCCCAGGCGATCAAGAAATCCACCGTACTGGCCTTCCCCGAACTGGGCATGGAAGCCATCTACGAGTTCGAGGTGAAAGACATGCCGGTCACGGTGGCGGTCGACACCAAGGGCGAGTCGGTGCACATCACCGGGCCGGCACTGTGGCAGCAGAAGATCCACGACAGCCTGGCGGTGGAAATCAAGTAAGCAAGCCGGGGTGGAGAACGGCGCAGCCTTTTCCACCCCAGGCTGGCCAAGCGACAAAACGGTGGATACCCGCGCAGCGGGATTTCCACACTAAGCTCACTACACCAACGCAGCCCACAAGAGGCACACCATGCATCATTTAAGCGGTTTGGACGCAACCTTCCTGCATCTGGAAACTCCCGAAACGCCGATGCATGTCGGTGGACTGAGCATTCTCGAGTTGCCGCCGGAATACACCGGCAATTTCATGGATGACGTGCGCGCACATATCCAGAGCCGCATGCATCTGGCGCCGATCTTCCAGCGCAAGCTGGTCAACATGCCGTTCGACATGGCCAACCCGATCTGGGTAATGGACGAACACCTCGATCTGGAGCACCACATCCGTCACGTGATCGTACCGCCACCGGCCAGCCGCGCCACGGTCGATCGCCTGGTCGCACGCCTGCACTCCAGCCTGCTCGATCGCAGCCGCCCCCTGTGGGAGATGTATGTGCTCGACGGTTTGCCGGTACCGGACGATCTTCCCGATGGCACCCGCTATGTCGGGCTCTACTCGAAAATGCACCATGCCGCGCTGGACGGCATGGGCGGCCAGGTGCTGATGCAGGCAATCATGGATGTCACGCCGGTGCCGCGCAAAGTCAAGCCGGCACGTGCCGCCCGGCGTCTGCCGACCGACAACTTCGGCATCGCCGAACTGGCGGCCTCGGGTCTGGCGCACAATATCGGCCAGACCGTGAAGCTGGCGAAAAACTTGCCGGTGTTGCTGCGCAAGACCATGCAGGTACTGCGTCCGGCCAAGGACCAGAGCAGCAACGGCAGCGAGCGGATGAACTGGTTTGCACCGAAGACGCCGCTGAATGTGGCGATCACCAACCAGCGCAGCTTCGCCCGCTTCTCCATCCCGCTGGCCGAAAGCAAGCGCATCGCCTCGATCAACAAGGTCAGCCTGAACGACGTGGTCATGGCCATTTCCGCCGAAGGCCTGCGCCGTTATCTGGCCGAACTGGGTTGCCGGCCGAACCTGCCACTGCTGGCGGCGATACCGGTCAGCCTGCGTCCGGAAGGCAATACCGACCTGTCCAACCAGGTGTCGATGGCACGCATGAGCCTGGCCACCACGGTACGTGATCCGCTGGAGCGCCTGCAGGCCATTCACGCCTCGGCCGAAGGCGTAAAGGCCATCATCTCCGACGTGAAAACCATCTTGCCGACCGACTTCCCGTCGCTGGCTGCGCCTTGGCTGATGAGCGGCATAGTCGCGATCCTGGCCCGCTCGGGACTGACCAACTCGGTGCCGCCGATAGCCAACGTGGTGATCTCCAACGTACCGGGACCGAACATGACCCTGTACTTTGCCGGCGCCAAGCAGATCAGCACCTTCCCGGTGTCGATTCCCTACCACGGCATGGGCCTGAACATCACCCTGCAGAGCTACAACGGCTGGCTGGATTTCGGCCTGATCGCCTGTCGCCGGCTGATGCCGGACATCGCCGACCTGGGCAAGTACATGCAGGACGCCCACGCCGAATTGCTCAAGCGCAGCCTCGAGCTGGAAACCGGCGCCCCGGCAGCCCTTGAAAAGCCCGCAGCAGCCAAAGCACCTGCCGCCCCGCGCAGGAAAGCCCCGGCAAAAGCAGCAGCCAGCAAGCCCAGCCGAAGCCGCAAAACCGTCGCAGCCAAATAACCCGCATCGCGCATAAAGCCGCTCACCTCGCCAGCATATTGGCGAGGTGCGTGATGGCAATCTGGTTGATTCAAGGCTGATTGAATGGCCAGACTCAGTCTTTGCTCAGACTGCTCAGCGGCAGATGGATCTTCTGCTGGCGGTTGAGCATGTTCAGCAACAATACCGCACGTTGCAGGCCGTCCATGCTGTGGAAAATCGCTTCCAGCTCGGCAAACGGGCCTTCGGTGATGCGCACTTTCTCTCCGCTTTTCAGCACCGGTACCGCTGCTTGCCCGCTGACCTGCTGCGAGCGCAGACGCAATTGCTCGATCAGCCCGGCCGGAACCGGCAAGGGATAGCCGCTGAATACCACCAGACGGCTCACGCCACGGGTCGAGCGCAGCGGTGCCCAGTTGCTCTGCGCATCCAGCTGGATGAACAGATAGCCGGGAAACAATGACTCTTCGACCTTTTGAATGCGTCCGCCGCTGAGCTTTTCCCGTTGCAGCAGCGGTCGAAAACAGCTGTAGCCCTGACGCCGCAGATTCTCCTCGGCGCGGGCATCCTGCCTTGGCTTGCACTGCAGCAGGTACCAGGCCGTTGTCGGACCTTCGACAGAGTAGGGGTCACCGATGTCCGTATCCTGCTTGCGCATCGACTATCTCCAGCGACTTTCCGGCAGGCCCGATTCGTGCAATTTGCAGATCAAGCACCTGGACTCAAACAAGACTATCGTAGGAGCGGGCTTGCCCGCGATGTGGTGCCTGATGCCCTATCGCGGCCCATGCCGCTCCTGCAAAAGCTTTTGCAAGAGCATGTACATAACTACCACACGTGAACGTGAGATAGCCCGGAACAATCTGATCAAGTTAACCGCGCGCCGCGCGAATCACCTCTATGTAGGGTTCGGCCTGACGCTGGTCCTGAATCAGCTCGACGAAGTCCTTGCCGCCGGCATCACGGGCTTCCAGCGAATAACCGGCCTCGAGGAAAAAGCCGACAAAACGCTCGAAATCACCCACGCGCAAGCCACGATAGGCCTTGATCAGCTTGTGCAGGGCTGGCGGCGTGGCATCCGCCGGCTCCGCGCCGAGGTACACCTTGATCATGTCGTCGCTGATCTCTTCACCGATGATCTGCTTCTTGTCTTTACGCATTGCGATTTACCTTGGCGCATTCTCGAGGGCAGGCAGTTTAGCGCCGTGGCCGGCCAGGCTCAACGCAGGGTTCCGACTAATTGCCTAAGGCCCGGCAGCGGTCTGCTGGCGTACAATCGGGCCTGACCAACCGGGAGGTTTCATGCAATTGCCTGCATTGTTTGCTGCGCTTCAACAATCCCGAAGGGCTGGTTTCACCCTGCAAAAACTGCGCGGCGACCTGATCGCCGGGCTGACGGTCGGTATTATCGCCATTCCGCTGGCCATGGCGCTGGCGATTGCGGTGGGGGTCGCACCGCAACACGGCTTGTACACCATTCTGGTAGCCGCGCCGCTGATCGCCCTGACCGGCGGCTCACGCTTCAATGTTTCCGGCCCGACCGCCGCCTTTGTGGTGATCCTGTTGCCGATCACGCAGAAATTCGGGATTGGCGGCCTGTTGCTGTGTACCAGCATGGCCGGTCTGATCCTGCTGGCCATGGGCCTGTTGCGCGCCGGCAAGCTGATCGAATTCATCCCCTACCCGGTCACCCTGGGTTTTACCGCCGGCATCGGCATCGTCATCGCCACCCTGCAGATCAAGGACCTGCTGGGTCTGCAACTGGACCGCCCACCCCAGCATTATCTCGATCAGCTCCATCTATTACTGCAGGCACTGCCAGGCCTGCAGCCCGGCGACTTGCTGGTCGGCGTTGCCTGTCTGGCAATTCTGATTGTCTGGCCGCGCTGGGTGCCGAAAATTCCCGCCCACCTGATCGCGCTGGCCGCCGGCGCCTTGCTCGGCCTGTTGCTGGAACGCTTCAACCTGCCGGTGGCGACTCTCGGCGAACGTTTTTCCTATGTACTCGACGGCGTCAGCCATCCGGGCATTCCACCGTTTCTGCCGGACTTCGCCTGGCCCTGGCAACTGCCCGGGCCGGATGGCCAACCGCTTGAGCTGACCTTCCAGCTGGTCCGCCAGTTGCTCGCGCCGGCTTTTGCCATCGCCATGCTCGGCGCCATCGAGTCGCTGCTGTGTGCGGTAGTCGCCGATGGCATGACCGGCAGCAAACACGACCCGAATGGCGAACTGCTCGGGCAAGGTCTGGGCAATCTGGTTGCCCCGCTGTTCGGCGGCATCACCGCCACCGCGGCCATCGCCCGCAGCGCGGCGAATATCCGCGCCGGCGCCTTCTCGCCCATAGCCGCCATCACCCACGCCGGGGTGGTGCTGCTGGCCATCCTGCTGCTGGCGCCGCTGTTCAGTTACCTGCCGATGGCGGCCATGGCGGCACTGCTGCTGATGGTCGCCTGGAACATGAGCGAACCACCGCATGTGCTGCACACACTGCGCATCGCACCACGCAGCGATGTGCTGGTGCTGCTCACCTGCCTGCTGCTCACCGTGCTGTTCGACATGGTGCTGGCAGTGGGCGTCGGCCTGCTGCTGGCAGCCGGCCTGTTCATCAAGCGCATGAGTGACCTGACCGATACCGCGCCCTTGCCCAGACACTTCCATCAGGCGCTGGAAAACCTCCCGGAACAGGTGCTGGCCTACGCCATTCGCGGCCCGCTGTTCTTTGGTGCGGCGGAAAAAGCCCTCAGCGTGCTGCGCCGGCTGAATCCGGACGTACGGGTGGTGATCGTCGAAATGAGTGCCGTGCAGATGCTCGACATGACGGCTCTGGCCTCGCTGGAAAACCTGCTGCACGAGTACCAGCGCCAGAATATCGGCCTGATTCTGGTCGGCACCTCGGCCAACGTCCGGCTGAAGCTGCGGCACGCCGGCGTGCACCGCGAAGGCGGCCGGCTGGCCTACCGGCAAAATCTGCCGCAGGCACGGGTGAAGGCCCTGCAGTGGCTGGGGCTGCCTGCGGAACAGGCGCTCACCGAGGCACCAGACAACGGCGCCTGATCAGCCTGCGGGTTCCGCTGAGATTAAAGCCCTTTCACCGCAAAAATGCCCGGTGCATTGCGCCAGTAGCCCTTGTAATCCATGCCATAGCCGAAGATGAAGCGGTCGATGCACGGCAGGCCGATGAAGTCGGCTTGCAGGTCCGGGCGCGCCTTGCGCTGGTGGTCCTTGTCGATCAGCACGGCGGTATACACCTTGCTGGCGCCGGCATGCCGGCAGAAATCGATGATGGCGCCCAGGGTGTGCCCTTCATCGAGGATGTCGTCGATGATCAGTACATCGCGGTCGATAAAGGAAATTTCCGGCTTGGCCTTCCAGAACAGGTCGCCGCCGCTGGTTTCATTGCGGTAGCGGCTGGCATGCAGGTAGGACAGTTCCAACGGGAAATCCAGTTTGGGCAGCAGCTTGCCGGTAAAGATCAGGCCGCCGTTCATCACGCAGAACACCACCGGATTGCTCTCGGCCAGCTGGCTGTTGATGGCAGCGGCAATCTTGTCGATAGCCGCCTCGATCTGCGCTTCGGTGTACAGGCAATCGGCTTCAGCCATCACCTGGCGGATTTGGGCGAGATCGGCGGACATGGCTTGGCTCCAGCGTTTTTAAATTGAGGTGCGCAACCTTACTGATCGGCGCCACGCCGGACAAGTAGCGCACACGCAAAGAATGCGCGATCAGAGCGCTTGCGGCACCCGCGCACAGATCTTCGCCAGCGCGTCCACCCACTGCGGATGGGTATTCACACAGGGCACCAGCTGCAGGTCCTCGCCACCGGCGGCAATGAACTGTTCACGGCCACGAATGCCGATTTCCTCCAGCGTCTCGATGCAGTCGGCGACAAACGCCGGGCACATCACCAGCAGCTTCTTCACCCCCTGCCCCGCCAGCTCGTTCAGTCGTGCCTCGGTATAGGGTTCGATCCACTTGGCGCGGCCCAGCCGCGACTGGAAGGATACCGACCACTGATCGGGGCGCAGACCGGCACGGGCTGCAAAGGCATTGCTGACGCTGTAGCACTGGGCGCGGTAGCAGCTGTCGAGCACCTTGCCCGCAGCGCGCTGACAGCAGTCGGCCGACTTCAGGCAATGCTGGCCGGTCGGGTCGGTCTTGTGCAGATGGCGCTCCGGCAGGCCGTGATAACTCAGCAGCAGATGGTCGAAACCCTGCTGCAGATAAGGCCGGGCGCTTTCGGCCAGCGCATCGAGATACTCGGGCTGGTCATAAAAAGGCTGCAACACAGATAGTTTGATCGGCAGCTTGTGCTGCGCAATCACCCGCTGCGCCTCGACCAGCGCAGTGGTGGTGGTGCTGTCGGCAAACTGCGGATACAGCGGCGCCAAGGTGACGCTGGTAATACCCTGACCCGCCAGCTGGCGCAGGCTGGTTTCGATCGACGGCTCGCCATAACGCATGGCCAGCTCCACCGGCCCCCGGGTCCACAGCGGACGGATGGCCTCGGTCAGTTGCCGGCTGATTGCCACCAGCGGCGAACCCTCAGGCCACCAGATCGACTGGTAGGCATGGGCCGACTGGGCCGGACGCTTGATCAGGATCAGCGAGACCAGCAGCCGCCGCACAAACCACGGCAGGTCGATGACATAGGGATCCATCAGAAACTGGTTGAGGTAACTGCGCACATCCGCCACCGAGGTGCTGGCCGGGGAACCCAGATTGGCCAGCAGAAGAGCTTGTTGAGTCATGCGCAGTCCTTGTTGAAACAGTAAAAAAGGTTCAGTCGGGTACTCCCCTCAGCCCTGCGGTGAGAGAGCGTTGAACATGCCCGGGCCAAATTCATCTGCATAGCAGGTCGCCCAGGGCGTCCTCCAGTGTATTGAATCGAAAGGCGAAATTCGCTTCCAGCAGGCGCACCGGATGGCAACACTGACCACCCAGCAACAACCCCGACAACTCGCCCATGCCCAGCTTCAACGCCACGCCCGGCACCCGCATGAATGCAGGCCGATGCAGGGCTTTGGCCAATGCGCGGGTGAAGGCTGCATTGCGCACCGGTTGCATGGCGCAGGCATTATACGGCCCGCTGGCCGCCTCCTGGCGCAGCAGAAAGTCGATCAGTGCCACCTGATCCTGCAGATGAATCCACGGCATCCATTGTTTGCCACTACCTATCGGCCCGCCCAGACCGAGCCTGAACGGCAGCAGCAGGCGCTTGAGAAAGCCGCCATCGGCAGTCAGCACCAGCCCGGTACGCACCAGCACCACGCGGATACCCAGCGCTTCGGCCATCAACGCCGAGTTTTCCCAGGCCTGGCATAGCTGACTGGCAAAGTCGCTGGTGACCGGCGCCTGCTGTTCATCCAGCTCGCGCTCACCGCCATCGCCATACCAGCCCACGGCCGAGCCGGATACCAGGACCTGCGGTTTATGCTCGCGGGTCGCCAGCCAGGCCACCAGTTGCTCGGTGAGGGTGATCCGACTGTCCCACAGCAGCTGCCTGCGCCGGGCGGTCCAGGGACGATCGGCGATCGGCGCACCGGCCAGATTGACCACCGCATCCAGCGCACCTTCGCCATACTCCTGTAACTGGCCGATGCCACGCACCTTCGCGCCACACAGCGAAGCCACCCGCTCGGGGCTGCGGCTCCAGACCGTTAGCTGATGCCCCTGCTGCAGCCAGTAGCTGCATAGCGCACGACCGATCAGGCCGGTGCCACCGGTAATCAGGATCTGCATGGTCATTTCCTCAGGGTCGGTTATCGGGCTTGTCGCAGGCTAGTGGCAAAGCGGATCGGCTTGACTAAATCATGTACAGATTAAATACTTTGTACAATTTTAGTCAAATAACTTTCACTCACCTCGCCAACAGGAATCGCCATGCAAGCGCACATTGCCATCATCGGCGCCGGAATTTCCGGCCTGGCTGCCGCCCGTACGCTGCATGAGGCCGGGCATGCCATGCAATTGTTCGACAAGAGCCGCGGCAGTGGCGGACGCCTGTCCAGCAAGCGTAGCCCGTTCGGCGAGCTTGACCTCGGCGGGCAGTACTTCACCGCCCGTGATCCGGACTTCTGCCGGGCGGTGACGGACTGGCAAAAACAGGGCTGGATCGCACCCTGGTCGCCACAGCTGTACCAGTTCCGCCAGGGCCGGCTGCAAGTGTCGGCCGATGAGCAGACGCGCTGGGTCGGCACGCCGCGCATGAGCGCCCTGACTCGCGGCCTGCTCGGCGAATTGCCGGTGCGCTTCGCCACACGTATCTGTGAAGTCTTTCGCGGCGACCAGCACTGGCAACTGCTGGATGCCGATGGCCAGCTGCATGGCCCGTTCAGCCATGTGCTGGTGGCCACCCCGGCCGCCCAGGCCAGCCCGCTGCTGGCCGCCGCTCCCGAACTGGCAGCACAGGCGGCGGCTACCGCCATGCAACCGGTGTGGGCCGTGGCTCTGGGCTTCCAGCAAGCCCTGCCCACCCCCATGCAGGCCTGCTTTGTTCAGGACAACCCGCTGGCCTGGATCGCGCGCAACGCGAGCAAGCCGCAACGAGGCGGCGCCATCGACAGCTGGGTACTGCACGCCAGCAGCGAGTGGACCCGTCAGCATCTGGACCTGTCCCCTGACAGCGCAATCGAACAACTGTCGGCAGCCTTCGGCAGCGTGCTCGGCACTACCCTGCCCGCTGCCGATTTCAGCCTGGCGCAGCGCTGGCTGTATGCCCGGCCGGCAGCAGACAGCGGTTTCGGCACCCTCGCCGATGCACAACGGGGCCTGTTCGCCTGTGGCGACTGGTGCCAGGCCGGACGCGTGGAAGGCGCCTGGCTCAGCGGACGCATGGCCGCCGGGAACATCCTGCAGAGCATCAGCGCCGCCTAGGCGCTCACTCGCAACCCTGGCCGGGTGGAGGAAGTTGCCCGGCGCGCAGCCGAACAAGCCTGGCAGCGCTGCTTACCGGCAAGAGGAAATGACCTGTATGGCTGTTCAGCATTGCGCTGGCAGGCGTGATTGCAGGGCTACCAGGCAGTTTTTGTTACCCTGATGCCAGATAAACAGGGGAGTAATACATGCTGAGAGTTCTGATCTTTCTATGGCTGGCACTGCTGGGGCTGCATGCAACGGCTGCGCAGCCGGATGAACCGCTGTTGCGGGTAGGCATTACCGAAGTACCGCCCTTCGTCATCAAGGAGCCGGATGGCAGCTGGCGCGGTATCAGCATTGATTTATGGAACAGCATTGCCGACAAGGCCGGTTATCGCTTTGAACTGCTGCCCATGCCGTTTGATCGTTTGCTCCCCGGCCTTGAAGACGGCCAGCTGGATGTGGTGGTAGGCGCGTTGACCATGACCGCCGAACGCGAGGAGCGTTTCGACTTTACCCATCCGTTCTACCGTACCGGCCTGGCCATTGGTGTGCCGCGCAGCAGTGAGGGCGGCGGCTGGGGAGTCCTGAAAGGGCTGTTGTCCTGGCAATTCTTCACCCTGATTTTCGGCCTGGCGCTCTTGCTGATGCTGGTCGGCGCGGTGCTCTGGCTGTTCGAGCGTCACAGGAATCAGGAGCAGTTTGGCGGTTCGCCGGTGCAGGGACTGGGCTCAAGTTTCTGGTGGGCGGCAGTGACTATGACCACCGTTGGCTATGGCGATAAAGCGCCAGTCACCCTGGGCGGACGCCTGGTCGGCCTGGTGTGGATGTTCGCCGGTTTGATCATGGTGTCGACCTTTACTGCTGCTGTGGCCAGCATGTTGACCGTGGGTAACCTGCAAGGTGGCATTCAGGGCCCCGAGGACCTGCGCCGCGCCCATGTCGCCAGTGTCGACAAGACCTCCGGGTCGCTGTATCTGGAAAGCCAGCGTATACGCCACAGCAATTATCCCAACCTGATGGAAGCCATGCTTGCGGTACAACAGGGTGACGCTGAAGCGGTGGTTTATGACCTGCCGATCATGCAGTACCGCAACGGCGAGATGGGCGGTGGTGGTCTGCGTCTGTTGCCGGGTACCTTCGAGAACCAGTCCTACGCATTCGCGCTGGCCAATGGCAGCCCCTATCGCGAGCGGCTTAATCTCGAACTGCTGCGGGCGGTGAGCGGCGACGACTGGATCAAGGTGCAGCGGCTCTATCTGGGCGAGCCTTGAGCCGTTGAAACTAGCCGGTTTTCTGGTTTAAGGAACAGCTGCCAGAAAACCGGGTGGCGCTGACGATCTGGCAGCGGCCCCTGGCTTCAAGCATTGGTCCGGGTGCTGCGCCAGCTGCCATGCCATTGCGCAACCCGCAGCCAATGCGGTTTCCGACTGGCATTGCTAATCCGCGAACAGCCCACTGCTTCAGTAATCGCTGCTCACCATAAATTCATTTCTGCTTCACAGCGAATTGACGAGCGCCCTTGAACAATTGCCCCCGCTGCATCCACTCATTCAGGGGTAATACATGAACACAGAAGTAAAACAGGCCTTGAGCAAGGTTCCGGAAGTCACGCTGATCTTCTGGGTGATCAAGATATTCGCGACAACACTGGGCGAAACCGGCGGTGATGCGCTGTCCATGTCCATGGGACTGGGCTACCTGCTCAGCACCGCCATCTTCGGTGCCATATTCATGGTCGCCGTGAGCTTCCAGATGTATTCGAAGAAATTCCATCCGGTGACCTACTGGGCGACCATCATCGCCACCACCACGGTCGGCACTACCCTCGCCGACTATGCCGACCGCTCGCTGGGTATCGGTTATGCCGGCGGTTCGGCGCTGTTGCTGGGATTGCTGCTGAGCTCGCTGCTGGTCTGGAAGCAGACACTCGGCTCGGTCGCCGTGGACACGGTCAGTTCGCCCAAATCGGAAATCTTCTACTGGGTCACCATCATGTTCTCGCAAACCCTGGGCACCGCCCTCGGTGACTGGGTAGCCGATACCGAAGGCCTGGGCTATCTGGCCAGTGCGCTGATCTTCGGCGGGCTGCTGGCCGCCATTGCCGTGGCCTACTACCGGACAAAAATCTCCCGCACCGTGCTGTTCTGGGCGGCCTTCATTCTGACCCGGCCACTGGGCGCGGTAGTCGGCGACTTTCTCGACAAGCCCTACACTAGCGGCGGCCTGGAACTGAGCCGTTACTCGGCCTCGGCAGCGCTGATGCTGGTAATTGTCCTGATGATCTTTGCCTTCAACCATCGGCCGGCGGCGACAACCCACTGACCTTCGGACTAGCCATCACCTTGGCAGTGGGCAACATCCCGAAGCAATCCCGAACACCCTCGGCAGCAGCGGATATTTTACGATTGCAGCCCTACAGTCTCTATCCATCGACTCACTGGAGCGCCTGCAATGATTACCCGTGGCCTACTCGACCAGTTACTCAAATCCGGACAAAGCCTGCTGCAGGACAATGCTGCCAAACAGGCGGGCAATAATCCGGCCGGAGCAGCCGGCGGCCTCACCGACCTGCTCGGCGGTGCCGGCGGCAGCGCACTGGCTGCCGGCGCGCTGGGCTTGCTGCTGGGCAGCAACAAGACCGTACGCAAGGTCGGTGGCAACGCCCTGACTTATGGTGGTCTGGCAGCGCTCGGCGTGATGGCCTACAAAGCCTATGGCAACTGGCAGGCGCAGCAGGGCAGCACGCCGGCCAGCGAACCACAGACCCTCGACCGCCTGCCGGCCCCGCAGGCCGAGCAGCACAGCCAGGCGATTCTTCGTGCGCTGGTAGCGGCCGCCAAGGCCGATGGCCATATCGATGATCGCGAACGCCAGCTAATCGAGGGTGAGTTCAGCAAGCTGACCCAGGATCATGAAGTGCAGCAGTGGCTGGCGGCAGAGCTCAACAAGCCGCTGGATCCGGGCGAAGTGGCACGCGCCGCCAGCAGCCCGGAAATGGCCGCCGAGATGTATCTGGCCAGCCTGCTGATGGTCGACCAGCAGCACTTCATGGAACGTGCCTATCTGGATGAACTGGCGCGGCAGCTGCAACTGGCGCCCGCACTCAAGCAGGAACTGGAAGCTCAAGTACAGCGGTCAGTGGCCTGATGGTCTGCGCAGTCAGCGGCACGCTGACTGCGCGTATCGTGCACGCCGCCTGATGCAGGGCGTGCCGGAAGGGCTTCAGGCAATCCGGCACGGCCACGCCTATGGTTTCGCAAAGTCGCCTTGCAACCATCCAGGCCCAGCGCCGGCTGTGCGGAACCGGCCTGATCAGCCCATATACGGCTTACGCTAAAAACACTGAAAATATAGCGAACGCCTTCTAAAATACGGCTTTCAGCAGCTTCTTGCAGGCTGCAGCATTTGCGCAAAACGGCCTGTGACGTTAAGGTAACGTCCAGTTCAACCCAACGCCCTGTTGGTTGAGCGGCTGGTCAGTTAGCCTTGCAGCAGCGTTCGTTCTTATCTTCAGGTCCTTGGGTGTGCATGCAGCACCAGTGGCGCAACGCGTCGGTGGAACCCCCACTCGAACCCGGAGAAGACCCTATGAACCAGACGACAAAACTGTCTCTAGCCCTGCTCGCTTCCGCCCTCGCGCTCAGCGCCTGCGGCAAGCAAGAAGAAGCCCCGGCAGCCAGCGCAACAGCGCCTGCCGCAACAACGACTGCCGCAACGGCCCCTGCTGATAAAGCCTGCGGCAAGGTCACGGTGGCCAATATGAACTGGCAGTCCGCCGAACTGCTGGCCAATGTCGACAAATTCATCCTTGCCAATGGTTACGGCTGTGAAGTCGAACTGGTACCGGGTGACACCATGCCGACCCTGACTGCCATGATGGAAAAGGGCAAGCCGGATGTAGCACCCGAAGCCTGGATCAATGCCGTCCGCGAGCCGCTGGAAAAGGCAGTGAAAGATGGCCGCCTGCATTACGCCGCCGAAGCCCTCAGCGATGGTGGTGTTGAAGGGTGGTGGATACCCAAGTACGTGGCTGAAGCCAACCCGTCGATCAAGACCATCGATGATGCGCTCAAGCACCCGGAGCTGTTCCCCTCGGCCGAGCAGGAAGGCAAGGGCGTCGTGCATAACTGTCCGTCCGGCTGGAACTGCCAGCTGACCACCGGCAATGCGTTCAAGGCTTATGGCGCTGCCGATAAGGACTTCATCCTGCTCGATACCGGTTCGGCTGCCGGCCTGGATGGCTCGATCGCCAAGGCCTACGAGCGCAACGAAGGCTGGCTGGGCTATTACTGGGCACCGACGTCGATCCTCGGCAAGTACGACATGGTCAAGCTGGATGCCGGCGTGCCTTATAACAAGGAAGTCTGGCCCTGCAACACCAAGGCTGACTGTGCCGACCCGCAGAAGAGTGACTGGCCGCGTGCCGAAGTGTTCACCGTGGTTACCGACCGTTTTGCAAAAGCCGGCGGCCCTGCAGTGGACTACCTGAACAAGCGTGCCTGGAGCAACGCCACGGTTAACCAGCAGCTGGCATGGATGAGCGACAACCAAGCTACCGGCACTGATGCTGCACGCCACTTCCTCAAGTCCCAGCCGGAAATCTGGACGCCCTGGGTAGCTCCGGAAGTCGCCGAAAAGGTCAAGGCTGCACTTTGATCTTCTGCAGTTGATCCTGGCTATGTGCCGGTCTCCTGTCGGCTAAACACCCGGGTGCAGGGCGATCGTAGGGTGGGCTTCAGCCCACCGATACCTACGCGAGCCACAACGGTGGGCTAAAGCCCACCCCATCCGCCCACCACAGGTCTTGCCTGACACGTCACCGGCACATCACCTTTAGTTACTTCCTCAACCCAGGTTTTCTTATGTCTTGGCTAGATGATTTTCCCGCCATGGGCGTTGAACAACTCAGCGCCATGCGCCGCGCCGTAGACGGCGGCTTTCGCAACTTTACCCGCGAATACGGCGAAACAATCGAGCGCATGTTCGACCCCTTGCGCGACTTCCTGCTGTTTTCCGAACACCTGCTGACCCGCTCGCCCTGGCCACTGGTGCTGGGCGGTATCCTGATCGTTGCCTGGTTCGCCTCGCGCTCGTGGAAGATCGTGCTCGGCACCCTGATTACCCTGCTGCTGATCGGCTATTTCGGCATGTGGGACAACACTATGAAGACCATTTCGATGATCTTCGTCTGCACCGTGGTGGCCCTGGTGCTCGGACTACCGATCGGCATTGCCATGAGTCGCTGGGAGCGCCTGAACCGGCTGGTCAATCCGGCCCTCGACGTGATGCAGACCATGCCCAGTTTCGTCTATCTGATTCCGGTGGTGATGCTGCTCGGCATCGGCCGCGTGCCCGGCCTGATTGCCGTAGTGATCTACGCCATCCCGCCGGTAATCCGCTTCACCAACCTGGGCATCCGTCTGGTCGACAAGGACCTGCTGGAAGCCGCCGACGCCTTTGGCGCCTCGGGCTGGCAGAAGATGCATCAGGTGCAGCTGCCGCTGGCGCTGCCGACCATCATGGCCGGCGTCAACCAGACCATCATGTTGTCGCTGGCGATGGTGGTGATCGCTGCCATGATCGGCGTACAGGGTCTCGGCCAGCCGGTGCTCAAGGCGATTTCCAACCAGTATTTCACCATGGGCATGCTCAATGGCCTGGCCATTGTCGGCATCGCGATCATTTTCGACCGTGCCTCGCAGGCCTACGGCAAGCGCCTGCAACGGCATCTGGAGGTGGTTCATGGCTGATCCCACAGTGAACAGCAATACAGCAGCAACGAACCCGGCCAGTACCGGCATCTCGATCCGCAACCTGTACAAGATTTTCGGCCCGACACCGGAAAAGCTGCTTGAAGCGGTACAGGGCGGCATGAGCAAAGAGGAGCTGCGTGACGTCCACGGTCACGTGCTGGGTCTGCGCGATATCAATATAGACATGCCGGCGGGCGGCATCCAGGTGGTGATGGGCCTGTCCGGCTCGGGCAAGAGCACGCTGATCCGCCACATCAACCGCCTGATCGACCCTACGGCCGGTGAGGTGCTGGTCGATGTAGCCGGCCAGCAACAGGACGTGGTGCGCATGAGCAATCAGGAACTGCTGCGCTTCCGCCGCGAGCAGACCGCCATGGTGTTCCAGAAGTTCGCCCTGTTTCCGCACTTCACCGTGCTGGAAAACGCCGAATACGGCTTGCAGGTGCAGGGCATCGCGCAGAAAAAACGCCGTGAACGCTCGATGCAATGGATCGAACGGGTCGGCCTCAAGGGCTACGAGGACAACTATCCGAACCAGCTTTCCGGTGGCATGCAGCAACGCGTCGGCCTGGCCCGCGCGCTGAGCAATGACGCACCGATCCTGCTGATGGATGAAGCCTTCTCGGCCCTCGATCCGCTGATCCGCAGCGATATGCAGAGCGTACTGCTCGACCTGCAGCAGGAAATCGGCAAGACCATCGTGTTCATCACCCATGACCTCGACGAGGCGCTGCGTCTGGGTGATCGCATCGCCATCCTGCGTGACGGCGAGGTGGTACAGCAGGGCACCGGGCAGCAGATCGTGCTCAAGCCGGCGGATGACTACATTGAAAGCTTCGTGCGCGATGTCAATCGCGGACGGGTCATCCGCTGTCGCACCCTGCTCAACGAAGGTGCACCGATCCAGGGCCCGGTGCTGGATGCCGGCCTGGTCATCGAAGAGGCCGCACGCCTGCTCAGCTGCGAAGGGCTGGAAGCCGCCAACGTGGCCAACAGCAAGGGCAAGCACCTGGGCACCATCAGCATGTGCGACATCATTGCCGCCATGGTGCCGCCGGACACGACTGAACAGTCCTGAGCTGACCGGCAAACCGAGCCGCTGCCGCCCCAAGCGTCAGCGGCTTTTTTGTGGGTAACGAACACCAAGTCGCCAACTCGACTGCGCGAGCGACGGCCCCGGCGCGAGCCTTTGCCTGTTACCCGCCAGACACGCGCTTTCGCGGCGA
Source organism: Pseudomonas pohangensis (assembly GCF_900105995.1). NCBI lineage: Bacteria > Pseudomonadati > Pseudomonadota > Gammaproteobacteria > Pseudomonadales > Pseudomonadaceae > Pseudomonas > Pseudomonas pohangensis. The sequence goes on along the minus strand of NZ_LT629785.1, from coordinate 866,590 downwards.
GTCGCCGCCCCCACTACAACGCCCATCTCACCCGACACCCGCGCCGCAGACAGTCTGCGTAGGGTGGGCTTCAGCCCACCGTGTGCCGACGCAATTGCCGTGGTGGGCTGAAGCCCACCCCACATTTCGGCGCAATACTTAACCTTTCTTGTACAAGTAATTTGACATGTACAAGAAATCGCATAACATACACACCACTTGTACAAATATAACTATCTGTACAGTTTTGAGGTGTATGCCATGACCGACCAACCTGTTGCCCGTCCGAAGATCGCCATCAGCGCCTGCCTGCTCGGGCATGAGGTGCGCTACAACGGTGGTCACAAGGCCTCCAGCCTGTGCAAGGACGCGCTGGCCCGGCATTTCGACTACGTGCCGCTGTGCCCGGAAGTGGCCATCGGCCTGGGCACGCCGCGTGAGCCGATCCGTCTGGTCGGCGAGATAGCAGCGCCGCGCGCCGTGGGCACGGTCAACCGGCAGCTGGATGTCACCGAACCGCTGGCCGCCTATGGCCGCGAGATGGCCGCCAGCCAGCAGGATCTTTGCGGCTACATCTTCATGCAGCAGTCGCCCTCCTGTGGCGTCGAGCGGGTCAAGGTCTATCAGGACAATGGCAAACCGGCTGACAAAAGCGGTCGCGGCATCTACGCCAACGCCTTCTGCAGTGCCCGCCCCGACCTGCCGGTGGAGGAAGACGGCCGCCTCAACGACCCGGTACTCCGTGAGAACTTCATCACCCGCGTGTATGCCTATGCGCGCTGGCAGGGCCTGTTGCAGGCCGGGCTGACCCGTCACGCGATCATTGCCTTCCATTCCAGCTACAAGTACCAGCTGATGGCCAACCATCCCCAGCAGTACCGCGAACTGGGGCGCATGCTCGGCAGCATGGGCAAGCAGGATGCCAACGTCATTGGCCCGCAGTATTTCAGCCTGCTGATGGCAGCGCTGAAGAAGACCGCCACGCGGCGTACCCACAGCAACGTGCTCAAGCACATTTCCGGCTATCTGCGCCCGGCGCTGAGCCGTGACGAGCGCAGCGAGATGCAGCAGATCATCCACCAGTACCGCGAAGGCATCGTGCCGCTGGTGGTGCCGCTGACCCTGCTCAAGCACCACTTCCGCCGCAATCCGCAGCCCTACATTGCCCTGCAGGCCTACATGCAGCCGCACCCCGAAGATCTCAGCCTGCGCAATGCGCTCTGACCATGAATGAATTGCCCTCCACCGAACCCGCCAGTGACTACCTGCAGGCCCTGCAGGATGGCTGGCTGCCGATTCGTGACGTGGCGCGCCAGACCGGCGTTAATGCCGTGACCCTGCGCGCCTGGGAGCGCCGCTACGGGCTGCTCAAGCCGCAGCGCACACCCAAGGGCCATCGCCTGTATGACCAGAGCCATGTGGCGCGGATCCAACATATCCTTACCTGGCTGAATCGCGGTGTGGCCGTGGGCCAGGTCGGCCTGCTGCTGGAAAATCGCGACACGCCAGAGGTCAGCGAAGACGGCGTCTGGCACCAACAGCGCCAGCAACTGCAGCAGGCCCTGCTGCAGCTCAACCAGCCGCAGCTCGACGAAGCCTTCAACCGCATGCTGGCGCTGTATCCGCCGGTCACCCTGCTCGAACGCCTGCTGCTGCCGCTGCTGGAAAGTCTCGAACAACGCTGGCAAGGCCAGTTCGGCGGCCAGCTCGAGCGCGTGTTCCTGCACTCCTGGCTACACAGCAAGCTCAGTGCACGGGTCTATCACAGCAACCGCCAGCCCCATGGCCGCCGCCTTTTGCTGGTCAATCTCGGCGACAACCCGCTGGATCCCGGAATGTGGCTGACCGCCTGGCTGGCTTCCGGTAACCAGTTGCTGATCGATGTTTTCCAGTGGCCGGTGCCGCTGGCGGAACTGGGCCTGGCCCTGGACAGCATGCAACCGGCAGCCCTGCTGCTGTATGCCAGCCAGACGCTGGATGCCGACTGCCTGCAGCGCCATTTGCCGCGTCTGGCCAGCAGCAGCGGGGTGCCGCTGTTGCTGGTCGGCACGGCTGCCAGCCGGCATGTCGCTGAACTGGGCGATATCCCCGGCCTGAGTCTGGCCGTTACACCACTCGATGCCTTGAACGAGCTGCAGCGCATGCAGCGCCATGGAGAGCTGTCATGACCCAATTGCTCTGGCTACGCAGCGATCTGCGCTGCAGCGACAACACCGCGCTGGCTGCCGCCATGGCCGCCGGCCCGACTGTGGCGCTGTACATCATCACGCCCGGACAGTGGCTGGAACACGACGACGCACCGTGCAAGGTCGATTTCTGGCTGCGCAACCTGCACAGCCTGCAGCACAGTCTCGCCGCCCTGAATGTGCCGTTGCTGCTGCGCCAGTGCGATAACTGGCAGCAGGTGCCGGAGCTATTGCTGCAATTGAGCACAGAACTGCAGATCAGCGCGGTGCACAGCAATCAGGAATACGGCATCCACGAAACCCGCCGTGATCAGGCCAGCGCACAGTTGCTCGAACAACAGGGCATCGCCTGGCACAGCCATTTCGACCAGCTGCTGTTCAAGCCCGGCACGCTACTGACCCAGTCCGGCAACTACTTCCAGGTGTTCAGCCAGTTCCGCAAGGTCTGCCGGCAGCGCCTGCATCTGTCGCTGCCAGCCTGCCTGCCCTACCCGTCGGCCCAGGCACCACTGGCGCTGGCCAGCGACCGCCTACCCGACAGCGTGGCCGGATTCGCCACGCCGGATGAAGCCCTGCGCCGCCTCTGGCCAGCCGGTGAAGCCGAGGCGCAACGCCGCCTGCAGTGTTTTGCCGATGAGCAGATGCACGCCTATGAGCGCCAGCGCGATCTGCCTGCCGTGCCCGGCACCAGCCAACTCTCGGCCTATCTGGCCGCCGGGGTGATATCCGTACGCCAGTGCCTGCATGCGGCGCTGCAGGCCAATCGTGGCGAGTTCGACAGCGGCAACCCCGGGATTGTCTGCTGGATCAACGAACTGCTCTGGCGCGAGTTCTACAAGCATGTACTGGTGGGCTATCCACGGGTCTCGCGGCACCGCGCCTTCCGGGTGCAGACCGAAGCGCTGGGCTGGCGGGATGCGCCGGAAGAGTTGCTCGCCTGGCAGCAGGGCCGTACCGGCATTCCGCTGGTGGATGCGGCGATGCGTCAGCTGCACGCCACCGGCTGGATGCACAACCGCCTGCGCATGGTGGTAGCGATGTTCCTGACCAAGAACCTGCTGATCGACTGGCGTGAGGGTGAGCGCTATTTCATGCGTCAGCTGATCGACGGCGATCTGGCCGCCAACAACGGCGGCTGGCAGTGGAGCGCCTCCACCGGCACCGATGCGGTGCCCTACTTCCGCATCTTCAATCCGCTCAATCAGGCGCAGCGCTTCGATGCCGAAGGCCGCTTTATCCGTCACTGGCTGCCGGAACTGGCACACCTGAGCGACCGCGAACTGCACAACCCGCAAGCCGTTGACGACCTGTTCGAGCAGCGCGCTTACCCGGCACCGATGGTCGACCTGCGCGCCAGCCGCGAGCGCGCGCTGCAGGCCTTCAAGCAACTACCCAGGCTCACTCAGGAGTTCCCGCATGTCTGATTTTCTGCACCGCTTCGCGCGTACCTTCAGCGAGCTCAACGCCGGCAACCTGCAGCGCCTGAATGAGCTGTACAGCGAAGACATCCGCTTCTGCGATCCGCTGCACGAAGTGCGCGGCCTGAGCAATGTGCGGCGTTACTTCGAAGAGTTGTACGGCAACGTCAGCGATCTGCGTTTCGATTTCTACGGCTTTGATCAGGTGCGCGAAGGCGAAGGCTACCTGCGCTGGACCATGAGCTACCGCCATCCGCGCCTCAAGCGCGGCGGACTGATTCGCGTCGAAGGCTGCAGCCATCTGCTGTGGAACGCCAAGGTGCATCAGCACCGCGATTACTTCGACGCCGGCGCCCTGCTTTACGAAAACCTGCCACTGATGGGCACGGCCATTCGCTGGCTGAAGGGGAGACTGGCATGAAGCACCGCAGCAGACGCATCTGGCTCACCGGCGCCAGCAGTGGCATCGGCCACGCACTGGCCATCGAACTGTTGCAGCAGGGCCATCGTCTGGCGCTGTCGGCACGCAGCAAGGCGCCGTTGCAGGCGCTGGCCCAACGTTTCCCCCATCAGGTGCTGGTAGTCAGCGGCGACCTTACCGAGGCTGAACAGGTCACGCAGATCGGCAATCGCATCCTGCGCGAATGGGGCGCACTGGACTGCGCCATCCTGAATGCCGGCAACTGCGAATATGTCGAGGCCAGCCAGTTCGAGGCGGCGATGATCGAGCGCGTACTGCGCGCCAACCTGCTGTCGGCAGCCTACTGCATCGAAGCCGCGCTGCCGCTGCTGCGTCGCGGTGACGAAGCGCAGCTGGTGGCAGTCGGCAGCTCGGTGACCTACGCGCCCCTGTCGCGGGCCGAAGCCTACGGCGCGTCCAAGGCCGGGCTGCGCTACCTGATGGAAACCCTGCGTATCGATCTGGCCGCCGAGGCCATCAGCGTCACCCTGGTCAGCCCGGGTTTTGTCGATACACCGCTGACGCAGAAGAACGATTTCCCCATGCCGCTGCGCTGGTCGGCGCAGCGCGCGGCACAACGGATTGCCCGCCGCCTGCCGGCCCGGCCTTACGAGATTGCCTTCCCGTTGCCATTCATGCTCGTGCTGCGCCTGCTCGGCGCCCTGCCGGTCGGGCTGCAACTGGCCATCGGCAAACGCCTGACACGCCCGGCGGCTCTGGAGGAGGCACAGTCATGAGCGCGTATTTGTCAGTGATCCGTTTCGCGGGCAAGCCCGCTCCTACGAAAAGCATGAACGCTGCCAACAGGACAACAGCATGAAGATCGCCATTATCGGCAGCGGCATCGCCGGCCTGACCAGTGCCTACCTGCTCAACCGCAGCCACGACATCACGCTTTTCGAGGCCGAAGACTGGGTGGGCGGGCATACGCATACCGTACCGGTCAGCGTCGAGGGAAAGCAGTACGCCATCGACACCGGCTTCATCGTGTTCAACGACTGGACCTACCCCAACTTCATCAAGCTGATGGACCAGCTCGGCGTGGCCTCGCAACCGACCGAGATGAGCTTTTCGGTGAGCGATCCGCACAGCGGCGTGGAGTACAACGGCAACAACCTCAACAGCCTGTTCGCCCAGCGTCGCAACCTGCTGTCACCGCGCTTCTGGGGCATGTTGCGTGACATCCTGCGCTTCAACAAGCAGGTGCAGAAAGACCTGCTTGGCGGTCAGATCGACAGCGAGATCACTCTCGGTGACTACCTGCAGCAACAGGGTTATGGCCAGCGTTTCATCGAGCACTACATTGTGCCGATGGGCGCGGCCATCTGGTCGATGTCTCTGGCCGATATGCTCGGTTTCCCGCTGCAGTTCTTCGTGCGCTTCTTCCGCAACCACGGCCTGCTGTCGGTCACCAACCGCCCGCAATGGCGGGTGATCCAGGGCGGCTCCAGTGCCTATATAGAACCGCTGACCGCCAGCTTTGCCGGGTGCATCCGCCGCAACTGCCCGGTGCAGCGCGTGGAACGTCAGGCAGATGGCGTAACGGTGATCAGCGCAGCCGGTAGCGAACAGTTCGACGAGGTGGTGTTTGCCTGTCACAGCGACCAGGCGCTGCGCCTGCTGGCCGCACCGAGCCTGCGCGAGCGCGAGATTCTTGGTGCCCTGCGCTATGCCGACAATGACGTGGTGCTGCACACCGACACACGCCTGCTGCCCAGCCGCAAACTGGCCTGGGCCAGCTGGAACTACCGCCTCGGCGGGCCGGTGCAGAACCCCGCAGCACTGACCTACAACATGAACATCCTGCAGGGCATCGAGGCGCCGCAAACCTTCTGCGTCAGCCTGAACCAGACCGCCGCCATCGACCCGGCCAGGATTCTCGCGCGCTACACCTATGCCCACCCGCAATACAGTCTGGCCGCCACCGCCGCACAACAGCGCTGGAACGAAATCAGCGGCCTGCAGCACACGCATTTCTGCGGCGCCTACTGGGCCAGCGGTTTCCACGAAGACGGCGTGGTCAGCGCCCTGCGCGTGGCTGAAAGCTTCGGAGAGCAGCTATGAACCAGGCCATCGTGCATAGCGCGCTGTACAGCGGCAACATCGGCCACCGCCGCTTTGCCCCGCGCGTGCACAATTTCAGCTACCGCATCGGCATGCTTTACCTCGATCTGGATGAGCAGGAGGCAGTGCTGGCACTGTCGCCGCTGGCCGGGCGCGGACGTTTTGCCGCCTTCGGCTTTCGCGAGAGCGACTACCTGCCGCAATTCACCGGCAAAGGCATGCCCCTGCGGGAGGCGGTGCTGCAGCGGGTCGCTGAAGCGCTGGGCCGACGCATCAACGGGCCGGTGCGCCTGCTCACCCAGCCGCGCAGCTGGGGCCTGGCGTTCAACCCGGCGAGCTTCTTCTATTGCTTCGACGACAACGAACAGCTGCAGGCGATTCTCTGCGAAGTCAGCAACACACCGTGGGGCGAGCGCTATCACTACGTGATGGCCACCAGCGGCAGCGGTCACCAGCAGGTCGCCGTGGTCAAGGGGCTGCATGTTTCGCCGTTCCTGCCGCGCGACCTGGAACACCACATGAACTTCAGCCAGCCGCAGCAGCGCCTGGGCATTCACATGGAAGACTGGCAGGGCCCGCTACGCCTGTTCGACGCCAGTCTCAGCCTGCAGCGCCAGCCGCTGACGCGCGCCAGCCTGCACCGGCATCTGCTGGCCTTCCCGTGGATGACCGCCAAGACCGTTGTATCCATCTACTGGCAGGCCCTGCGCCTGCTGCTCAAACGCATCCCGCTGTTCAGCCATCAGCCCGCCAGTGGTGAATACCGCGTGGCCACCGCCGTCACTCAGGAGCCTGCCCATGAAAAGCGCTAGCCTTCCCGCCAAATATTCCCTGCTCAGCCACACCGGTCTGGCTGCTGGCCTGCTGCGCCGCAGCGTCCTGCGCCAGTTGCAACAGCTGCGTCACGGTCACCTGCGCATTTACGAAAACGCTGAACTGCTGGAATACGGCGACACCAGCAGCGAACTCAAGGGCGAGATCGAGGTACTGGATACAGCCTTCTGGGGCATGGTTGCCGGCAACGGTTCGATCGGCGCCGGTGAAGCCTATATCCACGGTTACTGGCGCAGCGCCGACCTGACTGCCGTGGTGCGCGTGTTCGTCAGCAACCTGGACGTGCTCGACAGTCTCGAAGGCGGCCTGGCCCTGTTCGCCAGACCGGCGATGAAGGCCCTGCACTGGATCAATCGCAACACCCGCCACGGCTCGCAGAAGAACATCTCCGCCCACTACGACCTGGGCAACCCGTTGTTCGAGCAGTTCCTCGACCCGACCATGATGTATTCGGCGGCGATGTTCCTGAGTGCCGATGACAGCCTGGAGCAGGCGCAGCTGAACAAGCTCGAACGCATCTGCCAGAAGCTCGACCTGCAACCGGGCGATCACCTGCTGGAAATCGGCACCGGCTGGGGTGCCATGGCGCTGTACGCCGCCAGCCATTACGGCTGCCGGGTGACCACCACCACGCTGTCGCGCGAGCAATATGCCTATACCGAGCAACGCATCAGGGCCCAGGGCCTGCAGGATCGCGTCACCCTGCTGCTCTCGGACTACCGCGATCTCGAAGGCCAGTACGACAAGCTGGTATCGATCGAGATGATCGAGGCGGTCGGCCATGACTTCCTGGCGACCTACTTCAAACAGTGCGCGCACCTGCTCAAGCCGGACGGCCTGATGCTGCTGCAGGCGATCACCATCCGCGACCAGCGCTACCGCCAGGCGCAGCACTCGGTGGACTTCATCCAGCGCTACATCTTCCCCGGCGGCGCACTGCCTTCGGTGAACCGCATGCTCGAGGTGATCTCGACCGATACCGACATGAACCTGCATCACATGGAAGATTTCGGCCTGCACTACGCGCGCACCCTGAAACTCTGGCACAGCAACTTCAAACGGGCGCACACGCCGCTGCAACAGCTGGGCTATGACAACTACTTCATGCGCCTGTGGGAGTTCTACCTGTGTTACTGCGAGGGCGGTTTCCTCGAACGCAGCATCGGCTGCGCGCAGTTAGTGCTGGCCAAGCCACAGTCGCGTCCGGCACCCTTGCTGGGCAGCTTCAACTGAAGATCGAACCATCAGGGTGTGTGTAGGGTGGGCTTCAGCCCACCGATACCGTATCCGGCTGCTCAATGGTGGGCTGAAGCCCACCCTACGGTTAACACACCTGCATGGATAGTTCAGGCAACATGAAACGACACCCACAATTAGCCCTCCACGGAAGCCATCCATGAACAAACTGCTGGTCAATGCCCTGCTGTTCCAGGCCGGCTGGTTTGCCTGCGTATTCGGCGCCGGGCAGCCGTGGTTGCTGCTGGTGCCGCTGGCGGCGCTGCTGGTGCATTTCCTCTGGACCAGCAGCTGGGCCGCCGAAGGCCGGCTGGTGATCAGCGTGATGTTGCTCGGCAGCGTGCTGGACACCTTCCTGCTGAATATCGGTGTGCTGGATTTCGGCAGCGACAGCCGCCTGCTGCCGGCCTGGCTGGCGTTGCTGTGGGCCATGCTCGGCACCACGCTGGACCACAGCCTGCGCTGGAGTGCCAGCCCCTGGTGGCGCGCCAGTCTGCTCGGCGCGGTGGGCGGCAGCCTGTCCTACCTGGCGGGCAGCAAGATTGCCGGCGTGCAATTTCCCCAGGGTGAAACCATCACGCTGATCCTGCTGGCGCTGATCTGGGCGGGCGTGCTGCCGCTGCTGCACGCCTTCGCCCGGATGTACCGGGAAAAGCTGCGCTGAGCCGGGAGCAATCCAGCCAGCGGCACTTTGCCGTCAGTACCCGGCTATCCGCTGCTCTTTAGCCGACAACATTCATCCGGGTGATTTTTCTCTATCGGCTGGCAGTGCCGACCCGCATGAAATAGGCTGCCCCGACCGCATTCATGCTCTGTTGGGAAATCTGCCGATGACTTCACCTCTCGCACGCGTTAGCGCAATCGCACTGTTGCTGGGCATCATAATGCTGGCTGGCTGCGATGATCAGCCCAATCGCGCAGGACTCATGGAAACCAGGGCGATTGCCGAAGAAGGCCTGATCTACGGCCTGCCGATTGTGATCAATACCGCCGTCACCGCCGGTGCCATCGGCGATCCCGCGTCACCCACCTATCGCGGGCCGTTCAATCATCTGGTCAACGTGCAGAAAGTCCTGACCTGGGAAGACCGCACCATCGTCACGCCCAACAGCGACACGCCCTACTCCACCGCCTGGCTGGACCTGCGCGCCGAACCCATAGTGCTGACGGTGCCACCGGTGCCTGAGAACCGCTACTTCTCGGTCCAGCTGATCGATGCCAGCACCAACAACTACGGTATCTTCGGCAGCCGCACCACCGGCAATGGCGGCGGCCACTACCTGGTGGTCGGTCCGGACTGGCAGGGCGAGATCCCGGCCGGGATCGACAAGCTGTTCCGCAGCGGCAGCCAGTATTCCTTTGCGCTGTTCCGCACCCAGCTGTTCAACCCGGCGGATATGCCCAAGGTTGCCGCGGTGCAGGCCGGCTACAAGGTCGAACCGCTCTCGGCCTTTTTGCAGCAGCCGGCCCCGCCGGCAGCGCCCATAATCAACTTCCCGCTGCACGAGCGCGAGCAGGTGAAGAAGCTCTTCTTCGAGTATCTGGATTTCTCCCTGCCGTACATTCCGGCAACCGCGCAGGAAAAAGACATTCGCGCCAAGCTGGCGCGCATCGGCGTCGGCCCGGACAAGCAATTCGAGTACAAGGATCTGCCCTGGTTGCACAAGCTGGCGGTGCTGTGGGGCATGATGAACGGCAGGGATCGACTGGAGGCTGCCATCAACAGCAACAAGAACCTGATCAATGGCTGGACCATCGGCACGCTGACCGGTGGCAGTGCCGAGCAATACAACGGCAACTGGCTGGTCCGCGCGATGGTCGCCAAGGTCGGCCTGTATGCCCTGGACTCGCTGGAAGCCACCTACCCGGTTACCCGTGCCCTGAACGACGGCACGCCGCTGGATACCGGCAAGCATGACTACAGCCTGACCTTTCAGGCCGGTGAGCTGCCGCCGGTGAACGCCTTCTGGTCGGTGACCCTGTATGACGCGCAGTCGCAATATCTGGTGAAGAACCCGATCAACCGCTACCTGATCAACTCGCCGATGCTGCCGGAACTGCAGAAAAATGCCGATGGCTCGATCACCCTGTATATCCAGAAAGACTCGCCCGGCGCCGAACGCGAAAGCAACTGGCTGCCCGGAACGGATGGCGAAATCTATCTGGTGCTGCGTCTGTACTGGCCGAAAACCCAGCCGCCTTCGATTTTGCCCGCCGGCTCCGGCAGCTGGCAGCCTCCGGCCCTCAAATTGCAGCGCTAATGCCGTATTTAGCGGCTATTCTGTAGCAGCAACATCGTCTTGCAGACTTGCATTTGTAAAGTAAATGCAACAGTATCGAGTGGCATTTTGAACAGGGCAGCCCATTCACTGCCCGATATTGCTGATCAATAAAAAAGGGAAAACCTATGCCCAGCCTATTTAGCAAATCGCTTGTCAGTCTGACCCTGGCCAGTCTCTTCTGCGCCGCGAGCGTTCAGGCTGACCAGACCGTGCGTATCTACAACTGGTCCGACTACATCGCTGAAGACACCATCCCCAACTTCACCAAAGAAACCAAGATCAAGGTGGTCTACGACGTCTTCGACAGCAACGAGACCCTGGAAGCCAAGCTGCTCTCCGGCAACTCCGGCTACGACATCGTGGTACCCACCGCACACTTCCTGTCCAAGCAGATCAAGGCCGGCGCCTTCCAGAAGCTCGACAAGTCCAAGCTGCCCAATCTGGTGCACCTTGACCCGACGCTGATGAAGCAGTTGCAGAAAGCCGACCCGGGCAACGACTACGCCATCCCCTACCTGTGGGGCACCAACGGCATCGGCTACAACGAGAAGAAGGTCAAGGAAATCCTCGGCGATGATGCCCCGGTCAATTCCTGGGACCTGGTTTTCGATCCCAAGTACGCCTCCAAGCTGAGCAAGTGCGGGATTGCCTACCTCGACTCGGCCGACGAAATCATGCCGATCGTGCTCAACTACATCGGCCTGCCACACGACAGCACCAACACGGCTGACTACAAGAAAGCCGCAGCCAAGCTGATGGAAGTCCGTCCGTATATCACCTACTTCCACTCCTCCAAGTACATCGGCGACCTGGCCAACGGCAACATCTGTGTGGCCATCGGCTACTCGGGTGACGTGATGCAGGCAGCGGCCCGTGCCGAAGAAGCGAAGAACGGTCAGGTCATCAAGTACAGCATTCCCAAGGAAGGCTCGGTACTCTGGTTCGACATGATGGGTATCCCGGTTGATGCCCGCAGCCCGGAAAACGCGCTGACCTTCATGAACTACATCCTCGAGCCGAAAGTCATCGCGCCGATCAGCGACTACGTGGCCTACGCCAACCCGAACAAGGACGCCACCGCTTTGGTTGATCCTGAAATCACCGGCGACCCGAGCATCTACCCTGACGAAGCAACCATGCAGCGTCTGTGGGTCGATGATGTCCTGCCAAACAAGGTCATGCGTGCCATGACCCGCGCCTGGAGCAGCGTCAAGACCGGCCAGTAATTACGCCTGCAACAAAAAAAGGCCAGCGCTTGCGCTGGCCTTTTTATTTGCGCCGGTTAATCCAGTACGCCAGCGGGCAGTACCGGCTTGCGCCGCCACTGGCTCAGCGCCACTCCGGCAAATACCAGCACACCACCTGCCAGCTGTTGCGCGTTCAAGCGCTCGTCGAGAATCAGCAACGCAAAGATCAGGGTGAATACCGGGATCAGGTTGACGAAACCGGAGGCCTGGCTGGCCGGCAAACGGCCAACCCCGAAGTTGAACAGGCCATAGGCAACCACCGTCACCACGATGCCCAGATAGAGCACGGCCAGCAGCCCCTGCAGGCTGATCTCGTGCGGCACGGGCTCCACCGTCAGCGCCAGCGGCAGGAAAAACAGTGCACCGACAAACGCCTGCATGGCGGTCAGGGCAAAGGCCGAATAGCGCGTCGACAGATGCTTGAGCAACAGCGTGTAGCCGGTTGCGCAGAGCATGGCGAGAAACTCGTAGAAATTGCCCAGCAGCGGATCGGGCGCCGACGCATCGCTGCTACCGGTCATGCTCATCCACACCGCGCCAGTCACTGCCAGCAGAAAACCGAGCAGAATCAGCCGGGTAATGCGCTCGCCCAGGGTGAAATAGGCACCAATGGCCACCAGCAACGGCAACAGCGCGGTGATCATGCCCGCCTGCGCCGCCGTGGTGTTCTGCAAGGCCATGGCCTCGAAGATGAAATACAGGCAGGGCTCGCATACTGCCAGCCCGAGCAGGTATTTCCAGTCACCGGCGCGATAGGCAAGCTGTCCGCGCCAGCGCCAGGCCAGCAGGAAAATCAGGCTGCCAATTGCCATGCGGGCAAAGATCACCCACATCGGGGTCAACTCGACAAAGGCGATTTTCAGGGCGATGAAGGAGCTGCCCCACAGCGCCATGGCCAGGGTCAGGCAGGCAAAGGCCAGCCAGCGCTGCGTGAACATGTTGATGACTTTCCTTTACTGGAAGCGTTGCGCCTATTCCCAGGGCTCACCGCTGGTGCCCGGCTTGACCGGTACTTTGCGTTGCATGGCCGCCTTGGCCAGCATGTGCGCACTGACCGGAGCGGTGATGAACAGAAACACGGTAATCAGCACCTCATGCAGGCTCAGGCTGCCCTGCAAGGTACTGAAGTAGATCATCGAACCAATCACCATGCTGCCCACACCGAGGGTGGTTGCCTTGGTCGGCCCGTGCAGACGGGTGAAAAAGTCCGGCAGGCGATACAAGCCGATGGCACCGATCAGGGTGAATGCACTACCGAGCAGCAGAAATACCGCCACCAGCGCCTCGATCCAGTTACTCACGGGTTTACCTCCTGGCTGTTGCGTTGCCGGCTATTCAATGATGTCACCACGCAGCAGGTTCTTCGCCAGCGCGACCGTGCCGACAAAGCCGATCAGGGCGATCAGCATCGCCACTTCGAACACGATGTTCGATTTCGACGAGATGCCATAAAGCACGATCAGCGCGATGGCATTGATGTACAGGGTGTCCAGCGCGAGGATCCGGTCCGGCAGCGAGGGTCCCTTGAACAGGCGAAGCACGGCCAGCAGGCAGGCTGCCAGAATCAGTACCAGACACACGGGAATCACAATGCCGAGCATGGGAATACCTCGAGCAACGGGGCCTCGTAGCGGGACTTGATCTGCTGTACCAGCGCCTGCGGATCAGTCACATCCAGACAATGCAGCAACAGGCTGTAGCGGTCATCGGAGATATCCGCCGAGACGGTGCCGGGGGTCAGCGAAATGATGCTGGTGAGCATGATCAGCCCGACCTCGTCGCGCAACTCCAGCGGCACCACGACAAAGCCGGGGTGCAACTTCGCCTGCGGGCCGAGAATCCGCCGTGCCACCTCGATGTTGGCGGTGACGATATCCATCAGTACCAGCAGCAGGAACCTGATCAGCGTCAGCGGCTTGGCCACCGGCTGTACCGCAACCCAGAAGCCGCCCGCCAGCAAGGCAATGGCCCAGCCGAGAAAGGCACCCAGCAGCAGATGGCCAACGCTCAGCTGATTGGCCAGCAACAGCCAGAGCAGCGTCAGGCTCAGGCTGAGCATCGGATAAGGCAGCCAGCGCCAGCGTTTCATGCGCCACCTCCGACCAGTGACAGATAGGGAGCCAGATCGAGCAACTGGCGCGCCGTGGCCCGGGTATAGGCCAACAGCGGCGCGGCGCCCAGCATCAGCACGATGCTCGCAGCGAGCAAACTGCAACAGGCCAGGGTACGCCAGGCATCACTGGTGGCGCGGTCATGCATATGCAGCCCGACTTTCCAGAACAGCATGCTGCCGGCACGACTCAAAGCCACCAGCGTCAGCAGCCCGCCGCCGAGCAGCATCGGCCAGAGCAGCAGCGCCTGAGCGCCGCTGACCGCCTGCAACAACAGCAGCTTGCCGATAAAGCCCGACAGCGGCGGCAGCCCGGCCACGGCAATCGCACCGAGAAAGAACAGACCGCCGAGCAGGTTCGGCTGCATCAGCTTCGGCCCCTGCACCAGCGCATCGTGCTTGTCGCCGCGCTGGCGGGCGATCATGTCCACCAGCAGGAACAGCCCCGCAGCGATCAGGGTGCTGTGCAGCAGGTAATACAGGCTGGCACTGAGTGCCTCGGCCGTGCCCAGTGCCAGTCCGGCGGTCAGCGTGCCAACCGACACCACCACCAGATAACTGACCAGCATGCCCAGACTCTGCGCCGCCAGTGCGCCGATCAGCCCGGCCAGCAGGGTCAGCAGCGCCAGCGGCCACAGCCAGTCATGGGCGAGGTTTTCCAGCGCCCCGGCGGCACTGCCGAACACCAGCGTGTACACCCGCAGGATCGAGTAGATGCCGACCTTGGTCATGATCGCGAAGAGTGCCGCTACCGGCGCGGTAGCCGCCGAGTAGGCGCGCGGCAGCCAGAAATACAGCGGCAACAGCGCCGCCTTGAGGCCGAACACCACCAGCAGCAGCAAGCCGGCTGCAGCCAGCAAGGGCCGCTGTTCGGCATTCGCCAGGCCCACCTTGTGCGCCAGATCGGCCATGTTCAGCGTACCGGCCACGCCATACAGCATGCCCAGCGCAATCAGGAACAGCGCCGAGCCGAACAGGTTGAGCGCCACGTAATGCAGACCGGCACCGACCCGCGCCCGGCCATGCCCATGCAGCAACAGGGCATAGGAAGCGATCAGCAGAATCTCGAAAAACACGAACAGGTTGAACAGGTCGGCGGTAAGAAAGGCGCCATTGATGCCGAGCAACTGGAACTGCAACAGGGCATGAAAGCTGGCGCCGCGCCGGTCATCCCCGCGGCAGGCATAGATCACCGCCACGCTGCCGAGGATCGCCGTCAGCAGCAGCAACATGGCGCTCAGGCGGTCGAGCAGCAAGGCAATGCCGAACGGTGCCTGCCAGTTACCCAGCGCATAGCTGTACAACACGCCGCTATCGGCCTGGTGCACCAGCAGCACACCCACCGGCAGCAGCAGAAAGCAGGCCAGGCAGGAAAACAGCCGCTGCCAGCGCAGGTCGAGACGGTTGCCGATCAGCAGCAGGCTGCCGCTGAACAGCGGCAGCAGAATCGGCAACATGATCAGGTGCTTCATTCGCCAGGTTCCTCGCCATCGACATGGTCGGTGCCCTGCTCACCCAGGCTGCGCAAGGCCAGCACGATGAGAAAGGCGGTCATGGCAAAGCCGATGACGATGGCGGTCAACACCAGCGCCTGCGGCAGGGGATCGGCCACCTCGGCAGCTGCCCCGACCACCGCCGGCGCATCGGATTTCAGGCGGCCCATGGCGAACAGGAACAGATTCACCGCGTAAGACAGCAGCGTCAGCCCCAGCACCACGGGGAAGGTCCGGCCGCGCAGCATGAGGTACACACCACAGCCACTGAGTATGCCCAGACTGATTGCATACAGCGCTTCCATCAGAGCACCTCCTCGCCAGGTACGTTGCGGTTGAGTTTGCCCAGACTGCCCAGAATCAGCAGCGAAGCGCCGACCACGGTGAGGTACACGCCCAGATCAAACAGCATCGCCGTGGCCAGCTCGAACTCGCCCACCAGCGGCAGGCTGAAATGGCCGAAGGCCGAGGTCAGGAACGGAAAGCCGAACCACCAGCTGCCCAGTCCGGTCAGACCGGCCAGCAGCACCCCGACCCCGGCCAGCAGGTGGTAGTCCAGCGGCAGGCGCTCGCGCACCCAGCTCGCGCCGTTGGCGATGTACTGCAGAATCAGGGCAACCGCAGTGACCAGCCCGGCGATGAAGCCACCGCCGGGCAGGTTGTGCCCGCGCAGGAAGATGTACACCGAGATCATCAGGGCCATCGGCAGAATGATGCGCGACAGCATCGACAGGATCAGCGGATGACGATCGCGCGCCCAGTGCCGCCCGCGCTCGTCGACCACCGGCTGGAACAGCTGCAGGCCCTGCAGCATGGCGAAGATACCGGTAGCGGCGATGGCCAGCACGGTGACCTCGCCCAGCGTATCGAAGCCGCGGAAATCCACCAGGATCACATTCACCACGTTCTTGCCACCGCCACCGGGGACGCTGTTCTCGACAAAGAAACCGGAGATGCTCTCGAACGGCCGGGTCAGGATGGCAAAGGTCACAATCGCCACCAGCACACCAAATCCGCTGGCCAGCAGCACATCACCCAGCCCGCGCAGGCTGGTGGATTCCTTGCGCCCTTCGGCCGGCAGGAAGTACATCGCCAGCATCAGCAGGATCAGCGTCACCACTTCGACCAGCAGCTGGGTCAGGGCCAGATCCGGCGCGGAGAAGCGGGCAAACAGCAACACCACCAGCAAGCCCACCAGACCCAGCACCATCAGTGCCGCCAGCCGCTGGTGGTGCATGAAGGTCACCGCCAGTGCCGCTGCTGCCAGCAGCAGCAGACCCAGCGCGGTAGCGCCATCCGGTACGCTCGTCCCGAGACTGCCACCAAGCTGCGGCAGTGACAGCAGACCGGTGGTCAACGCCAGCAACGCGGCCAGCACCATCAGGCCCAGATAATGTTGCAGGGAACCCTGCTCCAGCCAGGCAGTGAAACGCCGTGCCCGCTCGACCACCGCCACCACAGCCGCCTCGAACAGGTCCTTGGCATCCAGTTCCGGCAGCCCGGCGTACCAGCGGAACAACGGCTGGCGCAGGACATACAGAATGCTCCCGGCCACCAGTGCGACACAGCTCATCAGCAATGGCATGTTGAAGCCATGCCAGATCGACAGGCTGTACTCGGGCACCGGCCCGTTCAGGCTGGCGCTGGCAGCCGCAGCCAGTATCGGCGCGACGGTGTAGGCCGGCGCCATGCCCACCAGCAGGCAGATGAACACCAGTACCTCCACCGGCACCTTCATGTAGCGCGGTGGCTCATGGGGCGGGAACTTGGGCAGATTGATCGGCTCACCGTTGAAGAACACATCGTGGATAAAGCGCAGCGAATAGGCCACTGCCAGGGCACCGGCCAGTGTCGCGCCAACCGGCACCACCCAGCCATAACCGCCCAGGTGGCCGGCCGACAGGGTCTCGCCAAAAAACATTTCCTTGCTCAGGAAGCCGTTCAGCAAAGGCACTCCGGCCATGGCCGAAGCGGCCACCATCGCCAGCATTGCGGTATGCGGCAGGTAGCGCCACATGCCGTTGATGCGGCGCATGTCGCGGCTGCCGGTTTCATGCTCGATGATCCCCGCCGCCATGAACAGCGAGGCCTTGAAAGTCGCATGGTTGATGATGTGGAAAATCGCCGCCACCGCGGCCAGTTTGGTATCCAGACCGAACAACAGGGTAATCAGGCCCAGATGGCTGATGGTCGAATAGGCCAGCAGGCCCTTGAGGTCATGCTGGAACAGCGCCATGAAGGCGCCGAACAACAGCGTCGCCAGCCCGGTGAAAGTGACCAGGTAAAACCACAGCTCCGTCTCCGACAGTGCCGGATACAGCCGCGCCAGCAGAAACACCCCGGCCTTGACCATGGTTGCCGAGTGCAGATAGGCCGACACCGGTGTCGGTGCGGCCATCGCATGGGGCAGCCAGAAGTGAAACGGAAACTGCGCGGACTTGGTGAACACGCCGAGCAGCACCAGTACCAGAATCAGCGGGTAGAGTGCGCTGGCACGGATAAGGTCACCAGCGGCGAGCACCGCGCCCAGTTCGAAGCTGCCGACCACCTGGCCGATCAGCAGAATCCCTGCCAGCAGCGCCAGACCACCGCCACCGGTGACCGCCAGGGCCATGCGCGCACCACGCCGGGCATCCGAGCGATGGCCCCAGAAGCCGATCAGCAGGAATGAGGAAAGGCTGGTCAGTTCCCAGAACATCAGCATCTGCAGCAGGTTGTCCGACAGCACCAGCCCGAGCATGGCGCCCATGAACAGCAGGAGATAGGCATAGAAACGCCCCACCGGCTCATCTTCGCCCAGATAGTAACGGGCATACAGAATCACCAGCAGGCCGATACCGAGAATCATCAGGGCGAACAGAAAGCCCAGACCATCCAGCCGCAACCCCGGATTCAGGCCCAGGCCCGGCAGCCACTCGAAGCCGGCCTGCACCAGCTGTCCGGAAAACACCGTAGCCATCTGCGTCAGCAGCAATCCCAGCGCCAGCAGGGGCGCCAGTGCCGTCGCCAGCATGCACAGACGGCGTCCGCCACGCTCGGCCAGCAACGGCAGAGCCAGACCGAGAAAAGGTAGAGCCACAATCAACAACAGCAGCATGCACAGACCCTTTCAGCGTACTCGACGCAATGCGCGGTCAACTAGGACCAGTGGAAGGCCTGCCAGTGTACCGGCGCCAGCCAGACCAGACCAGACATCGCCGTCTCGACACTCGCCAGCAAACGCCTGACGAGCTTTGCGCACAGGGAACATGACTGTATCAGCCAGCGGCAAACCCTCCCGCAGAAACGCAAAAGCCCGCCAGTTCTGGCGGGCTTTGCCTGATACCGCAGGTTTTACTCGCCGCTGTTGGCGCCGATCTTGTGCACCGACAGGTCGGCGCCGTAATACTCCTGCTCCTGACTGAGACGGATACCGACAGCCTTCTTCAGCACGCCGTAGACCAGGAAACCGCCGAGCAACGCCAGCAGAATACCCAGACCGGTACCGATCAGCTGGCTGGCCAGACTCACGCCACCCATGCCGCCCAGTGCCTGCGAGCCGAAGATGCCACAGGCGATACCACCCCAGGCACCGCACAGGCCGTGCAGCGGCCAGACGCCGAGCACATCGTCGACCTTCCACTTGACCTGGGTCGCGGTAAAGGCCCAGACAAACAGCGCGCCGGCAACGATACCGGTCACCAGCGCACCCAGCGGGTGCATCAGGTCGGAGCCGGCACACACCGCCACCAGACCGGCCAGCGGACCATTATGCAGAAAGCCCGGGTCGTTGCGGCCGATCAGCAGCGCCGTCACCGTGCCACCGACCATCGCCATCAGTGAATTGACCGCCACCAGCCCGCTGATGCTGCCCAGCGTCTGTGCGCTCATCACGTTGAAGCCGAACCAGCCGACGATCAGGATCCACGAACCCAGCGCCAGGAACGGGATATTCGATGGCGCAAAGGCCACCAGACGCCCTTCGCGATAACGCCCATCCCTCCTGCCCAGCAGCATTACTGCACCGAGTGCCAGCCAGCCACCCATGGCATGCACCACCACCGAACCGGCAAAGTCATGGAAGGCAAAGCCGAAGCGCGCGGCCAGCCAGTCCTGCAAGCCGAAGTTGCCGTTCCACATCAGGCCCTCGAAGAACGGATAGATGAAGGCCACGATCAGCACCGTCGCGCACACCTGCGGGCCGAAACGGGCACGCTCGGCAATGCCGCCGGAGATGATCGCCGGGATTGCCGCGGCAAAGGTCAGCAGAAAAAAGAACTTGACCAGCGAGTAGCCATTGCCGGCAGTCAGAACCGCCGCAGGCTCGAGGAAGGTCACCCCGTAGGCGATCCAGTAGCCGATAAAGAAGTAGGCCAGGGTGGACACGGCAAAGTCGGTGAGGATCTTCGACAGGGCGTTGACCTGATTCTTGTGGCGCACGGTGCCCACTTCGAGAAAGGCAAAACCCGCATGCATGGCCAGCACCATGATGGCACCGAGCAGGATGAACAGGGTATTGGAGCTGTGGACCAGGGTTTCCACGGCACTATTGAGGTTTTCCATTGCTACTCAGGACTCCTTGTTACGGGAAAGCACCAAATTGGGTCGCTGCCAGGGCAAACGCACCACAAGACAGCAGAAATTCGGCAAATCAACAGCACGCCAGTCGAAGTGCTTGCCAGCGCAACCCGCTGTATTCGCCAGAAAATTTTCTAAATCACTTCAGAATCAATCAGTTAGATGAAGCCCCAGACTGCCCGAAAAACTCGCAACGCTCCTGATCAGGGCATAAGGGCCAAATAACGCACCATGGCATTGCAAGCGCTGTACCAGCTGACTGGAAAATGTGACGATTCCCGTGAATAAATGCCGGTTGCGCTGGACAGCACTGCAGGAATCGACAAAGCTCAGTCGTCAGCCTCCAGACCAGAACGCCCATGCACAAGCGTTTACTGCATCTGCTCGCCGCAGCCATGCTTTTCCCGCCGTTCGCCGCTCTGGCCGAAACGCCGAAAATGCGCATGTGCTATGAGGCAGCTGAATTTCAGCCCTATTTCAATGGCGCCGATCAGGTTCCGCCAAGCAATCCGGGACTGATCATCGAACAACTGGTGATTCCCGCGGCCAACGCCGCCGGCTTTAGCCTGGAACTGTACCGGCGGCCGTGGAACCGCTGCATGAGCGATATGCAGAAGAATATCGCCGACGCCATTCTGCCGGCTGCCTGGACGCCGCAGCGCGAAAGCTGGGCACGCTACCCCGGCCCCGATCGCAACATTGCGGGCGGCAGCGATCCGGCATTTTCCGACTGGGCAGTCAGCTACGCGATCATCGTCGCCAGTGACAGTCCGCTCGGCTGGGACGGCAACAGTTTTCACAACCTGCAAAACGGTCTGGGCGCACCACTGGGCCATCTGGCCAATGATCGCCTGAACCAGCTGGGCGTACTGCAGAGCAGCAATATCCGCCCGGAAGCGGCGCTGAAAATGATTGTCCACCATCGCCTTGATGGCTACGTGCTGGAAGAACTGACCGCGCGGGCACTGATCAACCAGAACGGTCTGCAGGCACAATTGCAGTTGCTGCCCATTCCGCTGTTCAGAACCGACTGGTATGTGCCGGTGACCCACAAGTTCTATGCTGCCTACCCCGAGCAGGTCTGGCGCTTCTGGGAAGCACTGGTCGAACAGCGCCGCAAACTCGAACCACAGCTGCAACAGCAACTCAACGCCCAGGCAATGCATGGCAGCCAGGGCCAGCCAAACTGACCGCAACGCACTGCA
The DNA here is from genome assembly GCF_900105995.1 of Pseudomonas pohangensis. NCBI lineage: Bacteria > Pseudomonadati > Pseudomonadota > Gammaproteobacteria > Pseudomonadales > Pseudomonadaceae > Pseudomonas > Pseudomonas pohangensis. The sequence goes on along the minus strand of NZ_LT629785.1, from coordinate 845,519 downwards.
CACCACCCTCCCCCGATCAAGAGAACACACCTTGGACTGGCAAACCCTGCTCAACCGCGAACGCCTCGGCAAGCCCGTACACAGCCCGGAAGAACTGGGCCGCAGCCCGTTCCACAAGGATCATGACCGCATCATCTTCTCCGGCGCCTTCCGCCGTCTGGGGCGCAAGACCCAGGTGCACCCGGTGTCCAGCAATGATCACATCCACACGCGCCTGACCCATTCGCTGGAAGTCGCCTGTGTCGGCCGCTCGCTGGGCATGCGCGTGGGGGAAAACCTGCGCAGCGAACTGCCCGACTGGTGCGCACCCACCGATCTGGGAGTGATCGTGCAGTCCGCCTGTCTGGCCCACGACATCGGCAACCCGCCGTTCGGTCATTCCGGCGAAGATGCCATTCGCCACTGGTTCCAGCAGGCCGCCGGCAAGGGCTGGCTGGATGCCATGAGCGCGGTCGAACGCGATGACTTCCTCAACTTCGAAGGCAACGCCCAGGGCTTCCGCGTACTTACCCAGCTGGAATACCACCAGTTCGATGGCGGCACCCGGCTGACCTACGCCACCCTCGGCACCTACCTGAAGTACCCGTGGACGGCGCGGCATGCCGATGCACTGGGCTACAAGAAGCACAAGTTCGGCTGTTACCAGAGCGAACTGCCGCTGCTGGAACAGATCGCACAAAAACTGCAGTTGCCGCAACTCGAGCCGCAACGCTGGGCACGCCATCCGCTGGTATACCTGATGGAGGCCGCCGACGACATCTGCTACGGCCTGATCGATCTGGAAGACGGCCTGGAAATGGAGCTGCTGGAATACCCCGAGGTCGAGGCGCTGCTGCTCGATCTGGTCGGTGACGACCTGCCGGAAACCTATCGCCTGCTCGGCCCTGACGACTCACGCCGGCGCAAACTGGCAATCCTGCGTGGCAAGGCCATCGAGCACCTGACCAACGCCGCCGCCGAAGCCTTTGTCGAACAGCAGGACAGCCTGCTGCGTGGCGACCTCAAGGGTGATCTGGTCGAGCACATGCACGGCCCGGCGCAGCGCTGCGTGCAACAGGCCAAGGGCATGGCGCGGCAGAAGATCTTCCAGGACAAGCGCAAGACGCTGCACGAGATCGGCGCCTATACCACCCTGGAAATCCTGCTCAACGCCTTCTGCGGCGCCGCGCTGGAACAGCACGGCGGGCGTACGCCGTCGTTCAAGCACCGGCGCATCCTCGACCTGCTCGGCAACAGTGCACCGGACCCGCAGTGGCCACTGCACCGCTCGTTCATGCGCATGATCGATTTCATCGCCGGCATGACCGACAGCTACGCCACCGAGATGGCCCGCGAGATGACCGGACGTTCCAGCCCGATGTAAGGGACTTCGCTGCACTGATCAGGCTTCTGCATATACGCTATGGAAAAGCCTGATCAGGCGCGCAACATCCGGCAGCAACTGCAAGCGGCCTGCCCCTTGACCTTGCCACGGGGTAAAGGTTGATCCTGCAATCCGCCCCGGAGCGGACAGGACAGCAGCTATCCATGCACAGCAAGACTTCAAGACGCACCTTCGTCAAAGGCCTGGCCGCCAGCAGCCTGCTGGGCGGGCTGGGCGTCTGGCGCCTGCCGGCCTGGGCGGCGAGCCCGGCCCTGCTGGCGCAGGAACTGCGCGGCAGCGAGTTCGAATTATTCATCGGTGAAACCCCGGTCAATATCACCGGCGCGGCGCGCACCGCGATGACGGTCAACGGCAGCATGCCGGGACCGATCCTGCGCTGGCGCGAGGGCGACACGGTGACCCTGCGTGTGCGCAACCGGCTGCAGGAAGACACCTCTATTCACTGGCACGGCATCCTCCTGCCGGCCAACATGGATGGCGTGCCGGGCATGAGCTTCAACGGCATTGCCCCGAACGGCATGTACGAATACCGCTTCAAGGTCCGGCAGAACGGCACCTACTGGTATCACAGCCACTCCGGCTTGCAGGAGCAGGTCGGCGTGTATGGCGCGATCGTGATCGACGCCAGAGAACCCGAACCGTTCAGCTACGACCGCGAGCACGTGCTGATGCTCACCGACTGGAGCGATGAGCAACCGGCGAATATCCTCGCCAGGCTGAAGAAGCAGTCGGACTACTACAACCATCACCAGCGCACTGTCGGCGACTTTATCAATGCGGTCAGTGACAAGGGCTGGGACGCCACCATGGCCGAGCGGCTGATGTGGGCCGAAATGAACATGAGCCCGACCGATCTGGCCGATGTCAGCGGTTCCACCTACACCTACCTGCTCAACGGGCAGAGCCCGAACAGCAACTGGACCGGCCTGTTCAAACCGGGAGAGAAGTTGCGCCTGCGCCTGATCAACGGCTCGGCCATGAGCTACTTCGACGTCCGCATTCCCGGCCTGAAAATGACTGTGGTCGCTGCCGATGGCCAGTACGTCAGGCCGGTCAGCGTCGACGAGTTGCGCATCGCCGTGGCGGAAACCTACGACGTCATAGTCGAGCCGGCGGATGCCCAGGCCTACAGCGTATTCGCCCAGTCGATGGATCGCAGCGGCTATGCCCGCGGCACCCTGGCGGTGCGCCACGGACTGGATGCCGCCGTACCGGAGCTGGACCCGCGTCCGGAACTGTTGATGTCCGATATGGGCATGGATCACGGCGCGATGGCGGGGATGGACCACAGCCAGATGCAGGGCATGGATCACAGCAACATGCCGGCCATGCAGACTCACCCGGCCTCCGAGTACGACAACCCGCTGGTGGATATGCTGACCATGCTGCCCACCGCCAAACTGGATGACCCGGGCATCGGCCTGCGCAACAACGGCCGCAAAGTGCTGACCTATGCCGATCTGCGCAGCAGCTTCCCCGACCCGGACGGCCGCCAGCCGGGGCGCACCATCGAATTGCACCTGACCGGGCACATGGAGCGCTATGCCTGGTCGATCAATGGCATCAGCTTCGCCGATGCGCAGCCGCTGCACCTGAAGTACGGTGAGCGGCTGCGCATCACCCTGGTCAACGACACCATGATGGCCCACCCGATCCACCTGCACGGCATGTGGAGTGATCTGGAGGACGAACACGGCAACTTCATGCTGCGCAAACACACCATCAACATGCCGCCGGGCAGCAAACGCAGTTACCGGGTCACCGCCGATGCCCTGGGTCGCTGGGCCTACCACTGCCATCTGATGTTGCACATGGAAATGGGCATGTTCCGTGAAATACGGGTGGACACGTGAGAATTTCAAACATGGGATTTTTCAGTAAAACCCCGCTCCAGCCGGGTCTTGCCCTGCTGTTCAGCGCTGCGTTGACCAGCGCCTGGCCGGCAATGGCCGAAACCATGGATCACGCCGCCATGGATCACAGTGCAATGCAGATGGATGAAGTACCCGTGCCCGCCATGGACCACAGCAGCATGGATCACAGCCAGATGCAGCATGACGCAGCGCCGCCCACCAGTGAAAGCCGCACACCGATCCCGCCGGTCACCGGGGCGGACCGTGCGGCAGCCTTCCCCGAGGTCCACGACCATCAGATGCACGGCAACGGCATCAACAGCCTGGTTCTGTTTGACCAGCTCGAATACCAGCATGCCGATGCAGGCAGCGTTCTGGCCTGGAATGCTTCGGGCTGGGTGGGTGGTGACATTGACCGTCTGTGGTGGCGCTCCGAAGGTGAGCGCAGCAACGGCACCACCGAAGGTGCCGAAGTACAGGCCTTCTGGGGCCATGCCATCAGTCCCTGGTGGGAAAGCGTGCTCGGCGTGCGTCAGGACTTCAAACCCGGCGCGCCACAAACCTGGGGCGCCATCGGCATTCAGGGCATGGCGCTGTACAAACTGGAAACAGAAGCCACCGCCTATATTGGCGAGAACGGCCAGACTGCTGCCCGACTGGAAAGCGAATACGACATCCTGCTGACGAACCGCCTGATTCTGCAGCCGCGCGCCGAGGCCAATTTCCATGGCAAGAACGACCCCTCCCGTAGCTACGGCTCGGGGCTTGCCGACCTCGATCTGGGCCTGCGCCTGCGCTATGAAATCGTCCGCCAGTTCGCGCCCTATATCGGCGTGAGCTGGAGCAAGGCCTACGGCAACACGGCTGACTATGTCCGCGACGAAGGCGGCGACAGCAGCGAGGCACGCTTCGTGGCTGGCGTACGCTTGTGGTTCTGAGCCGCCACCCGCTGTTTATCTGCGGCCTGCACGCACTGGACATTGCGCGGTCTGCAGCCGAAGCTGCCGTAACTGGCAAAATCCACTTCAACATCAACGGGAACGCCCATGCACACGACAATTAACAGCACTCTACTGCGCCTGCTGGCGCTAAGCACCCTGCTCCTGCTGCCCACCGCGCAAGCTGCCGAACCACTGACCATCGATGTGCACCGCGACGCCAATTGCGGTTGCTGCAAGAGCTGGATACGCCATCTGGAAGACAACGGCTTCCATGTCATCGACCATGTCGAGGACAACATGAGCGCCGTCAAGCAAGGGCTAGGCGTGCCTTACCGTCTGGCGTCTTGCCATACCGGGGTGATCAACGGCAAGTTTGTCGAAGGCCATGTGCCGGCCGCTCAGGTCATCGAACTTTCCAGGCGCAATGATCTGCTCGGGCTCGCGGTGCCGGGCATGCCCAAAGGCTCGCCGGGCATGGAAGCCGGCGGGGTCGTACAGGCCTACGAGGTGATTGGCCTGACCGCCTCGGGCGAGGAACAAGTGGTCGCCGAATACCCGGGCAACTAGCACTGGCGTCAGCTGCTGGCCGGAATATGCCGGCCGGCTCAGCTGGCAAACCGCCTGCTCGCGCCCGCGCCGGATCAGGCCTGATGCTTCAGCCGGTATAAATCAATCCGCCAGGGCTTCGCCTTCGCGTCGCGGGTCGGCACCACCGACCCAGCTCGCCTTCCCCTGCGCATCACGCACCCGCACTATCGCCTGGGTGCCGCTGGTCATCTCCATGTCCACCACCGCATGGCCCATGGCTTTTAACGCCTGCTGCAGTGCCGGGGTGAACTGGCCTTGCTCCAGCTCGGTCGGGCCGTTGCGGCTGCCGAAATTGGGCAGGTCGATGGCCGCTTGCGGGTTGAGCTGCCAGTCGAGCATGCCGATCACCGCCTTGGCCACGTACTCGATGATCTGTGAGCCGCCGGGCGAACCGACAGTAGCCAGCAGTTCGCCGCTGTCGCGCTGGAAAATCAGCGTCGGCGCCATCGACGAGCGCGGGCGTTTGCCCGGTTCGACGCGGTTGGCAACCGGCAGGCCGTTCTCCACGGGAATAAAGGAGAAATCGGTCAACTGGTTGTTGAGCATGAAGCCCTGCACCATCAGGTGCGCGCCGAACGCCGATTCCACGGTGGTGGTCATCGATACCGCACCGCCCTGATCGTCTACCGCCACCACCTGCGAGGTCGAGATGCGCAGCGGCGAGCGGTCCGGCGCATAGGCCAGTGTGGCGCCCGGCGGATTGCCGGGCTCGGCCTTGCCCATGCTGCGCGCACCGATCAGCGCTGCGCGCTGGGCCAGATACTGCGGGGACACCAGGCCGGCGACCGGCACCGGCACGAAGTCGCTGTCGGCCACATACAGCGCACGGTCCGCATAGGCCAGACGCTCGGCCTCGGCAATCAGGTGCACCGCCTCGGCCGGCGGTTGGCTACCGGCAGGCAGAGCGGTTTTCTGCGGCAGAAGCGGTGCCAGGGCATAACGCGGATCGCGCGCTTCGAGGGCCTGCAGGATGCCGAGAATCTGTGCCACGGCGATGCCGCCCGAGGTCGGCGGCGGCATGCCGCAGACTTGCCATTGTTTGTAGTCGGTGCACAGCGGCGTGCGCTGTTTGGCGCGGTAGTTTTGCAGGTCAGCCAGTGACAGACCGCCGGGGTTGGCATGGCCCTGCACCTTGCTGACGATTTCCTCGGCAATGGCGCCTGAGTACAGGGCATCCGGCCCCTCCGTGGCGATGCGCTGCAGCACGCCGGCCAATGCCGGGTTTTTCAGAACGCTACCGACCGCCTTGACCGAGCCATCGCTATTCAGGAAGTAGGCCGCCATGTCTGGCGAACCGGCCAGATACGGATCGGCAGCGAGCAGGTCATGCAATCGGGGAGAAATTGGAAAGCCCTCTTCGGCCAGGCGAATGGCCGGCTCGAACAGCTGCGCCCAGGGCAGACGACCATGCTGTCGGTGGGCCATTTCCAGCGCGCGCAACACACCCGGCGTACCGACCGAACGCCCGCCGATCTGCGCCTGCGGGAAAGTCATCGGCGTGCCGTCGGCGTTGAGAAACAGTGACCCGGTAGCTGCCGCCGGCGCCGTTTCACGGCCGTCATAGGCCTGCACGGTCTTGCCGTCCCAGAGCAGGATAAAGGCACCACCGCCGATTCCCGATGACTGCGGTTCGACCAGGGTAAGCACCGCCTGCATGGCAATCGCGGCATCGATAGCCGAACCGCCCTGGCGCAGCATGTCGCGGCCCGCCTCGGCTGCCAGCGGATTGGCCGCAGCCGCCATATGCTGCCTGGCGTACCGCAACGGCATGTCGCTGCGGTAACCTGAGGCGCTTTCCGGGGCAAGGGGCAAACTGCTGCTGGCCGGCGGATTATTGCAGGCAGTCAGGATGGCTGCGGCGGCTATCAGCACGAAGCGGGTAAACCGGTGAGGACGCGGGCTGAAGATAGATAACACCTATTTGACTCCATTCACCGGGGAAAGAAATGCTGATCAGCCTGTAACATGCGCAAAAGCATAGCAAGCACAGCAGACTACTCCGGGCACCCCCGCAGGAGCCTTTTCATCGCTCGCCCGCTTGCACAGGAACACAGAGGTCAATCATGGCTACGCAAAAAACCGTGCCGATCCTGGTATTCGACGTCAACGAAACGCTGCTCGATATCACCAGCCTGGAACCGCTGTTCGAGCGCCTGTTCGGCAATCGGGCGGTTCTGCGCGAGTGGTTCGCGCAGCTGATTCTCTACTCGCAGAGCATGACCCTCGCCGGGCTGTACAGCCCCTTCGGCGAACTGGCCGTGGGCACGCTGCGCATGCTCGCAACCATCCATGAGCAGCCGCTCGGTGACAGCGATATTGCCGAGCTGAAAACCCTGATGGGCAGCATGCCGGCGCACCCGGATGTCGTGCCGGCACTCAGCCGCCTGCGTGCTGCCGGTTTGCGCATGGTGACCCTGAGCAACTCGGCCAGTGCCGCCTCACCGACGCCGCTTGAGCGTGCCGGATTAGGCGAATTCTTCGAGCAGTCCTTCAGCGTCGAGGCGGTTGGCCAATTCAAGCCGGCACCCGAAACCTACCAGCATGTGGCGCAGGCCCTGGGCGTGGCCACGCCGGATCTATGCCTGATTGCCTGTCATTTATGGGATACGCTGGGTGCCCAGGCGGCCGGATGTCATGCGGCACTGCTGACCCGACCCGGCAACGCGCTGCTGCCGGCTGCGGGCGTGCCGGCTCCGGAGCTGGTCGCTGCAGAACTCGGCAGTCTCGCCGAACAGATACTTCAACGCTGGGGAGCTTGAGATCGCCCCGGCAATATTGGCAAACCCAACCAGCCTGACGACCTGCGCGCCCCTATACTCCAATCCTCCGCAACAGAAAGACTCGATACAGGAATCCACCATGGAAAATGCTTCGACTTACACGCCTCCCGCCATCTGGACCTGGGACAAGAGCAGCGGCGGCAAATTTGCCAGCATCAACCGGCCGATTGCCGGCCCCACCCATGACAAGGCGCTGCCGGTGGGCAAGCACCCGTTCCAGCTGTATTCGCTGGCAACCCCCAACGGCGTGAAAGTGACGGTGATGCTCGAGGAGTTGCTGGCTTTGGGCCATAGCGGCGCCGAGTACGATGCCTGGCTGATCAACATCATGGAAGGCGAGCAGTTTTCCAGCGGCTTCGTCGCGGTGAATCCGAACTCGAAGATTCCGGCAATGATGGATCACAGCACCGCCACCCCCACCCGCCTGTTCGAATCAGGCTCGATGCTGCTGTATCTGGCGGAAAAATTCGGCGCGTTCCTCTCCGAGGATCCGGCTATCCGTGCGCAAACGCTGAACTGGCTGTTCTGGCAGATGGGCAGCGCACCATTCCTCGGCGGCGGCTTCGGTCACTTCTACGCCTATGCGCCGATCAAGATCGAGTACGCGATCGACCGCTTCAGCATGGAGGTCAAACGCCAGCTGGATGTCCTGGACCGCCATCTGGCGGAAAATACCTACCTTGCTGGTGACGACTACAGCATTGCCGACATCGCCGTCTGGCCCTGGTATGGCGTGCTGGTTCTGGGCGGCCTGTACAGCGCCGGCGAATTCCTGCAGGTACAGGACTACAAAAACGTGCAGCGCTGGGCGCAGGCAATCGCCGCACGTCCGGCAGTAAAACGCGGGCGCATGGTCAACCGCACCTGGGGCGAAGACCACGAGCGGCTACCCGAACGCCACGCGGCCAGCGACTTCGACAAGCTTGCGCAACAGCCATGAACCAGCCATCAAGCTGCTGATCCAGTCCGCGGCAATCGCCAGAATGCACAAGGCCCGAACCCGGTCAAGGGTTCGGGCCTTGTGCATTACCGCAAGGCTTGCAGATCAGGCGCCGGAATCAGGCCTCGTTGATCGGCTTGTCCGGATACCAGACATCCATCAGCGGGCTTATCTCGAAGCTGCTCAGTTCGCTGCGGCCCTTGAGCCAGGCTTCGACTGTCGCGCGCTGTTCGGCTGACACCGAGCCGCGCTTGCCGAGGCAGACAAACCCGTAGTCATCACCACCGACATAACCCAGCTCGTTGTCCGCGATCATGTCGATGAACTGGTCGAGAAAGGCTTCGATGGCCTCGTCGGCCAGGTCATCGGGGTAATTCAGGTTGAGTTCGAAACCCAATTCCTGGAATTCGTCGACACAGAGCTTCTTGCGCATGCGGCGGGAGCGATTGGTAGCCATGAAAGGTTCCTCTTGAGTGCGGTGCGGTAACGGTGGCCGGCACTCTAACAGTTTAGCCGTCCTGCCGCCCGCAACAGTTGGCTGATTTGCGCGCAAACCCTGGCCTTCACACGCCGCCGGAGAACCTTTTGCTCCGGCCTTGGGGCATAATGCCCTGCATTTCTTCAACCGCCCCGCAGGAAGCCTGATTCAGTGATCTCCATCCTTGCCACGTCCTTCACTTCAAGACCTCTACGCCAGCTGGCACTGGCCTGCCTGCTGCTGCCGCTGTCCATCCCGGCCGTGGCTGCGGTAAGCAGCAGCATCCCGACCCAGGTGCAGAAAGCACTGACTGCCAACAAGATTGGCCGCGACTCGCTGGGCGTGATGCTGGTCCCCCTGACCGGCAGCGGAACCACCACGGCGATCAATGCCGACAAACCGATGAATCCGGCTTCCACCATGAAACTGGTGACCAGCTGGGCCGCTCTGGAACTGCTCGGCCCGACCTATACCTGGAAAACCGCATTTTACTCCGATGGCGTGCTACGCAACGGCGTACTCAATGGCAACCTCTATCTCAAGGGCGGCGGCGACCCCAAGCTGAATCTGGAAAAACTCTGGCTGCTGATGCGCGATCTGCGCGCCAATGGCGTGCAGCAGATTACCGGCGACCTGGTAGTCGACCGCAGCTACTTCATCCAGCCCGCGCACAGCGCCTTCAATGATGACGGTGGCGACAAGAACAAGCCGTACCTGGTCGGCCCGGATTCCTTGCTGGTCAATCTGAAAGCCGTACGCATCATCACCCGTGCCGAGGACGACAAGATCAGCGTTTCACTGGAGCCGCCGATGGCCAAGGTGCGCATCGACAACCGGGTGAAACTGCTCAAGCGGGCCAAGTGCCCCGGCTGGCCGGATGTGCGCTACAACCCGGTGAGCGAGTTTGACGGCATTACCCTGATTGTCACCGGCAAGATCAACGCCGGCTGCAGCTCGCAAAGCTACATCTCGCTGTTCGACCATGCCAACTATGCCGCCGGTGCGGTGCGGGCAATCTGGCAGGAGCTGGGCGGCAAGATTCTCGGCAAGGATCGTCAGGGCACGGTACCCAAGCAGGCAACCCTGCTGGCCAGCGCCTCCTCGCCGGATCTGGTTGAAATCATTCGTGACATCAACAAATACAGCAACAACACCATGGCCCGGCAGTTGTTCCTCAGTATCGGCGCCAAGGCGCGCACCAGCGCCGACCAGGACGATGCCCAGGCTGCCCAGCGCGCGATCAAGCAACTGATGCGGAGCAAGGGCATCAACCCCGACCAGCTGGTGATGGAGAACGGCTCGGGCCTGTCGCGCAACGAACGTATCTCGGCCAACGAGCTGTCCCTGGTGCTGCAGGATATCTGGAATGGCCCGTATGCCGCAGAGTTCACCGCATCACTGCCGCTGGTCGGCATGGACGGCACCATGCGCAAGCGCTTGCGCAATACGCCCATGCTCGGCCAGGCGCATATCAAGACCGGCACCCTGAATAACGTGCGGGCAATTGCCGGCTTCAGCCGCGACCGCAATGGCCAGACCTGGGCGGTGGTGGCCATGCTCAACGACCCACGGCCCTGGGGCGCGTCCGCGACACTCGATCTGTTCCTGACTGATCTGTGGTATCAGCCGAAGAAGAAGTAGCCGGCTGCGGCGCAGGCAGGTATGCAGCGGATTGGTAATCCGCTGCTGATTTTATTGGTTTGGCATTTGGCGTGAGCCAGACCGCAGCGCTTTCCTCGGCTCTCGGCTACCGATTGCGCCTTGCACGGCGCCTCACTTTCTCTTTGTTTGCGCAAAGAGAAAGTAAGCAAAGAGAAAACGCACCCGACATACGGCCCGGACCTACGCTGCGCTACGTTCCGGGTTCGTTCGCTGCATCGGCGCTCCAGGGGCACGCTGCGAAGGGCCGTCCCTGGCCCATCGCAGCTCTCGCGACATCCATGTCGCTCAACCCCTTCCACACCGATTCCACTCACCCTCCTGACGGGACTATCCGTCCGTGCATGCCAGACACTGGTGCGTTGGAAATGCAGAGTTTCGGTAGTCGGACCGTCCCCATCAGGAGGCCGAACGCAGGTGCCGTGCAGAGGGGCATTTGGCATGGATGCCAAATGAGGAACGATGGGCCATGGATGGCCCTTCGAGACGACCCTCGGAACGGCACCGAAGTGAGGGAAGTCGTGCGCAGCGCGACCCGGATGCCGGGGTGTGTTTCTTTTGCTTACTTTGCTTTGCACAAGCAAAGAAAAGTGAGGCGCCCGGCGGGGCGCAACAGAAACCATCAATCAACATCGATAATCGGCCAGGCAAATAACAAAAAAGCCACGGATTACCAATCCGCTAAAACCTCACCCCTGAAACCGCCACGCGCGGTGAATCTTCGGATTCCGCGCGAAATCCGGATCCAGCGTCGCAGCGCTGATGTCCTCGACCTGATAGCGCGTCAGCAATCCCGCATCCAGTTCGAACTTGCGGAAGTTGTTGGAGAAATACAGCACGCCGCCCGGTGCCAGCCGCGCCATGGCCAGGTCGATCAGTTGCACCTGATCGCGCTGCACATCGAACACGCCCTCGACCCGCTTGGAGTTGGAAAAGGTCGGCGGGTCGATAAAGATCAGTTCGTACTCGCCGCGATCGGCGGCCAGCCAGGCCATCACATCGCCCTGTTCAAGCTTCTGCTTGTCGGAAAAACCGTTGAGCGACAGGTTGCGCCGCGCCCAGTCCAGATAGGTATTGGACAGATCGACACTGGTGGTCGTGCGCGCGCCGCCTTTTGCCGCGTGCACGGTGGCGGTAGCCGTGTAGCAGAACAGGTTGAGGAAGCGCTTGCCGGCCGCCTCGCGCTGGATACGCAGGCGCAGCGGGCGGTGGTCGAGAAACAGGCCGGTATCCAGATAGTCGGTCAGATTGACCAGCAGCCTGACCCCGCCCTCCTGCACTTCGAGGAAATTGCCCTGGGTGCCCTGCCTCTGGTACTGGCGGGTGCCGGACTGGCGTTCGCGGCGCTTGATCACCACCTTGTCCGAGGCAATGCCCAGCGCCACCGGGATCGCCGCCAGTGCGTCGAGCAGGCGCGTCTGTGCCTTCTCCGGATCGATACTGCGCGGCGGAGCATATTCCTGCACATGCACCCAGTCGCCATACAGATCCACCGCCACGGCGTATTCGGGCATGTCGGCGTCGTACAGGCGGTAGCACTGCACGCCTTCCTTGCGCGCCCACTTGCCCAGTTGCTTGAGGTTTTTCTGCAGGCGGTTGGCAAACATCTGCCCGCCTTCGGACAGGCGCGCCTGTTGTGACAGCGGCGCGGCAGGCTGCTCGCGAGGCTCGGCCGGAGCAGTGTCCGTGACTGCCGGACGCTCGGCCGGACGCCGCTCACCGGTGACGAACTGCTCCAGCTGCACCTTGAACAGCAGCAGCTTGCACGGCAGCGCACCGTTCCAGAACGCATACTGCTTGTGACTGCGCAGGCCCATGCGCTTGCCCAGTTCCGGTGCCCCGGTAAACACCGCCGCGTCCCAGCCCAGACAGGCCTGACGCAGGCGCTCGCCCAGATGCTGATAGAGATAGAGCAGGCTGGCTTCATCGCCCAGACGTTCGCCGTAAGGTGGATTGCACACGACCAGGCCCTTCTGGTTCTGGTCGGTATGCGGTTCGAAAGTCGCCAGTTCGCCCTGATAGACCTTGATCCAGTGGCTCAATCCGGCCCGCTCGATGTTGTTGCGCGCCGGCTGGATCAGCCGCGGGTCGGCTTCATAGCCACGAATCCACGACGCCGGTCGGGCCAGCCCGGCCGCTGCCCGTTCGCTGGCCTCGGCATGCAGCTTGCTCCAGAGCGCCGGCACATGACCGAGCCAGTGGGTGAAGCCCCAGAGTTCACGTTTCAGGTTGGGTGCGATGTCGGCGGCGATCATTCCCGCCTCGACCAGAAAGGTGCCGACGCCGCACATCGGGTCGGCCAGCGCGGCGCCTTCGGCGGCCAGCTTCGGCCAGCCGGCACGGATCAGGATCGCCGCCGCGAGGTTTTCCTTGAGCGGCGCGGCACCCTGCTGCAGACGGTAGCCGCGCTGGTGCAGGCTGTGCCCGGAGAGGTCGATCGACAGAATCGCCTCGCCACGGTCCAGGCGCAGGTGAATGCGCAGGTCCGGATTGAGCTTCTCTACACTGGGCCGTTCGCCACTGGCGGTGCGCAGTTTGTCGACCACCGCATCCTTGACCTTCAGCGCGCCGAAGTGGGTGTTGTCGATGCCCGAACCCATGCCGCTGAACTCCACCGCCAGCGTGCTGCTGGGCAGCATGTGCTCGTACCAGTCCACTTCCAGCACGCCCTCGTACAGGCTTTGCGCATCCACCACCGGAAAGCGCTTGAGCACCAGCAGCACGCGATTCGCCAGCCGCGACCACAGGCACAGGCGGTAGGCCGTCTGCATGTCGGCGAAACCACGGATCGCCGCCGTCTGTTCGCGCGCGTCCTGCAGGCCCAGAGCAGTTGCTTCTTCAAGCAACAGCCCTTCGAGGCTTTTCGGGCAGGTAAGAATCAGTTCGATGCGGTCCGACATTTTGTCTTCCAGTGCCTGAGGCAGTCATATCCGGCTAGCGCAGCAGCAGGATCAAAAAAAGTGTGACCAGGGATGCTAATGACCCTTCGTCGGAATCAGTGCCGGGCAATACGCCAGAGCAAAGTCTGCACATTATCCACCAGCGCGACGCAAACTCCCGAACCATCGGTGCTTGCGCTGAACTATCGCCGCAGGCCAGCGGCATAAATAGCGTCTCAGGCCTTAAGCAGAACCCTTTTATTACAAATCGGTCATTCCATTGCTCGCCGGCATTGGTTAGAAATCAGCTTAACCCGTCAGCGCAATGCTGCTGGGCTGGAGTTTCGCAACGCCGGCTGCAAACTCCACTGGCTTACCACCAGACCCTGCCAGAGGGTGAATGGCACATAACAGTCAAATACGAGGGCAGTACCCTATGAGAAGACTTAAGCGTGATCCATTAGAAAGAGCTTTTTTGCGCGGTTATCAATATGGCGTTCATGGTAAATCCCGCGATCTTTGTCCATTAACCAATCCCAATGCCCGTCAGGCCTGGATCAACGGCTGGCGAGAAGGTCGTGGCGACCAGTGGGACGGTTTCACCGGTACAGCCGGCATCCATCGTTTGAATCAACTTCACGCTGTCTGATCAGGACACCACCGATTTCACAGCACGCCCCACTCGGGCGGCGGGCGCAAGCCCAGGGGCTCCTAAGCGGAGCCCTTTTTTATGACTACTGAAACCACTCCAGTGGGAGCGGCGACTCGCCGCGATAAAGCCCGCCTAGCTTCCCCACCCATGCACAAAGCTCGGGCCGAGGGCGACCCTCCCACAAAAGCAGCGCTTCATCTTTGTGACAGGATGGATAAGCCGCAAGCGGCGTTATCCACCCGACGCAACAATCAATTCTTACTGCTTCGGCAACGCCGCAATGGCATCCACCGCTTCGGCAATCAGCGCCGGACCACGGTAAATAAAGCCTGAATAGACCTGTACCAGACTGGCACCGGCAGCGATCTTTTCTGCTGCATGACCGCCCTCGGTGATGCCGCCGGCGGCAATGATCGGCAGTCTGCCGGCCAGCTCTGCAGCCAGCACCCTGACCACGTGGTTGCTCTGCTCACGCACCGGCGCACCCGACAGGCCACCGGCCTGATCGGCAAACTGCAAGCCCTCGACGCCAGCCCGGCTGAGCGTGGTGTTGGTCGCGATCACCGCATCCATGCCGGTTTCGATCAGCGCACGGGCAACCTCGACGGTTTCTTCATCAGTCATGTCCGGTGCGATCTTGATCGCCAGCGGTACCCGCTTGCCGTGTTCGGCCGTCAGGTCCTCCTGACGCTGGCGCAGGGCTTCGAGCAACTGCTTGAGCGAATCGCCAAACTGCAACGAGCGCAGCCCCGGCGTATTCGGCGAACTGACATTCACCGTGACATAGCTGGCATGGGTGTAGACCTTGTCCAGACAGATCAGGTAATCGTCCACGGCGCGTTCGACCGGCGTATCGAAGTTCTTGCCGATATTGATGCCCAGCACCCCGTTGTACCTGGCCGCCCTGACCCGCGCCAGCAGGTGATCAACGCCCTGATTGTTGAAACCCATGCGATTGATGATCGCCGTGGCTTCCGGCAGGCGGAACAGGCGTGGCTTGGGATTGCCCGGCTGCGGACGTGGCGTGACGGTGCCGATTTCGATAAAGCCGAAACCCAGCTGGGCAAAGCCGTCAATTGCATCACCGTTCTTGTCCAGACCGGCGGCCAGGCCTACCGGATTGGCAAACTCCAGCCCCATGACCTTTACTGGCAAACGCGGCTTCTGACACAGCAAACCGTTCAGCCCCAGCCTGCCTCCGGCACCAATCAGGTCGATCGACAGCTCATGGGAGGTTTCCGGGGATAACTTGAACAGTAGCTTGCGCGCGAGTGAATACATGGAAGGGCCAGGCTCGATTTTGAAGGGGGCCATTATAGCCGTGCAGCCGGGCTGCAGGCGAGGCAGCCAGCGCCGGCAAGCCTGTTGCTGGCAGCGGGTTTGCGGAAAATCACTGCACAATCGTCAAAAAGCGTCGATCAGGCCGAGTATTCCGGATAAACAGGGCGCTATGCTGACTTTTATCAATCACCGCCAGATGCGGAGAAAATAAACTGAAAGGGTAATCAACAAAGTCAATTAATTGGCTTAATATCCAGACAAGCATTCCAGTAAGCCACCGGGCGTCAATGTTTTCGACAGCGCAAATCAGTCTGCCAAGCTGCTTTGCCATCCCTGTGCGGTAAAAGGTTCTCTGGCACATCAAGCAAGTACTGCAGGAGAAACTCTCAGTTCATGAGCGCCACGCCACCACCTACGATGAGCTCAAGACTTGCCAATCTGACCCAGAAACTGGGCCTCAGCGGCAGGTCTTCACGCAATTTGCTGGAGCGCGCGGCGGAATTGCGACTGCCTTTCGAGCCACTGACCATTCCTCCCGAGAGCATCTGCTGGAACAGTGGCGCACCCCTGCAGGATCTGCCGGAATTACCGCGCAGTGCGCTGTCCGGGCCGGTGCAGGACGACAAATCCGCAGCCCATGCGGTGCTGGTGCGTCTGATTGAGCGGCACACGGAAGAAATAGAAACCTTTGATCTGCGCCAGATCGATGGCCTGACCTGCAGCAAGGGCAATCTGCCACCCTGCGCCAGCCTGGAGCAGTATCTGGCCGGTGTGGCACAGCGCCAGATACGCATCATCAGCTACAAGGATTTCGTCAAAGCCATCAGCCTGCCTCTGCCGAACTTCCTGCGCGGTCACCAGATCAACCTGCGGCAGGCTAACTGGCATGGCAAGCGCATCTTCTGGAGCGGTGAACAACAAGCCGAGGCTTTTGCCAGCGCTATCGTGTATGCCCGGCGCCGCGAGATGGAAGTCCACCTGCCCGCCGAACTCACGACCTACCAGATCAGCCAGCGCGGGCTGAAAACACTCGACATCAGCTACCACATACTGGCCATGCCGGCGCAGGCCTGGAGCCACGCCGACTTCATGCGCCTGCTGGTTGACACCGGGCTGCCCTATGCACGCCTGAGCCTGAAGGGCTACCAGACCTCCACCGAGTTCCTCATGCTGCCCAAGCACAACACCGACGCCGTTGCCCTCGGCGAGGGCCTGTTACTGGCAGGCGCACCGGACGTCAGCGCGTTCCTGCACCAACTGGCAAGCAGCGCCAACGCATAAGCGCCCGGGGCAGTAGTTGACCCACTGCCCGGCGCCCCGGCCTCAGGGAATGCACAACCCGTGATTGCCGCTCTGGGCCAGATCAACCAGCTCACGGTTAGCCACCGCATACATGGCATAGTCAGCGCCGGTTGCCGCACGCAACTCGACCAGCATCGAGCGCCAGCGAGCCACGGCCACGTCATTGTGCTTCAGCCAGGCAGCGATACGCTGTTCGACATCCGGTGAAGCATCCTGCATCTGCAGTACCGAAACCGTCATTGCACGTTGCTGCCAGTCCAGATCATCGCGGAACGCTTCCAGCGCCAGCGCCTGCCAGTTGTTTTCCACCTGCAGGGAATTGATCTGCTGCAGGTACCAGGAAAGATCCAGCCGGTGTCCCAGCGTGAGGTAAGTCTCTGCAACGCTTGTGGCAGCCTGACCGGTGACATCCGCCGCTTCGATGATCGGCAACAGGGTGTACAGGTGACTGGCGCCGGCGACCACGCGCGCCAGCTCATCAGGCACCCCGGCACTGATATAAGCCTCGTAGCCGGCAACCCACTGCGCACGCGCAGGGCCATCGAGCAAATCATCCAGCTGATTTGCCAGCTCGTATATTTTCGGTGCGAAATGCGCCACATCGCGGGCCACGTCCAGATCGTTGCGGCGACTACGCAGGAACCAGCGGGTAGCACGCCGGCCCAGACGCATCAGTTCATCCATCAGACTCAGCTGCAACTCCGCCGGCACCTGATAGTCGAGTGCCTCGATCTGCTGCCACCAGTCATGCAGGCGGAATACGTCACGGACGATGACATAGGCACCGGCCACATTGGCCGCACTCATGCCGGTCGAATCCTTGAGGCGCTGTACGAAGGTGATGCCCATGTGGTTGACCAGGTCATTGGCAATCTGCGTACTGACAATCTCGCGCTTCAGGCGGTGACGGCCCATGGCTTCGCCAAAGGTTTTGGTAAGGCGCTCCGGAAAGGCGCTTTGCATCTCGCGCGCCAGATACTTGTCGTCCGGCACACTCGACTTGAGCAAGGCTTGCTTGAGATCGATCTTGCTATAGGAAATCAGCACCGACAGCTCCGCCCGGGTCAGCCCCTTGCCTGCAGCGGCACGCTCGTTGAGTTCCTCATCGTTGGGCAGGAATTCCAGCGCCCGATCCAGCTTGCCATCCGCTTCCAGCGCTGACATCAGCCGCTTGTATTCGCCCAGACGCTTCTGCGCCAGTCGCTGTGCCAGCGACAAGGCCTGGGTCTGCTTGTAGTTGTTGGCCAGCACCAGGCTGCCCACGGTATCGGTCATTTCGGCCAGCAGCTTATTGCGCTGTTTGCCGGTCATGTCACCGGCAGCCACCACTTCGTTGAGCAGGATCTTGATGTTGACCTCATGGTCGGAGCAATCAACCCCCGCCGCGTTGTCGATGAAGTCGGTATTGCAGGACCCGCCATGCAGGCCGTATTCGACCCGGCCGAGCTGGGTCATGCCGAGGTTGCCGCCCTCGCCGATCACCTTGGCGCGCAACTCGTTGCCGTTCACCCGCAAGGTATCGTTGGCCTTGTCGCCCACATCCGCGTGGGACTCCCGGCTCGACTTCACATAGGTACCGATGCCGCCGTTCCACAACAGATCAACCGGCGCCTTGAGCAAGGCGTGCAGCAGTTCGGTCGGTGCCAGCTTGTCGGCGCTGATGTCGAAGCGCGCCTGCATCTGCGGCGAAATCGGGATGCTCTTGGCGCTGCGCAGGAAGATGCCGCCACCCTCGGAAATCAGTGACGCATCGTAATCCGCCCAGCTCGAGCGCGGCAGGTCAAACAGCCGCTTGCGTTCGACGAAGCTTCTGGCGGCATCCGGATTGGGGTCGATGACGATATGCATATGGTTGAAGGCCGCCACCAGCTGCAACTTGTCGGACAACAGCATGCCGTTGCCGAACACGTCACCGGCCATGTCACCGATACCGATCACCGTGGTCAGGTCCTTCTGTACATCAATGCCGCGCTCGCGGAACAGCCGCTGCACCGAGACCCAGGCGCCCTTGGCGGTAATCCCCATGCCCTTGTGGTCATAACCGGCCGAGCCACCCGAGGCGAAGGCATCACCCAGCCAGAAGCCGTAGTCCAGGGCAATGCCGTTGGCGATGTCGGAGAAGGTCGCGGTGCCCTTGTCGGCTGCCACCACCAGGTAAGGATCATCCGGGTCATGCCGCACCACGTTGACCGGCGGCACCACAGCGCCTTCCTTGAGGTTGTCGGTGATATCCAGCAGACCGCTGATGAAGATGCGGTAGCAGGCAATCCCCTCGGCCTGGATCTCGTCCCGCGAACCGCCCAGCGGCATGCGCCGTGGGATGAAGCCACCCTTGGCGCCCATCGGTACGATCACCGCATTCTTCACCTGCTGCGCCTTGACCAGACCCAGTACCTCGGTGCGGAAATCCTCCTCGCGATCGGACCAGCGCAGTCCGCCACGGGCAACATCGCCAAAGCGCAGGTGCACGCCCTCGACCCGCGGGCAGTAGACGAAAATCTCGTACTTGGGAACCGGCCGCGGAATTTCCGGAATGGCCCGTGGATTGAGCTTGAAGCTGAAGTAGCTCTTGGCCCGGCCCTGGGCATCGTTCTGATAGAAGTTGGTGCGCAGGGTTGCCTTGATCAGGTCCAGGTAGCGGCGCAGGATGCGGTCCTCGTTGAGTACCGCCACGTTGTCCAGCGCGGCGAGAATCGCCTGTTCGAGTTTCTGCTGTTTATCCTCGAGATCCTCGGCGGTCATTTTCCGCGCCAGATAGAAGCGTGTCTTGAACAGCCGCACCAGTTCGCTGGCGATATCCGCATGATTGAGCAGGGCACTGGCGATATAGCCCAGATCGAAACCCAGGCGAATCTGCTTGAGATAACGCGCATAGGCGCGCAACAGCGCCACATCCCGCCAGGGCATGGTCGCCGTCAGCACCAGGCGGTTGAAGGCATCGTTTTCCGCCGCGCCGTCAACGATATGGATAAAGGCATCCTGCAGGGTTTCATTGAGTTGCTGGATATCCACCTCAAGGCCGGCTGCGGTGGTGAAGGCAAAGTCGTGTATCCAGTACTCGCGGCCGTCCGCGCGGCGCAGGCGGTAGGGAAACTCGCCCAGTACGCGCAAGCCGAGATTTTCCAGAACCGGCAGCACGTCCGACAGCGGCAGCGGTGTATCGATGTGATACAGCTTGCAGTGCAGCTGCTGTTCATCCTGGGTCAGTGGCTGGTAGAAGCTCATCACCAGCGGGCGGTCCTCGGACAGGTTGAGCAGGTGCTGCATGTCCACTACTGCCGAGTTCGGCTCGAAACGCTCGCGATAGCCGGCGGGGAAACCGCCGGGGAATTCGGTGAGCACCTGCATGCCCTGGGCTTCGCCAAGGCCTTCGATCATCAGCCCGGAAAACTCGTCCTTCCACGAACGGCAGGCCTGCACGACTTCACGTTCCAGCCGCGGCAGGTCGATCTGTAGCGGATTCTTCGGATCGACGCGCAGGATGAACTGCACGCGCGCCAGCAGCGACTCGGAAAAGTAGGTCCAGAACTCACAGTCGGCAGCCTGCAGGCGCTCCATCAGGATCTGCTGGATCTTCAGCCGGGTTTCCGTGGAATAGACATCGCGCGGCACATAGGCCAGCGCATAGACAAAGCGCCCGTAAGGATCGCTGCGCAGGAACAGGCGCAGCTTGTTGCGCTCCTGGATCTGCACGATGCTGATCGCCGTGGCGTACAGCTCGTCGACCGGGGTCTGGAACAGGTCATCGCGCGGCAGTACTTCCAGCACCTGTTCGAGGTCCTTGCCCAGATGACCCTTGCTGTCGAAACCCGAACGCCGGGCAATCTCGGCAACCTTGCCGCGCAGGTAAGGGATTTTCTTCACGCTCTCGGTATAGGCCGATGAAGTAAACAGGCCCATGAAGCGGCATTCCTTGACCACCTTGCCCTTGCTGTCAATTTCCCGCAGCGAAACGTAGTCCGGATAGGCCGGCCGGTGCACCCGGCTGGGCCGTGCTGCCTTGGCAAACGACAGCAGCCACGGCTCACGCAGAAACGCCAGCGGACCGGCTTCGACGTGCAGATCGGCGGGGGCCAGTCCGCTGCGCATGTTTTTCGACAGGCCGAGCAGAGAATCCTCGACATACAGCACCCGCCCGCCTTCGCCTTCCTCGACCACGCTGAATTCCTCATAACCGAGGAAGGTGAAATGGTTGTCCAGCAGCCAGGCGAGGAAGCCCTTGATTTCCTCCTGATCGGCCGCATCGTGCGCCTTGCTCCTGGCCTTGGACTTGTGCATGCCGTCCAGCAGCGAGTGGGCCTTGTGCTTGATTGCCTCGAAATCGGCTACGGCCAGCCGCACGTCACCCAGCACTTCATGCAGGGCTTTTTCCAGATTGTGCTGCGCGGCAGTCGAAGCACAGCGGTCGATTTCCAGAAACATCAGGGCTTCAAGTTGCGCGTCCGGTTGGTCGCTGCCGCGCGGGAACAACTCCTGCAGCTCGCCTTTGGCATTGCGGCGCACCTTGAACACGCTGTTCTGCAGGGTATGGATGCTGTAGCCGCGCCGGCTCAGCTCCATGCGTACCGAGTCCACCAGAAACGGAATATCCGGATGCAGTATCTCCACGGCGGCATGGGTGGACTGCCAGCCATGTTTCTCGTAATCCGGATTGAACACATGCACCTGCGGCTGCGCCGGATCAAAGCGCTGCAACAAGCGCCAGGCCGACAGCGTCGAACCGACCAGGTCGGAGAGGCGGCGCTGGGTCAGCTCTTCCAGCGCCACAATGCCAAAGAACTGTTCAGCAAACAGCGCCAGCTGCGGCATCACCTGCTCGCTCACATGTGCAGCAAGAGCCGTACACAATTGTTGCTGGAAATCGGATTTGCTGGCCGCTGTGAAGAACACCATGTTGTTACTCCGCTGAAAGTCGAACTATGGGAAGCCTAGGCTATGAAAATCTCTGGCGAACCGATGCAACTTGCTGAAGCTTCTCCGGTCGAAGCCGGCCAACCCCCTGCGGGTTGCCAATGAACAACTGCTGCTGACCAAAATGACCAGCCAGTCACGAGGCTTTTCAGTATAGCCATGCACCGCTTAAGTGCAGTTGCAGCGCCGCGACATTTTCTTGCACCCGGCGAGCAATAGCCGGCAAGAAACCGTTCAGGCCGGAAAATGAACCGGTTATCCCGCCGCACCAGCTGCGTGCACAAGCGTGCGGAACATTCTCCGCAGGCGGTTGGTCGAAGCGCCGCGAATTGCATTACAGTGACGACCGCCGCCGCGTTGCCTGGCAACCGCACCGCGGTTGGCCCTGAGCGCGCCCGGAGGCTCAGGCACGGAACACCGGCGGGGCCGCTATACGGCTAGCCGGGCATTCGAATCGAACAAACCGGCCAGCAGTGGCCAACTCTTGTCCGCAACCCTGATGGATGAACAGTAAATGGAACATCGAGAAGCCCTTGTAGCCTTGCGCCAATTTCTCAGCAGCCAGATTCTTGGTCAGGAAAAACTGGTCGAGCGCCTGTTGATTGCGCTGATTGCCGATGGCCACCTGCTGGTCGAGGGCGCGCCCGGGCTGGCCAAGACCAAGGCGATCAAGGAGCTGGCCGAAGGCCTGGAGGCCGAATTCCATCGCATCCAGTTCACCCCCGACCTGCTGCCTTCGGACATCACCGGCACCGAGATCTATCGTCCGGAAACCGGCAGCTTCGTGTTCCAGCAGGGACCGATCTTTCACAATCTGGTACTGGCCGACGAGATCAACCGGGCACCGGCCAAGGTGCAGTCGGCATTGCTCGAGGCGATGGCCGAACGGCAGATTTCGGTGGGTCGCACCACCTACGAACTGCCAGCACTGTTTCTGGTCATGGCCACGCAGAACCCGATCGAACAGGAAGGCACCTACCCGCTGCCCGAGGCGCAACTCGACCGCTTCCTCATGCATGTACGCATCGGCTTCCCGGATGCCGTCACCGAGCGGCGCATCCTCAATCTGGCCCGCGGTGATGCACTCAATGGCGAAACCCTCCCGGAGCAGAAGGTCAGCCAGGAAACCATCTTCGCCGCGCGCAAGGAAATTCTCGGCCTGCACATGGCCGAAGCGGTAGAGGAATACATGGTGCAGCTGGTCATGGCCACCCGCACCCCGGCCAAGTTCGACGCCGAACTGGCCGAATGGCTGGCCTACGGTGCCAGTCCGCGCGGCACCATTTCCCTCGACCGTTGCGCGCGGGCCCATGCCTGGCTGGCCGGGCGTGAATTCGTCAGTCCGGAAGACATCCAGGCGGTACTCTTCGATGTGCTGCGCCACCGGCTGATCCTGTCGTTCGAAGCGGAAGCCGCCGGCATCGACCAGGATCGCGTGATCCAGCGCATTCTCGATGTGGTGGCGGTGGCGTGATGCTGACCGTGGCAGTCCGGGGCACTGTTGATCATGCATGACCTGCCCGCTCAACCCGGCATCCGCACCAGCCTGGCGGAACTGATCGGCATGCGTCACCACGTGCATGAGGTGCAGATTTTCTCCACCCCGGCGCGGCGCAGTCCGCTGATCGGCCTGCACCATTCCCGGCTGCGCGGACGCGGGGTCGACTTCGACCAGGTGCGCGCCTACCAGCCGGGAGATGACGTGCGCACCATCGACTGGCGCGTCACCGCACGTACGCAAAAACCGCACACCAAGGTCTTTCACGAAGAGCGCGAGCGGCCGATCTTCATCATCGTCGAACAAAGCCGGCGGCTGTTTTTCGGCTCCGGTCTGGCCTTCAAGTCGGTCATCGCCGCCCACGCGGCAAGCCTGCTCGGCTGGGCCGCGCTGGAACACAACGACCGCATCGGCGGCCTGGTGTTCAGTGACAGCGAACACCATGAAGTACGTCCGCGACGCAGCAAGCAGAGCCTGCTGCAACTGCTCAACTGGACCGTGCGGGCCAACCAGGGTCTGTCTGCCGACAGCGCCGTGGGCCCGCGCGACGGCTTCAGCCTGGCCCTGCGCCGCGCCCGCGAAGTGCTGCGCCCCGGCAGCCTGGTGGTGGTGCTGTGTGACGAGCGCGCCCTCGGCGATACCGCCGAACAGCAACTCAGCCTGCTCGCCCGGCATACCGACCTGATCCTCATGCCGCTCTCCGACCAGCTCGACCATGCACTGCCAGCCGCCGGTCTGCTGCGCTTTACCGATCGCTACACCCAACTGGAAATCGACACCCAGGACGCCGATCTGCGTCTGGGCTATGCCGCACTGGGCGCAGCACGCCAGGCGCGCTGGCAACGGCTGGCGCAGAAACTCTGTGTCCTGCTGATGCCACTGCACACCCGGAGCGACATCGTCGAGCAGATCCGCGAACACCTGCAGAGTGGTGGCCGCCGATGAATCCGCTTGATCAGCTGCTGCCGCCGATCAGCCCGCCACCAGTGTCCTGGTGGCCGCCCGCGCCCGGCTGGTGGTTGCTGCTGATTCTGCTGCCGCTGCTGTTCTGGGGTCTCTGGCAACTGCGCAAGCGCCTGGCCGGCAAGTTGCGCAAGCCCAAGCGCAGCAATGAACTGGATCCACTGCGCCTGGCTGCCCTGCACGAGCTGGAACAGTTGCCACGGCCGCTGCCCGACGAGCCCGCCGGCATCTGGCTGCAACAACTCAACGCCCTGCTCAAGCGCCTGTGCCGTGAGCACTATCCCAGCCAGCACAGCCACACCCTCAGTGGCCGGGCCTGGCTGGCCTTTCTCGACAGCCGCTGCCCGGCGGCCGGTTTGACGCGCTGGATGGTGCTGGTCGATGGCGGCTACCGCCCGCAATGCAAACTGGACCAAGAGGCCATCGACGGCCTCAACAAGTCCGTGGAAACCTGGATTCGCAAACATGTTTGAGTTCACCTGGCCCTGGGTTTTCCTGCTCACCCCGCTGCCCTGGCTGATGCGTCGCCTGCTGCCGCCGGCCGACAGTGGCGAAGCGGCGCTGCGCGTGACCTTCATTGCCGACCTCGAAACCCTCGCCGGCCGCCGTGCGCGCAAGACCTTCCCGGACATGCGCCAGCACTGGCCGATCGGCCTGCTGTGGCTGCTGCTGTTACTGGCTGCCGCACGCCCGGAATGGGTCGGCGAACCACTGCCGATCGCCACCAGCGGACGTGACCTGATGCTCGCCGTGGATGTTTCCGGCTCGATGGATTACACCGACATGCAATGGCAGGGGCAGGAGGTCAGCCGTCTGAACCTGGTCAAGGGCCTGGTCGGCGAGTTCATCTCGGGTCGCCAGAGCGACCGCCTCGGGCTGATCCTGTTTGGCAGCAACGCCTACCTGCAGGCACCCCTGACCTTTGACCGGCAAACCGTCAGGACCTGGCTGGATGAAGCGCTGATCGGCATCGCCGGCAAGAATACCGCCATTGGCGATGCCATCGGCCTCGCAGTCAAACGCCTGCGCGAGCGGCCGGCACAGAGCCGGGTACTGGTACTGGTGACCGATGGTGCCAACACCGCCGGCCAGATCGAACCGCTGACTGCCGCCCGCCTGGCTGCCGAGGAAGGCGTGAAAATCTACACCATCGGTATCGGTGCCGACCCCAAGGCCAGCGGCATTGCCGGCTTGCTCGGCATGAATCCCGGACTGGACCTCGACGAGCCGCAACTGACCGAGATTGCCGGCATCACCGGCGGCCGCTATTTCCGTGCCCGTGACGCCGGCGAGCTGGCCGAGATCAGCCAGGCTCTCGACCAGCTGGAGCCGGTCGCCCAGCAGCCGACCCAGGCGCGCCCGGCCCGACCGCTGTTTCCCTGGCCACTGGGCATTGCCCTGCTGCTCAGTCTGCTGCTGGTATCGCGGGAACTGTGGCCGCAGCGCTGGGCCAACGCCCGCAGCAAGGCCCGCACACTCTTCAGGGGGCAACCATGAGCGCGTTCTGGCCACACTGGCTGCGCCCGGGCTGGCTGCTGTTGCTGCCGCTGCTGATCTGGTTCGCCTGGCAACTCTGGCATCGCCCGCAGCGCAGTGGTCGCTGGCAGGCACTGATCCCCGCGGTGTTCCATCACGCCCTGCTCAGTGGCGGCCAGCAGCGCAGCACGCGCCTGCCCTGGCTGGCACTGACTCTGGGCTGGCTACTGGCCCTGCTGGCCCTGCTGGGTCCGAGCTGGCAGCAGATCGAAAACAATCCGCTCAAGCGCGCCGACCCGCTGGTGGTGGTGCTCGACCAGAGCGCAGAAATGCTCGCTGCCGACACCCCGCCGAGCCGTCAGGAACAGGCGCGGCGCAAAGTGCTCGACCTGTTGCAGGCGCGCGACGATGCGCAGACCGCGATCGTCGTCTACGCCGGCAGCGCCCACAGTCTGGTGCCGCTTTCCGATGACCTGCTGACTTCGAGCAATCTGCTGGAATCGCTGAAGCCTTCGATCATGCCGGTGCCCGGCCGGCGCGCCGATCTGGGTGTGGAAAAAGCCCTGCAACTGCTGCAACAGGGTGCCAACGGCAAGGGCCGCATCCTGCTGATCACGGCACAGCTCGACGATCAGGAGCAGGCCGGGATTCGCCGGTTGCTGGGCAACAGCGGTACGTCAGTGGATATCCTCGGCGTCGGTACCAGCGAAGGAGCGCCGATCACCCAGGCCGATGGCAGCTTCGTCAAGGATGACAAGGGCAGCATCCTGCTGCCGCGGCTCGATGAAAGCAGTCTGCAACAACTGGCCGGCAGCACTGGCGGTCATTACAGCCGCTTGCGCCCGGACAGTCTGGATCTGGACCAACTGCAACTGCTCGACCAGGTACACAGCACCCGGCAAGCCGGCGAACCGACACGCCTGGAGTTGTGGGCCGATGCAGGGCACTGGTTGCTGCTGCCGCTATTGCTGCTGGCCGCCTGCGCCAGCCGCCGTGGCTGGCTGTTCTGCCTGCTGCCGCTGCTGCTGGTGACGCCACGGCCGGTGTATGCCTTCGAGTTCATCGACCTCTGGCTCACCCCTGACCAGCAAGGCGCACGGCTGCTGCAACAGGAGCAACCGGCAGCGGCGGCCGAGCATTTTGCCGATCCCCGCTGGCAGGGCATTGCGCAGTATCAGGCGGGTAATTATGCCGATGCCGCCAGTGCCTTCACCCAGGGCGACCGCGCCGTCGATCACTTCAATCGCGGCAATGCGCTGGCCAGGAATGGCGATCTGGAAGCGGCGCTGGACGCCTATGAAACCGCACTCGAGCGCCAGCCCGAGATGCCCCAGGCGCAGCAGAACAAGGCGCTGATCGAAGACCTGCTGCGCCAGCAGCAAGAGCAGCAGAATCAACAGCAGGCCGAGGGCCAGCAAGGCAAACAGGATCAGCAGCAGTCCGGCAACAGCGGCCAGCAACAGAAGCCGCAGCAGGGCAATCAACAGCAGGACCAGGCGGGCCAGCAGCCCGAGGCCGGCGCGGCGCAATCCGCTGATGCCAGCAACAAGCCCGGCAAGCCGGATGCTGCCAATCAGCCGGATACCACTTCCGCGCAGCCACCGGCAGATGGCGCAGCCAGTCCGGCGCAGGCCGACCAGCAAACCGCTGCAAAGCCGGCCGACAGCACCAGCCCGGCGGCGAACAACGCAGCCAGTGAACCACTGACCAGCAACAGCACCAACCCCCGCGACAAGGACGCCGGCGCCCCCGCACAGACGCAGGCAACCGGCGCTCAGGCGGACGCCGGCGAGAGCCCGGCAGCCAGCCAGGCGGGCGAGAATGTCGAACAGCTGGATCAGGAGAGCCGTCAGGCCCTGGAACAATGGCTGCGGCAGATCCCCGATGACCCCTCGGAACTGCTGCGCCGCAAGTTCTGGTACGAACAGCAACGCCGTCAGGAAAATTTGCCATGATCCGTCACCTCTGCACCCTGCTCCTTGTCCTGCTCGCGGCACAGGCCGGCGCTGCCAGTTTCACTGCCAGCGTGGACCGCAACCAGCTGAGCGAAGGGGAAACCGTCGAACTGCGTCTGCAGTCGGACGATGCGACCCTGTTCGGCAAACCCGACCTGTCACCGCTGGAGCAGGACTTCGAGATACTCGGCAGCCGGCAGATGAACCAGCTGAGCAACATCAACGGCAACACCAGCGCCACCACCACCTGGAACGTCAGCCTGCTGCCCAGGCGCACCGGTGAACTGGTGATCCCGGCACTGCAACTGGGTGACCAGCACAGCCAGCCGATCACCCTGCAGGTCAACCAGGGCAACGGCAGCGGCAACACTTCCGGCGCACCGGTGTTCATCGACGCCAGCCTCGATCAGGAGAGTGTCTACGTGCAACAGCAGGTGGTCCTTACCCTGCGCATCTACCACTCGGTCTCGCTGTACAACGACAGCAACCTGACACCGCTGAAAATGGACGACGCGCGGGTCGAGCCACTGGGCTCGGCACGCAATTATGAAAAGGACATCAACGGCGTGCGCTATGGCGTCATTGAAGTCAGCTACGCCATCTTTCCGCAAAAGAGTGGCACGCTGAAAATCCCCTCACAGCTATTCAGTGCCACCGTCGCCGACCGCTCGGCCGGTTCCAGTTTCATTCCCTTTGGCAAACCGACACGCCTGAAGTCGCCGAGCATTCCGCTGCAGGTAAAACCCAAACCGGCCAGCTACCCGGCCGATGCTCCCTGGCTGCCGGCCCGTTCATTGAGCCTCAACGAAGCCTGGAGTCCGGAGCCGGAAAATCTGGAGGTTGGCCAGTCGGTGACGCGCAACGTACTGATGAAAGTCGATGGCCTCTCGGCGGCCCAGTTGCCGCCGCTGGCGGCCACCTTGCCGCCCGGCATACGCAGTTACCCCGAGCAACCCAAGCTGGTCAATCAGAGCAGTGCCAACGGGGTGATCGGCAGCCGCGAGGAAACCCAGGCGCTGGTGCCCACGCGAAGTGGTGAATTGCAGCTGCCGGCAATCGAAGTGGTCTGGTGGAACACCAGGGAAGATCGCCTGGCCCGCTCCAGTGTGCCCGGCCGCAGCCTGCAGATTCTGGAGAATCCGAACCTGACGCCGGTGCAGCCACCGACCAGCGAACCCGCTGCAGTAGTGATCAGCAACGAGCATCTGTTGTGGCCCTGGCAACTGGCCTGCGCGCTGCTGGCGCTGACCACGCTGCTCGGCTTCAGCCTGTGGTGGTGGGCACGCAAGCAACCGGCGGTGGTCAGCACGGTGCAAAGCGGGCCGAGTCCGCGCACCCTGCTCGACGAACTGAAACGCGCCTGCCAGGCCAACGACGCCCCGCTCACGCGGCAGACCCTCGACGCCTGGGCGCGCCAGCAACCGGAAACCCTGGCCGCCATGGCCGAGCGCTTCACACCGCTGGCCGAAGCGCTGGACGCCCTCAATGGCGCACTCTACGGGGCCGACGAATTGAGCTGGGACGGCAAGGACCTGTGGCAGGCAATCCGCAACATGCCACCCGTCAAGAGCACGCCAGGCGCGGCCGAGAGCAGCCCGCTGCCACCGCTGTATCCGCGCTAACGCCACACGGTTTGACGTAGGGCGGCCTCGCCACTGCAGACATCTGCAACGGCGATATCTGTGAGAGCGGCGACCCGCCGCGATAAAGCCAGCGCCAAGCTACCCATATAAAGCAAAGGCTCGCGCCGAGGGCGACGCCCCCACAGTTTCAGCATGCCGCCAACGCCGCGCACAGGCCATTTCAGGCTAACATCGCTAGCCTGACGACTTCGGAAACTGTTCATGCACGAGCGCACCATTCCCAGCCATTTTGTTCGTGCGGCCCTGCGCGGGGCGCAGCGTCAGGGGCATGACTGCACGGCCATACTGCGGGCCGCCGGCATTCAACCGGCCCTGCTCGAACAGTCGCGGGCGCGCGTCGACCCGGAGCAGTTCGCCCGGCTGATCCGCCTGCTGTGGGAAGCGCTGGGCGACGAGTACATGGGCTTCGGTCCGGTGCAGAGCAAGCCCGGCACCTTCGCCATGATGTGCCATGCCACGATCCATTGCCGCACCCTGGACAAGGCCCTGCGCCGTGGCGTGCTGTTCTACAACCTGTTCCCGCAGGCACCGGACCTGCAGTTGCAGCGCGAAGGCGAGCTGGCGCGGCTGAGCCTGGACAACTCGCAGCTATGGGACCCGGACCACTTCCTCACCGAATGCCTGCTGGTGATCTGGCATCGTCTGGCCAGCTGGCTGATCGGCCAGCGCATCCGTCTGGAAGAAACCACTTTCAGCTATGCACAGCCGGCCCACGCCGATGACTACGAGCTGATGTTTCCCTGCCCGCGGCGCTTCGGTGCCGGCAGCACCAGCCTGCTGTTTCAAGCGCGCTATCTGGACCTGCCTTTGCTGCAGGACGAACGCACCCTGCGCCAGTTCCTCAAGCACTCCCCCGCCGACCTGCTGGCGCGCCCGGATGGCGGCGACAACCTGCCCAGCCAGATTCGCCGCCTGCTCGGACGCGACTGCAACCACTGGCCGGATCTGGACGGCGTGGCCCGGCAACTCAACACCAGCCCGCAAACCCTGCGCCGGCATCTGCGTGAAGCCGGCTCGAGCTTTCAGGAGCTCAAGGACCAGTTGCGCCTTGACCTGGCCATTTACCATCTGGGGCGCAATGAATTGCCGATCCAGGATATCGCCGAGCAGCTTGGATTTTCCGAGCCTTCGGCGTTTCACCGGGCCTTCAAGAAATGGACCGGGCTGACCCCCGGCGCCTACCGCGCGCAGGAAAGCTGATGGCGCAAACCACTCCGTTGTCCGCCTGTTGCAGTCCGCCGCTGCGCATCTGGCCTTTTGTGCATGCCCAGCCTGCGGTAGCGCTGTATAGCTGCAGCTTCGATGCGCAAGGGCTGAGTCCGCAGGCATTCGTGCAGGCCGGCATCAGCGCACCAGCCCACATCCAGCGCGCCGTGGCCAAACGCCAGACTGAATTTCTCGCCGGACGCCTGTGCGCACGCAGTGCCCTGCAAGCACAAGCGCCCGACCTGACGGCTCCCGGCCAGGATGCTGAAGGTGCTCCGCAATGGCCCGCCGGGCTCTGCGGCTCGATCACCCACAGCAACGGATTGGCCGCCGCCGCAGTCGCCTCACGGCAAGACTTCCTCGGCCTTGGCCTGGATGCCGAAGTGCTGATGAGCAACACACGGGCCCAGCGGCTGGCCGCGCAGATTCTCTGCCCCGACGAGTTGCAACGCATGGCCTGCCTGCCCGCAAGCGAACATGCCTGGCTGGTCAGCCTGACCTTCTGCAGCAAGGAAAGCCTGTTCAAGGCGCTCTACCCGCTGGTCGGCCAGCGCTTCTATTTTCAGGATGCCGAACTGCTCGAATGCCATGCCGACGGACGCCTGCAGTTACGTTTGCTGCGCGACCTGGCACCGCAGTGGCCGAAGGACAGTCTGCTCAGCGGTCAGCATGCAGCGCTGGGCAGCCACCTGCTGAGTCTGGTCAGCATTGCCACAGCCACCAGCCGTCAGGGCTGAGCAGCCAGCCCTGGACAGGTTCGACCCAAGCCGCTACTGCATTCCTGCAAAACACTATATGTAGTGTTTCCGTTGCGGCAGCAAAAATTCTCCGCAGACTCCCGCGGCGCCCGCCGACAGCCGACAAATGGCCGCAACCCCGCGTTTTGAAAGCCCCGCAAGAGTGACCATCTGGCGCCCTCCGGTCACCCACAAGTTATCCACAGGTTGTTCCGGAAATATCGTGTTGCAGTAGCTGCAATAGCGCATTATCTTGTACTCCAAGCGTGGATATAACCCTACATATTGGGTTTTT
Source organism: Pseudomonas pohangensis (assembly GCF_900105995.1). Lineage (NCBI taxonomy): Bacteria > Pseudomonadati > Pseudomonadota > Gammaproteobacteria > Pseudomonadales > Pseudomonadaceae > Pseudomonas > Pseudomonas pohangensis. The sequence goes on along the minus strand of NZ_LT629785.1, from coordinate 814,098 downwards.
ACCAAAACAAAAACACAAGACGGCAATCACCGCCAGACTGCTGATCCGCTGTTCCTGAAGCGCCTGGCAAAGTACCCGCAAGACCTGGCCGGATGGCCGCGGACAGCCGGGCCGGTTGAACCCGGCAAGCCACAACCGGGTTGTGTGACGAAAACAGGTGAACCACTAGCTGTAGTGGTCACCAGCAGATAGCAACAGAGCCCTTTTCCGGGTTGCGGAGATGCCCAGCAGCAGGCTCCCGACCCTGCAGTAACCCGCTGTATGTGCAGCATCAGCCAACCGATACCAATAACTAGAAACCCGCGGAGATTATTCATGTTGACCGAAACCACTCGCGAGAACCCCCAGGCCACCCCGCAGCAACAGGCTGCGGATACCTCCCAGGAACTGGCGGCCACCGCTCCCGGTCAACTGCGCGTGATCAAGCGCAACGGCACCGTGGTCGCCTACACCGATGACAAGATCACCGTGGCCATCACCAAGGCCTTCCTCGCGGTGGAAGGTGGCACGGCCGCTGCGTCCTCGCGTATCCACGAAACCGTGGCACGGCTGACCGAGCAGGTCACCGCCACCTTCAAGCGACGCATGCCTTCCGGCGGCACCATCCACATTGAAGAAATCCAGGACCAGGTCGAGCTGGCGCTGATGCGTTCCGGCGAGCAGAAAGTCGCCCGCGACTACGTGATCTACCGCGAATCACGCAGCCAGGCGCGCGCCCAGCGCAACAGCAGCACGCCGGCGCAGCCGCACCCGAGCATCCGCATCAAACTCGCCGATGGCAGCCTGGCGCCACTGGACATGGGTCGCCTGGACATCATCATCAGCGAAGCCTGTGCCGATCTGGCCGAAGTCGATGCCGCGCTGATCCAGCGCGAAACCCTGAAGAACCTCTACGACGGCGTGTCGCCCAACGACGTGACCACCGCCCTGGTGATGACTGCGCGGACCCTGGTCGAGCGCGAGCCGAACTACTCCTACGTCACCGCCCGCCTGCTGATGGACACCATCCGTGCCGAAGGCCTGGGCTTTCTCGGCGTAGTCGAAAGCGCCACCCACCACGAGATGGCCGAGCTGTACGCCCGTGCCCTGCCGGTCTACATCAGCAAGGGCATCGAGTTCGAACTGCTCAATCCGCTGCTGGCCAGCTTTGATCTGGAAAAGCTCGGTAAGGCGATCAACCACGAACGCGACCAGCAGTTCACCTACCTCGGCCTGCAGACCCTCTACGACCGCTACTTCATTCACAAGGATGGCGTGCGCTTCGAGCTGCCACAGATTTTCTTCATGCGCGTGGCCATGGGCCTGGCCATTGAAGAACCGCAGAAGGAAGAGCGCGCCATCGAGTTCTATAACCTGTTGTCGTCCTTCGACTACATGGCCTCGACGCCGACCCTGTTCAACGCCGGCACCCTGCGCCCGCAGCTGTCGTCGTGCTACCTGACCACCGTGCCGGACGACCTGTCGGGTATCTACAACGCCATCCACGACAACGCCATGCTGTCGAAGTACGCCGGCGGGCTGGGCAACGACTGGACGCCGGTGCGCGCACTGGGCGCCTACATCAAGGGCACCAACGGCAAATCCCAGGGCGTAGTGCCCTTCCTCAAGGTGGTCAACGACACTGCAGTCGCGGTCAACCAGGGCGGCAAGCGCAAAGGTGCCGTGTGCGCCTACCTGGAAACCTGGCACATGGACATCGAGGAGTTCATCGAGCTGCGCAAGAACACCGGTGATGACCGCCGTCGTACCCACGACATGAACACCGCCAACTGGATTCCCGACCTGTTCATGAAGCGCGTGTTCGACGACGGCCCGTGGACCCTGTTCTCGCCATCCGAAGTACCCGATCTGCACGACCTCACCGGCAAGGCCTTCGAGGAGCGCTACGAGTACTACGAAGCCATGGCCGGCTACGGCAAGATCAAGCTGCACAAGACCATCGCCGCCAAGGACCTGTGGCGCAAGATGCTCTCCATGCTGTTCGAAACCGGCCACCCGTGGCTGACCTTCAAGGATCCGTGCAACCTGCGCAGCCCTCAGCAGCACGTCGGTGTGGTGCACTCCTCCAACCTGTGCACCGAGATCACCCTGAACACCTGCAAGGACGAAATCGCCGTATGCAACCTCGGTTCAGTCAACCTGCCGAACCACATCACCGACGGCCAGCTGGACACCGCCAAGCTGCAGAAGACCATCAAGACTGCCGTGCGCATGCTGGATAACGTCATCGACATCAACTACTACAGCGTGCCGCAGGCGAAGAACTCCAACTTCAAGCACCGTCCGGTGGGCCTGGGCATCATGGGCTTCCAGGATGCGCTGTACCTGCAGCACATTCCCTACGGCTCCGACGCCGCCGTCGAATTCGCCGACAAGTCGATGGAAGCGGTCAGCTACTTCGCCATCCAGGCCTCCTGTGACCTGGCCGACGAGCGCGGCAGCTACTCCAGCTTCGAGGGTTCGCTGTGGTCCAAGGGCATCCTGCCGCTGGATTCGCAGCAGATCCTGATTGAGCAGCGCGGCCAGAAGTACATCGACGTCGACCTCACTGAATCGCTGGACTGGGCGCCGGTCCGCGCCCGTGTGCAGAAAGGCATTCGTAACTCGAACATCATGGCCATCGCCCCGACCGCGACCATCGCCAACATCACCGGCGTATCGCAGTCGATCGAGCCGACTTATCAGAACCTCTATGTGAAATCCAACCTCTCCGGCGAGTTCACCGTGATCAACCCGTACCTGGTGCGCGACCTGAAAAACCGTGGCCTGTGGGACCCGGTCATGGTCAACGACCTGAAGTACTACGACGGTTCGGTACAGCAGATCGAGCGCATCCCGCAGGACCTCAAAGACCTCTACGCCACCGCCTTTGAAGTGGAAACCAAGTGGATCGTCGATGCAGCCAGCCGTCGCCAGAAGTGGATCGACCAGGCGCAGTCGCTGAACCTGTACATCGCCGGCGCCTCCGGCAAGAAGCTCGACGTGACCTACCGCATGGCCTGGTACCGTGGCCTGAAAACCACCTACTACCTCCGCGCCTTGGCCGCCACCAGCACCGAGAAGTCGACCATCAGCACCGGCAAGCTGAACGCGGTATCCAATGGCGGTATCGATGAAGCATTCAGCGCCGCACCGGCTGGTCCGGCCCCGGTACCGAAAGCCTGCGCCATCGACGAACCGGACTGCGAGGCCTGTCAGTAAGCCTTTGTAGGAGCGGGCTTGCCCGCGAATGCAAGCCCGCAAGGCAGTTTCGCGGGCAAGCCCGCTCCTACCGGTTCGGCCAAAACCAACCATCAGAACGACTGGAAAACCCATTCAAGGCCGGCCCCCTTTGCCGGCACGCTCGAACAAGCAGGAGAAGACCATGCTTAGCTGGGACGAATTTGATCAGGAAGACGGCAGCGACACTCAGGCAGCCGCCCCCGCCAAGGCCGCTGCGCCGGTAGTAGCTGCCAGCCTGGAAAAACTCGACAAGGCCGCTGCCGGCTCGGTCGAGGAAGCCCGTGCGGTGTCCGCCAGCGACTCGACAGCGATCGCCCGCGCCAAGGCCGCACTGAACCAGCTGGACATCCAGGAAGGCCTCGACGAACTGGAAGGCGCCAGCGCACGCGTGCACGTCGGCGACAAGCAGATGATCAACGCCCGTGCCGACCTCAACCAGCTGGTGCCGTTCAAGTACGACTGGGCCTGGCAGAAGTATCTGGACGGCTGCGCCAACCACTGGATGCCGCAGGAAGTGAACATGAACGCCGACATTGCCCTGTGGAAGAGCAAGGACGGCCTCAGTGAAGACGAGCGACGCATCGTCAAACGCAACCTCGGTTTCTTCTCCACCGCCGACAGCCTGGTCGCCAACAACCTGGTGCTGGCCGTGTACCGCCTGATCACCAACCCCGAGTGCCGCCAGTACATCCTGCGTCAGGCCTTCGAGGAAGCGATCCACACCCACGCCTACCAGTACTGCATCGAATCGCTGGCCATGGACGAAGGCGAGATCTTCAACATGTACCACGAGATTCCGTCCGTGGCGAAAAAGGCCTCCTGGGGTCTGAAGTACACCCGCTCGATCTCCGACCCGACCTTCACCACCGGCACCGTCGAGACCGACAAGGAACTGCTGCGCAACCTGATCGCCTACTACTGCGTACTCGAAGGCGTGTTCTTCTATTGCGGCTTCACCCAGATCCTGTCCATGGGCCGGCGCAACAAGATGACCGGCGTCGCCGAGCAGTTCCAGTACATCCTGCGCGACGAATCCATGCACCTGAACTTCGGCATCGACGTGATCAACCAGATCAAGATCGAAAACCCGCACCTGTGGGACGCACAGATGAAGGACGAAGCGACCCAGATGATCCTGCAAGGCACCCAGCTGGAAATCGAATACGCCCGCGACACCATGCCCCGCGGCGTGCTCGGCATGAACGCGGCGATGATGGAGGACTACCTCAAATTCATCGCCAACCGCCGCCTGTCGCAGATCGGCCTGAAAGAAGAATACCCGGGCACGGTGAACCCCTTCCCGTGGATGAGCGAAATCATGGATCTGAAGAAGGAGAAGAACTTTTTTGAGACGCGGGTTATTGAATATCAAACAGGTGGGGCGTTGAGCTGGGATTGATTCAGTGCACTTGCAGAAAGATTGTGAACGCTTTACCTGAAATTATTATTTTTTGGGTGGCGCTTGAAAATTAAGAACCCCGCCTCGTGCGGGGCTTTTTCATTTGTTTAATCGACATTGAATTTAAACGTTTCAATACCAGCTCTTAATTTATCAGGCAGGTCTGTATGTCAGGTAAGACTCTCAAGAAAAACTTAGCTCAGCGCCGCTTTCCTACCGAAATTGTCCATAGGCAACGGATTGCTTTCATTTCTTTGTCGCTTGTACTGATCATCTATGCCTTGGCAGGAGGAAATATCGAGCCTGAAGGCACGTTCATGTATTTACCGATCAAGTTTTCAAGGCCGTATTTTCTGCTTTTTGCTGCCTGGGGAATCTGGCTTTACTTTCTCTACAGGTATTGGCTTGTCGCAGACTCTCCCTGGAAGGCCTTTTCTGAAGAGGTGCGACTAAGAACGCACGATGATCGACGAATTCGACCCATGTGCTTGGCTGCTCTACAGCGCTTTGATATTTCAGATGAGCTTCGCAAAGCATGCCTTAACCATCTTAATGATGGATGGGTGTTTTCTATCGTCAAATTAGATGGCAGCTATCATTTCGACCCCAGTCATCTTTACCGCCCACAGACACAAGCACCAACCGCAGGCGGCAGCCAGTCCGACTTCTTCCCCCTGAACAGATCCGAAACTCGCACATACCAACTTGCATTACTACCAGCCACTTTCAAGGCGATCACCTTAGAAGCGACTTTCAGTGATGAGGTCTTGCCTTCTCTGCTGATGTGGATCACTCCAACTACTTGGCTACTGGCATATTGCATTTTTAGCAAGTAGTCCGGACATTGATCGTTCCCACGCTCCGCGTGGGAATGCAGCCTTCGACGCTCCAGCGTCCATCCGGCAACTACCGCACGACCCAAGCAACGTGGCGACGCAGAGCGTCACCGGCCAGGCTCCCACGCTGGAGCGTGGGAGCCATCGGGTAACAGCAAGTAGTCCGGACATTTGATCGTTCCCACGCTCTGCGTGGGAATGCAGCCCTTGACGCTCCAGCGTCCATCCGGCAACCACCGCACGACCCACGCCATATGGCGACGCAGAGCGTCACCGGCCGGGCTCCCACGCAGGAGCGTGGGAGCCATCGGGGATATGAGATTGATCGTTCCCACGCTCCGCGTGGGAATGCAGCCCTTGACGCTCCAGCGTCAACCCGCCAACCACCGCACGACCCACGCCATATGGCGACGCAGAGCGTCAGCGGCTAGGCTCTCACGCAGGAGCATGGGAGCCATCGGGGATATGCGATGGAGATCTGCCTGGCCTCCGGCAGCACCATCTCAACCAGCCGATTCAAGGACGAATCCCATGGGCCGCAGCCGCTACGTCATTACCGAACCGGATAAGCCGCACTTCCTCACCTGTACAGTCATGGAGTGGCTACCGCTATTCACCCGACCTGCACTGGTGGAAATACTGCTCGACTGCTGGCGCTACCAGCAGGCACATCAAGGGCTGCGGCTGTACGGCTACGTTGTATTGGAAAACCATCTGCATTTCATCGCTCAGGCGCCGGACCTGAGTCGCTGTGTCAGCAGCTTCAAGTCCTTCACCGCGCGCCGGATTATCGACCAACTGACCGCGCAAGGCGCGGAACGTTTGCTGGAGCGACTGCGTTTTGCCAGGCGCGCACACAAGCTCGACCGTGCCTACCAGCTCTGGCAGGAAGGCGCCCATGCGGAGCTGGTCTATAGCCCGGCGGTGATGCGCGAAAAGCTCGATTACATCCATCACAATCCGTTGCAGCGTGGCTATGTGGATCGCGCGGAGCATTGGCGTTATTCAAGTGCGCGCAACTATGCAGGGCAACAGGGGTTGATTGAAATCGATCGCTGGGATTGATCCCTCCCGAGCGGCGCGTGCGATCAGGGGCAAATCACCTCCTCCGGGCGCCCTTGCCCCCTTTCGGCATGAGCAGGCGAGCGATATGCTGCTCGGGCCATCGACACCGCCGCTGGAACTCCGAGGACTGCAATGAGCAAGAAAATTGATCTGGTGATCGCGCAGGATTATCTGAACCCTTTTGCCGCTGAAAAAAATCCGAAATTGTGTTCCGAACTGGCGGATTACCTGTCCGATGAGGCGTCCCACCAATACCGCCTGAGTCTGGAAATCAGCTGCCCGGCGGCGGAGCAGAAGCGTCTGGGCAAGGCCATCAGCAACACCTTCGAACAGCGTATCGCCCGGCTCAAGAGCGAAATGCGCGGGATGCGCCTGCAGGGACTGGTATTACTGGCGCTGGCCATTGTTCTGGTCACGCTCGCCGTCCAGTTCAATGTGGAAGGCACAATCCCGCTGGGCATAGTCACCGTCACGGCATGGATGCTGGTGTGGCGCACAGCGGAAATCTTCCTGCTGGATATCCGCGCCGGCTTCCACGAGGTGAGAAAGTACCGGAACATCATCAAGGCAACCAGGAATTATCTCTAGCGTGTGCCCGGCACATTGCGTGGCGCCATCAGCGTTCCCGCGCAAGAACATGGGAGCATCCAGGTATGTGGTAGCCCGGACATCCGCAGGCTTGGCCAGCAGCAAATCACTACCGCTTGAGCAGGCCGCGCAGGCGCTCATAATTCAGCAGCACCCAGAAGTTCAGGCCGATCATAAAACCCACAAATGAAAACAACTGCACGGTCGATGCGAAGCTGATCGTGCCCTCACTGCCGGCCAGCGGCCAGATCAAGAACATGGGGATGTCGGCAATCAGCACCCCGCCCAGGGTCAAAGTGAAAATATTCACGCGCTGCTTTTTCTTGATCAGCTGATAAAAACGAAAGCCGATAAAGAATTCATAGATGTACGCCACCGGCAGACCGACCAGGGCAATAGCCAGGAACAAGCCGATAAACTTCAACAGCCCCTGATCCATATTGAAGCCGGGAATATCGGCGAAATAGGCAAAGAAACTGAAGGCAAACGGCAGTATCAGTGGCGCAAACCCCAAGGCTCTGTTTTCGTTTTTCATACGTCTCTCGTCGTTCGCATCAGTAAGCGTCAGCTGATCGGCCCGTGCGTGGGCAAAAAAGCGCTGGCGATGATACCTGAACCGGGCGCCCGGGCAGACACTTGATCCGCCCCGGATCCGACCAGTGGCGCGGGCATGACGCAGCGCGTCACTGGATGCATTCCCACGCGGAGCGTGGGAACGATCACGCGAGTGAAATAGCGACGACTTGCTGTGCCCTTACGGAGTGACCGAGTAGCCTTTCGCGGTCATGCAGTCGGTGTAGGTCTGGCTCGAGGTGCTTGCAGCCGTGCGCTCCTCGCGGCGATCGTCACGCCGCTCTCTGCGCTGTTTCGAGCCACCAACCACGGCACCGACGGCCGCCGTTTGCCTGGCTTGGTTCTGCCGGTATTCCTGTTTGGTGTCGTCGTCCACCCGGTCATATATCTCTTCGTGCTGGTTGCCGCGCACTTGTGCTGCGGCTGCGCCGGCAACGGCTCCGGTAGCTGCGCCGCGCAAGCGGCCACCACCGGACTGCTCACTCCCGGTGCTGGCGGATTGACTGCTGGTAGCCTGGCTCTGGCAGGCAGCCACGTCGCTCTGGACCGTCTCCGGTGTCTGGCCCTTGAGCGGGGTAACGGTTTCGGCATGCACGGCTGACAGGCCGCCGAGCATAGTCAGGCCAAGCAATGCGGGCAGGCAGATTTTCATGGACATGAACAAGCACTCCTGACAGGTGGGTTACCTAGTCATGGTAGTTGATCGCGCCCGCCTGACATTGCGGCAAATCCGCCTTCCCGCTTGTCCGTCAGGACGCTTGAATCCCGCAGCCAGCAGTCTGGCGCAGCACGCCGGAAAAGCCTTTGCCGTTTTGCCGCCTACGCGCTAGTTTCCACCCTCAACCACACCGGGCAGAGAGCAGCCATGCATCCGCTAGCCGTACGAACCGCAACAACGCTGCTGCTCGCCGGCGGGATTTCTGCGTTGTTTGCCCTGCCTGCCCTGGCGGCCTACGAGCATGGGCCGGGGGCGTTGCAGATATGGGATGCCGAGGGCCAGGCAAATGCCGCCGCATGGGTCAAGCTCTGGCTCGCCTTTATGGCAGCCGCAATGCTTTCAGGCGTATTTTTTGTCTGGAAACATAGCGAGGCGCGCTGGGTAGTTGCCGGGGTGGTTCTAGGTCTGTTGATTACCAAATTCGTGATCCCGGCACTTTCCATCATCAACCTTTCCGGACTGGTCGGGCTGGTGCATGTGCTTTGCTGGTCGCCGGCGCTGTACCTGCTGCTGAAAAATCGTCCGTTCGGCAAGGGCTTTTCACCCTATGCCGTGTGGACCGGCGTGGTCACTGCGGTAATCCTTTTTTCATTCATTTTCGATATCCGCGACGCAGCCATCTATTTGCACCATCGGGCTACACGCTGAGGCACCACCCGCTCACCCCTGATCGCTCTGGCTCCAGCAATTTTCCGCTATCGGGCACTAGCTAGCTGTGCAGCCACTGCCGATACTTGCAGGCATCGGCAAAAGGATTTTTCACTTCTTGAATTTCACCAGACATAAATCGGCAATCACCCTGATCCGGCTGGTATGGCTGTGCCTGCTGTTCGCCAGTGCCGTGCCTGCCAGCGAAGTGCTGCGCTACCCGAAATCCCTTCCCGGCTTCGAGGATCGGGATGCTTACGCCCTGGAGTTGCTGCAACTGGCACTGCACAAGGCTGGCAGCAACCTGCAACTGCAAGCATCCGCAAACTACATGGAGAAAAGTCGGGCGCTGACCGAGCTGGCAAACAACCGCAGCGTCGATGTGGTCTGGTCGATGACCAGCACAGCCCGTGAAGCCGATTTGCTGCCGATCCGCATCAGCATCGACAAGGGTCTGCTTGGCTGGCGCATCGCCTTGCTCAGCGCGGACAAGGCGCAGCTGCTGCAACAGGTCACCAGTCTGCAGGACCTGCAACAGCTGCGCGCCGGTCAGGGCCATGACTGGCCGGATCGTTACATTCTTGAAGCCAGCCATCTGCCGGTGGTGACCAGCTCCAGCTATGCCAGCCTGTTCCTGATGCTCAAGGCCGGGCGCTTCGATTACTTTCCGCGCTCGTTGCTGGAGATCGAGGAGGAGTTGCGCAGGCTGAAATCCACCGGCCTGGTCGCCGACCCCTACCTGTTATTGCATTACCCGAGTAACACCTACTTCTTTGTCGCGCCGGGTAACAGGGCGCTGGCCCGGACATTGACCATCGGCCTGCAGCGCGCCATCGCCGATGGCTCGTTTGACCGGTTGTTCTACAGTAATTTCGGCGACGTTTTGCGCCGCGCCAGAATCGGCCAACGCCGGGTCATCGAGCTGGAAAACCCGCTGTTGCCGGCAACCAGGCCCTTGCAACCCAATGAGCTGAAGCTCAATCGCGAACACCTGCCCGATCCCGGCAACCCCCGGAGACCCGCGCCGCAGGCTGGCTGCAATCAGCGGCCGGCTGACAACAATGTCTTCTCAACCGGGCCTGCCACCTGCTAGCCTCCGGCAACCCCGATCCTCCTTGCCACCTTCAGGAAGCACGCACTTGAATCCAGACAACCCGACACCGCAGAACCTCGCCGCCAACTTCATCGAAGCGCTCCAGGCTCACGCACGGGTGGCGGTGATTACCGGCGTCATCCTGCTGCTGTGCGGCCTGCTGGCCGTGGCTGCGCCACTGGCGGCAGGTGTTTCCATCACCATTCTGGTAGGCCTGCTGCTGGCAGTCGGTGGTATTGGCCAGTGTCTGCTGGCCTTTCGCACCGGCGCCTTCGGCAAGAGCCTGCTGGTCTTGCTGATCGGCTTGCTGACAGTGATTGCCGGCATGTACCTGCTCACCCAGCCGCTTGAGGGACTTGAAGCGATAACGCTGTTTCTCGCTGCCTACTTTCTGGCAACCGGTGTCTTCGAACTGCTGGCGGCCATGCAGATGCGCCCCACCCCCGGCTGGGGCTGGATGCTGTTTAACGGCCTGGTGACCCTGGTGCTGGGCCTGATCATCTGGCGCCAGTTCCCGCTCTCGGGCGTCTGGGCGGTGGGCATCCTGTTCGGCCTCAAGCTGATGATGGGCGGCTGGTGGCTGGTAGTGCTGGGCCGCAGTGCCGGCAAGGCCACGCAAGGCAAATAATTTACCCGTGAATGTTTCCGGCACCTTGAATGCCTGCGTGGGCAATCTTCTGGCGGTTTTGCCCGGTTGCAACATGGCCCGCCGGCAGCAGCGCAGCGGCCTGTTCTGCAGCCTGCTGATACTGCTCGCGGGCTGCAGTTCGACGCCGGACAAGGGCAGCCGTGAGCCTGCCGAAGTGCGCGCGCAGCTGGTCACGCTGTTACCGGAAAACCTCGCCGATCGGCAGGGCTGGGCGGCGGATATCCAGTTCGCCTTCCAGAGCATGCAGCTATTGCCGAGCACGGAGAACCTCTGTGCGGTGCTGGCGGTTACCGCGCAGGAAACCGGCTTCAAGGCCGATCCGGCAGTGCCGGGGCTGGGCCGCATTGCTCGCGAGGAAATCGACCGCCGCGCCGCCCGTCTGGGTATTCCGCAGATGGCGGTGAGTGCCGCGTTGTCGCTCAAATCTCCCGATGGGCGCAGCTATGCCACGCGCATTGCCAAAGTGCAGACCGAGCGCGACCTGAGCCTGCTTTACGAACAACTCATCGACCAGGTGCCACTGGGCGCGCAACTGCTGGCCAGGGCCAACCCGGTGCGTACTGCCGGGCCGATGCAGGTGAGCATCGCCTTCGCCGAGCAGCATGCGGCCGAGCTGGACTACCCCTATGCCGACGCAGGGTCGATCCGCCACGAAGTATTCACCCGCCGTGGCGGCCTGTATTTCGGCATTGCCCACCTGCTCGACTACCGCAACAGCTACACCCGCCACCTGTACCGTTTTGCCGACTTCAACGCCGGCTGGTATGCCAGCCGTAACGCGGCCTTCCAGGGCGCGGTGACTGCCGCTACCAATGTGCCACTGGTTGAGGATGGTGATCTGGTGATTCCGGCGAGCCTGTTCGGCAACAAGGTCGGCAGCACCGAGACCGCCGTCCGCAAGCTGGCCGGTCCCCTGGGCATGAGTGACGGGCAGATTCGCCAGGCGCTGGAACAGGGCCGCAGCTTCGAATTCGAGCAAGGTGCCTTGTATGCAAAAGTCTACGCGCTGGCCGAGCAGCGCAAGGGCCGGCCGCTGACCCGCGAGGCGTTGCCGAACATCCGTCTGGAGAGCCCGAAGATCACCCGCAAACTGACCACTGCCTGGTTTGCCAACCGCGTGCAGGAACGCTACCAGCGCTGCATCAACAAGGCATTCGCCAACTAGCCAGCCTCAACCGCCGGTCAAGGCTGCCGCTTCAGGGCCTGCCGAACAGCGCTGTCCAGTAGATGCCGGCATCGCTTTTCGGGTCGACCGCGTAGGCCGCGCCGAACTCGCGAAACTGCGGATTCATCAGATTGGCGCAATGTGCCGGGCTGGCCAGCCAACCTTCGACCACCCGCTGCGGCGAGTCCATGGCGGCGGCGATGTTCTCGCCGATCGCCGCCCCGGCATAGCCGGCCAGCTCGGCGCGGTCGCCCGGCGTGTGGCCGTTGCGGTCCTTGTGGGCGAAGTAGTTGCCATTGGCCATGGCCCGGCTATGGGCCTCGGCCACGCTGCCGAGGGTGGCATTCCAGCTCAGCGGCGCCGTGGCGGCAAAAGCCTGAGCGCCACACTGGCGGGCCAGTGCCCGGGCATCGTTGATCTGCTTGAGCAGATTCTGCCCCTCGGCCTGCCAGTTACCCATGCGCCCTGCCAGCAGCGGTCGCGCCAGCACGATGCGCCAGTCGCGCTGCTGGCGGTTTATGCCGATATCGATGAACTGCGGATCGAGCAATACCCGGCAGAAACTCTCGCGCAGCGCCTGCATCGCCGATTGTGCATCGCGCGGGCCGGACAGGCTGATGGCCTGCACATTCATCATCGGATAAGCCGCTGCAGCCAGCGCAGCCTGCAGGTCACCCACCCCGTCCACCGGCAGCAGCAGGCGCGGATCACTGTGCAGCGGCGGCAGCTCGGGCGTGCCTTTGCCGTCACAGGACTGCGCCTGGCTGCGGTAGGCATTGATCGAATCAATAAGCTGCGCTTCCTCGCTGGCCATGGCAGCGCTGGCCAACAGCAGGCCCAGCGCCAGCACGGCTGCACGGACAGACAAGGCGATAAGGTGCATGACAGTCTCCGTGAGTGGATTACTGTGCATGATGCTTGATTCACGCGGTGCTGGCACGCCGCTCATGCAATTGGCAGGCTAGTATGCAGTTGCCCGTTCACACTGACAGGAATCCCATGGCCATAACCGACAAACGCCTCGACAACTGGCAGCAGTTCCGCTTCGAGGACGGCGAGTTCGCCTTTCCGGTATACAAGCAGGTGCCACCGGGCGTCGACAACCCGCCGGCGATTGTGGTGATGCATGAGGTGCCGGGCATCTACCCGGCGGTGATCGATTTTGCCGAACGTCTGCTCAGTGAAGGTTACTGCGTGTATATGCCTTCGCTACTCGGCGAGCCGGGCAAGGACTTCAGTATTCCCTACGTGCTCGGTTCGATCAGCAAAGCCTGCATCAGCCGCGAATTCCAGGTGCTGGCACTGAAACAGGCCAGCCCGATCACCAACGCGCTACGTGCCCTGTGCCGGCATGCGCACAAGGAATGCGGCGGGGTTGGTGTGGGTGCCATCGGCATGTGCCTGACCGGCAACTTCGCCCTGGCGCTGATGGTCGATGAGTCGGTGATGGCGCCGGTGCTGTCGCAACCCTCGCTGCCCTTCCCGGTCAGTGCGCAGCACAAGCGCGATCTGCACGTCAGCGACGCACAACTGCAGTGCATCAAGCAGCGCGTCGCCGCTGGCGACGTGAAGGTGCTGGGGCTGCGCTTCAGCCACGACCGCAGCAGCCCGCCGGAGCGCTTCGAGCGCCTGCGCGAAGAACTGGGCAGCGGCTTCGAGGGCATCGAAATCGATTCCGGCCCGGGCAACCCCGATGGGATTCCGCGCACGGCACACTCGGTGGTGACCCGCGATCTGGTCGACACCGACGGTCATCCGACCCAGGCCGCGCTACAGCGACTGCTCGGCTTCTTTGACGAACAATTGCGCGGCTGAAAACCTGCCGGGCACAGTAACAGCAGCGGTCAAGCAACTGTGCCGGCGGTCAGTGCATGTCGCTTTGCGCCTGGGCTTGGCTAAGCTCAATACACAGGAGCAACGGAAATCTTCGTTAGGCAAGCCACCAACGGATCTGGACGGGCATCAACAGGGTAACTCCCCGGGAGGCGACCATGTATGCAGTGATAAGAACCTATCTGGGTGCTGGTGCACAGCAGCTTTTTGAACATCTGGAAGCGCACAAGGCCGAGGTGGAAGCGGCCCTGCGCACAGTCCCCGGACTGATCAGCTACACCCTGCTCAATACCGGCGATGGCGGCACGGCGGTGACTGTTTGCACGGACAAGACCAGCACCGATGCCAGCCTGAAAGTTGCGCGCGAGTGGATTCAGGAGAATGCCGCAGACATCCGCGCGGAGCCGCCGATAGTTACCGAAGGTCCGGTCATTGTGCAGATCAACTGACGGGTAAACCGGTAAACCTGCAGGGCTGTTGCGGCTGGTTTTCAGACGCTGTCGAGCATGCCCTGCACCTGCCGGCCCAGTTCCATCAGGGCCGCTTCCAGTCTGGCCGACCACGGCTGGGCGCAGTTGAGACGGATGCAGTTGCGGTATTTCTGCGTCGCCGAGAAGATCTGTCCCGGCACTATGCTGATCTTGTGCTCGATGGCCCTATGGGTCAGGGCCAGGGTGTCGACACGCGGATCGAACTCCACCCACAGGACGAAACCACCGGCCGGCTGGGTGACCCGTGTGCCCGCCGGGAAATACTTGCTGATCGCCTGACTGAACAACGCCACCTGCTGGCGGTACAGCGTCTGTACCTGGCGCAGATAACGTTCGTGGCTGCCCTGGGCCAGATAGTCGGCCAGCGCCAGCTGGGAGATCGAACTGGTGGCCAGATTGGTCACATGCTTGAGGTACATGATGCGTTCGACACTCGGCAGCGGCGCATGCACCCAGCCACAGCGCAGCCCCGGCGACACGGTTTTGGAAAACGAAGCGCAGTAATAAACCTGATCCAGCGGATCGTCGGCAAAGGATTTCAGCGAGCGCGGGCGCTCTCCGGAAAAGCCCAGGTCGCCGTAGATGTCATCCTCGATCAGGGCGAAGCGGTGCTGCCGGGCCATCTTTACCAGCGCCTGCTTTTGCGCGTCGGGCATCAGGCTGCCGAGCGGGTTGCTGAAGTTGGCAATGGTCACGCAGGCCTTAACCGGCCACTGTTCCACCGCCATTTGCAGCGCCGCCAGACTCATGCCCTGCTGCGGATCGGTGGGGATTTCCAGGGCTTTCATGCCCAGTGACTCAATCACCTGCAGCAGGCCGTAAAAGGTCGGCGACTCGATGGCGATGACATCCCCGGCCTTGGCTACGGCCCGCAAGGACAGGGCAACCGCTTCCTGGCAGCCGTCGGTAATCACGATGTCCTGCGGATTCACCACATCACCGGCGATCAGCATGCGCCGGGCGATTTCTTCCTGCAGTTGCGGCAGCCCCGGTGGAAAGGCGTAATTGGCGTGTTGCTGATAACCGCGCGCGGCTTTGCCGAGACTGCGCTGCAGGGCCCGCAGCGGCAGGAATGCCGCATGCGGCACGGCAGCCCCGAGTTGCACGAAATCGCTCTGGTTGGCAGCACGGGCCAGTTGCAACACCAGTTCCTGACCGCTGACCGGCATCGGTTTCTGCGGCGGCCGCGAGGCGGTCGGTACTTCCGGCTTGAGCCACGGGCGCTGGCAAATGTAGTAACCCGAACGCGGGCGTGCCTCTATCGAGCCCTGGCTTTCCAGTTGCCGCTGGGCCTGCACCACGGTGGAAATACTCACGCCGAACTGTTCACTGAGCGGGCGCACTCCGGGCAGCCGGTCGCCGGGCTTGTACAGCCCCTGCTCGATGCGGGTGTTGATTCGCAGGGCAATTTCCCGATAAAGCGTCATGGCACCATCACAGTTTCGTCAGTTGGTAACAGTACAGTTTTGCAGTCAATGCAATCTGTACCGGTCTATTATTGTTTATCTACATCTGTATTGCTAGCAGCGTGCAGTTCAAGCTGTATCCACTATCCGGAGGGAGGGTGGATAAATGAAAAACTCGACTGCACATTTTCCGTTAAGCAATGAGCGCCAGTACGCTTCGCCGCTGCTGGCAAAACCGGGCAAAGCCTGGCAGCAACTGCGGCGCTGGTGGCAACTGGCGGAGCAGCGGCGCCAGCTGGCCTTGCTCGATGATTCTGCGTTGCAGGATCTTGGCCTGAGCCGGGCCGATGCATTGAGGGAAAGCCGGCGCTCATTCCGCGATGACCCGCTGGCCAGAGCCGAACTGTCGTCATGACCCTGCTGAATCTGCTCGCCATGGCCAGTTTCGCCTTTGTCACTTCGGTGACGCCGGGGCCGAACAATCTGATGCTGCTGGCCTCCGGGGCGAATTTCGGTTTTCGCCGCACCCTGCCGCACATGCTCGGCATTTCCCTGGGCATGGCCCTGTTGCTGACCTGTGTGCTCGGCGGGCTCGGCGAGTTGTTCAGCCGCTTTCCGCTGTTACAGCTACTGCTGCGGATTGCCGGAATCGGCTACCTGCTCTGGCTCAGCTGGAAGATTCTGCAAACCCCGCCACGCAGCCTGCAGCAGGACACTGACGACGCCCGGCCATTCGCCTGGTGGCAGGCGGTGTTGTTCCAGTTCGTCAATCCCAAGGCCTGGATCATGGCCATCACCGCCGTCAGCAGTTTTACCCTGGCCGGCGAGGCCTACTGGGCGTCAGGCATGCTGCTGGTGCTGGTGTTTGTCACCATCAATCTGCCGGCCATCTCGGTCTGGGCCGGTTTCGGCACGCTGATGCAGCAGTTCCTGTCTACTGCTGCGCGACAGATTCACTTCAACCGGGTCATGGCCGTGCTGACCGCCCTGACCATCGTGCTGATTGTGCAGCGCTAGGCTGCAGCGCTTTAGCCGGCTGCGAAATGGCTTCGGCAATGCACCAGACAAGCCGCCAAACCGCTGCGGCAACGCCAGTCAGCAGGCAGGCGCCGCTGGCACCTCCGGTCTGTTATCTACGCCGGCAGGCCAGCGGCTGCTAACCTGAATGTGTGGGGGATAACCGGACTTCTCGTCGCCATGACGAGGGAGGTATCTCATGAGCATGATCGACTGGCGTCTGCAGGGCGTCGAATTTTCTTCCTGCAATTGCGACTGGGGCTGCCCCTGTCAGTTCAGCGCACTGCCAAACAAGGGTTACTGCGAGGCCGTGGTCGGCATGCAGGTGGAGCACGGACACTTCAACCAGACCAGCCTCGACGGCATGCGCTGGGTAGCCGTTTTCGCCTGGCCGGGACCGATCCATGAAGGCAACGGCAGCTGTCAGGTGTATCTCGAAGACACGGCCACGCCGGCACAGCGTGAAGGCCTGCTGACTATTCTTTCCGGGCAGGAAACCGACCCCGGCGCCACCGTCTTCCAGGTCTTCAGCAGCACCATCGAGGAAATGCACGAGCCACAATTCGTGCCGATCGAGATGGACATCGATCTGGCGCAGCGCGTGGCACATATCCGCATTCCCGGCGTACTGGAGTCGATCGGCGAACCGATCCGCAACCCGGTAACCGGTGAGCAGCAGTCGATCCAGCTGAAACTGCCCAACGGTTTCGAATTCACCGAAGCCGAGATGGCCAGTGGCAGCTACCAGACCCATGGCGCCATCGCCATCGCCTCGCAAAACGGCCATGGCCACTTCGCCAACCTGCACTTCACCGGACGTGGCGTGGTGCGGTGAACACCCTGCCCCGCCAGCCTCGCGGCTGGCTTCAGGCTCTGCAGGGCAATCGTCTGCTGCTCGGCTGTGTGCTGGCGCTGCTGGCCCTGTGCTGGTTGCTGCTGTACCGCATGGGCGCAAGCATGAGTGCCACCTCCGCGCTGATGGTGCAGGGCATGGGCGAGATGAGCATGCCCTGGACTGCCGCCGATGCGCTGCTGATGTTTGCCATGTGGGCGGTGATGATGGTGGCCATGATGCTGCCCAGTGCCGTGCCGATGCTGCTGCTCTACGGGCAGGTGGCAAGCCGGCGCTTCGATAAAACGCAGGTGCGCAAAGCGCTGTTGCTATTCGGCCTGGGCTATCTGTTGGTGTGGAGCGCTTTCAGCCTGCTCGCCACGCTGCTGCAATGGCAACTGGAGCAGTGGCGCCTGCTTGATGCACAGATGCGCAGCAGCAGTCAGTGGCTGGCAGCGGCATTGCTGATCGGTGCCGGCATCTACCAGTGGCTGCCGCTGAAACAGGCCTGTTTGCGCCGTTGCGGTATGCCGTTGCGCTTCATTCTCGAGCACTGGCAGGCCGGCCTTGCCGGCAGCTGGCGCATGGGGCTGGCCCACGGAATGTTCTGCCTGGGTTGCTGCTGGGCACTGATGGGCCTGCTGTTTGTCGGCGGCGTGATGAACCTGACCTGGGTAGCCCTGCTCGGGCTGTACGTGCTGCTGGAGAAGTTACTCCCGCAACAACGCTGGCTGAGCCTGCTTGGCGGCCTACTGCTGGTGATCTGGGGACTTTGGCTGGCGGCTGGTGCCATGGGCAACTGACGCCACGGGGCTATACTTGGGTTACGCGCCGGCAGGTCATGACCTCTGGCGTGGCGGGTTACCACAGAGCTTGGGGGCTCCTCTGTCAACCGACGACAGGAGGTTTGCCATGAACAGGCATTACTACATCAGCGACAACCTCGACGAGCTGGAAACGATCGAGAGCGAACTGCAAGCCAGCGGTATCAACACCGAGCAGATCCATGTACTCAGTGATCAGGATGCCGCGGTAGAACAGCACCAGCTGCACGATGTCAATTCACTCATGAAACAAGACCTGGTACACAGTGGCGGCCTCGGCGGGCTGGTTGGACTTGGCCTGGCCGCAATGGTGCTGGCCATTGCCTACCTGAGCGGCTGGGCGGAAACAGCCGTCGGCTGGATGCCGTTCGTGTTCCTCGCGCTGGTTGCCTTCGGCTTCAGTGTCTGGGAAGGCGGCCTGTTCGGCCTGCAACGTCCCAATGTGCATTTTCAGGGTTTCCACGATGTCTTGCGGCAGGGTCGGCATCTGTTTTTTGTCGATGTCGCACCACGTCAGGAAGCCGCACTGGCACGGGTAGTACTGCACCATCCGCAACTGGAACTGGCCGGTACCGGCAGTGCCTCCCCCGGCTGGGTGGTGGCCCTGCAGCACCGCTGGCACCAGTTGCGCAGGCTGGTCTGAAGCCAAGCCGGGCAGCGGGCTGACGGGCATGCATGGTGAACAACGGCATGCAGCTCCCGGCCCGCCATGGATCATCCAGCGGCTGCTGGACGCTGGGTTGCGGCCGGGCATCTGGCCAGCCGGGCCTGAACGTCTATGCTTTGACACTCGACCGTGACTTCCCCCTGGAGCCTTGCAACCGGAGCCCGCCATGATCAGCAAAGTCCTTCTCAGCTTTTTCCTACTCGCCGGAGTCGCCATGCATGCATCCGTCCAGGCTGCCGTGAGCAGCAAGACCGTTGACTATCAGGACAATGGGCAGGTCTTCGAAGGCCTGCTGGTAACGCCCGAAGGCCCGGCACAGAAACGCCCGCTGATACTGATGGTGCATAACTGGATGGGTGTCACCGCGGAAACCGAAAAACAGGCCGCACGCTTTGCCGAACTGGGTTATGTGGTGTTCGCCGCGGACGTCTATGGCAAGGGCATTCGTCCGCAGGATGCCAAGCAGGCCGGCGCCCAGGCGACGATCTACAAAAGCGACCGCGCACTGTTTCGCCAGCGCCTGAACCTGGCGCTGCAAACCGCCCTGCAACAACCGGGGGTGGATGGCGAGAAGGTCGCCGTGGTCGGCTACTGCTTCGGCGGCACCGGCGCACTGGAACTGGCCCGCAGCGGTGCCGAATTGCAGGCGATCATTTCCTTCCATGGCGGGCTGGACAGCCCCCATCCAGCCGATGGCCAGAACATCACCGGGCGGGTACTGGCCTTGCATGGCGCCGACGACCCCTATGTGTCGGCAGCGGATCTGGCAGCCTTCCAGGACGAAATGCAGAGCAACAATGTCAGCTATGACCTGGTCCAGTACCCCGGCGCGGTGCACAGCTTTACCGATATGGGCGCAGGCAACGACAACAGCAAGGGCGCGGCCTACAACGCCGCTGCGGATCAGCAATCATTCGCCGAAGCGAAAAAACTGCTGGGGAACACCTTCAAATAGGCACTGCGCGGTCAGGTGCTGGCCGTTGTGCAACGGCTTTTGCAGAAGCGCTGACTCACATCGGCAGCTCATGGCAGTTGACGCCTGACCGCCAGCAGCGGATAGAATCAGCCGGCGTCGCTCGGGACATTGCCGATTGACGCAGCCACAGACAACCCACGGACGGGTTGTCAACGATGCATCTGCATCACCTTCCCGCCTGTTCAAGGATGAACCATGAAAACTCTGCATTACCTGCTTGCCGGCCTGCTCGGCCTGACGCTGACCGGCTGCGTCTCCTTCCACCCCGCCGGCCCGATCGGTGACCCGGAAAAAACTGCAGCTATCACCCAGCCCCGTGCAGCCATGCTGGCCGATGTATCGGTTTCCGATCCGGCGATCGACGCCGATGCGCGGCAGAACATGGCACGCCAATTCACCCAACAGCTCAATCGTCGCCTGGAAAAAGGCGCGTATTTCGCGCAGGTCATCCGCTTCCCGGCCCGCCTTGGCGAGCAGGATGTGCTGCTGAAGTTCGATTTCAGCCTGTTGCAAGGCAAGCGCACCCCGCATCCGGGCTACTTCCCCGGCGCCCTGCTGACGCTGACGGGCTGGATCTGGTTCAACGGGCCGATCTATGTCGACCGCTACGACCTCGCCGGCCAACTGTCGGTCGAGGATGCCCGTGGCAGGCTGCTGGCCAGCAGCCGCAAGACCATCGCAGTGGCACAGAACACCGGCCTGTGGGACACGGACTACATGAACCCGTCCCTCGGCGCCGTCCAGCTCAACCAACTGGTTGAACAATTGCTGCAGGACAGCAGCAATCAACTCGCGCAACGCTGAATCCAGCACCCGATAACACCAACAAGGACGTTAACCATGAAAAAACTTTTTGCTGCAATGCTCACCTGCTGCCTGCTGCTTTCCGGCTGCATTTCCTACTCCAGCCATAACCTCGCGCAAGTCCAGCCCTGGCCGCCAGCGGCTGCCGGCACAGCAAAACCCACGGCTTACATCCGCGTCGAGGGCCAGTACCTGCATAACGATCAACCCCTGACCGGCGGCTTCAATCAGGCCGGGCTGGAAAAGCTGGTGCTCAAGCAGTATCAGGACAGCGGCTTGTTCAGCCGGGTGGCCACCAGCGAGCAGGAAGCGGATCTGTATATCAACGTGAAGGTCAGCAACCACGAGAGCAGCAGCAAGGCGGCGGCCTTTATCACCGGCCTGACCCTGTTCATCATTCCCAGCACGGCGAGCAACGCGCTGAGCATGCAGACCGAATTCATGGATGGCAGTGGCAAGCTGCTCGGCAGTGTCGAGAAGCATGAAACCATTACCACCTGGATGCAGCTGTTGCTGGTATTTGCGCTGCCGTTCGGCGAGTCAACCGATAACGTGTTGACCCGCTTGAGCCAGAGCAGCCTGGAACAGGCTAATCAGCAAAAGCTGATCTGAGTGCCCTACTGGCTGGCAGCCGGTGCCGTAAGGGCACCTCGGTTGCCAGCCTTGCATATCCAATCAATAAATCAGGCGCCCCACAAGCTGCCCAGGCTGCCGAGCAACGAAGGATCGGCACCCTGCTTGCCGAAGTACTGCAGCAGCAACGGGGTGAACTGGTCGATCATGCTGCTGTCCATGCCCAGCGCGCCAAAGGCGTTGTTCAGGTCTTGCAGGCTATTCACATTCGACACTGCGGCCGTAGCTGCGCCGCTCACCGGCGTTGCCGCAGAACCGCCGAGAATGCTGCCCAGACCGCTCAGTTGCTGCAGGCCATTGCTGCCGACCAGCTGATCCAGCCCCGGCACGCTTTGCAGCAGCTGGGCGTACTGCGCCCCCGGCAACTGATTCTTGGCCAGATCGAGCATGGCCCCGGTACCCCCTACCGCCTGTTGCGGGGACAGGTTGAGGCTGCTCAGCGAACTGACCAGATCAAGGGTCTGCGGATTGCCCAGCATGCTGCTGGAGGCGCTGTTATTGCCGGCACTGGCCGCATTCACCGCATTGGTCACGTCGTCCAGACCGAAGGCAAATGCCGTACTGGCTGTCAGACTGAAAACGGCGGCAAGGGAAAGGCTGCGGGTAACATTCATCGATAAACCTCTTGGGAAAAAAGGCGCGCAGGGCGCGACTGGGCGGAAAATCATGTCCGCGTTTGGACTGCAGGCGGGCCGGCATCGTTCCACGGGACCGGCAGTTTAATTGCTAGCCAAGGCAACGCAATCAATGTCGGGCTGCCCGCACAACCGCTGCAAGCCGCACACACAATGCCCGATTCGTCCAAACGTAGCGCTGCCCATGCTTCAGATCAATCCGCGCTTGCGCCAATGCGGTATACAACAAAGCGCCCGTCAGCGCGCTGCAGCTCAGCACCAGTCGATGCCTGCCCCAAGCCCGCCGATACCCGACAATCCCGATCAAAGGCCAACCTGCATGAGCAAGCGCAGCGACATCATTTCCAACAGCGAAAGCCCGCTGATGAACGTTTTCCGCAGCGGTCTGCTGCATGGTGCGGGCATCAATGCCGAGCGCATCAAAAAGCGCCCGCTGATTGCCATTGCCAACTCGCATACCGAAATGACCACCGGCCATGCGCATCTGGACCGGCTGGCGAAGAAAGTCCGTGATGGCGTGCTTGCCGCTGGTGGCGAATGCGCCGAGTTCAACGTACCGGCCCCCTGCGACGGCGTGGCCATGGCCCATGACGGCATGCGCTTCGTGCTGGCCCAGCGCGACCTGATCGCCGACATCATCGAAACCCACATCCGCTCGCAGCCTTACGATGGCGTGGTGTTCATCGCCGGCTGCGACAAGATCAACCCGGGCATGATGATGGCCATGGCACGCCTCGACATGCCCTCGCTGTACCTGTCCGGCGGGCCGGGACAGATGGACATCCGCAATACCGCGAACCCGAAGCAGAGCATCGATCACGGCGACTACCAGAGCGACCCGTTCATGCTCGCCAAGACCGCTACCTGCGCCACCTGCGGTGCCTGCGAAATCATGGGCACGGCGAATACCTTCCAGTGTCTGGCCGAAGTCTTCGGCATCTGCCTGCCTGGCACCAGCAATATCCCCGGCTGGCATGCCGACAAGCTGGAAGCCGCCCGCCAGACCGGCGAGCGCATTGTCGGCATGGTCAGCGAAGGGCTCAACGCCCGGCAGATGTTCTCCCCGGCAGCCTTCAGTAATGCGGTGAGCATGACCATGGCCATCGGCGGTTCCACCAACAGCGCCCTGCACCTGCCCGCCATTGCCCACGCCGCCGAAGTACCCTTCTCCATGGCCCACTTCGAAGCCGCCGCCCAGGTGCCGACGCTGCTCGCCATCAGCCCCAATGGCCCCTACGGCGTGCAGGACCTGTGGGCCGCCGGCGGCATGCCTGCTGTCCTCAAGCAAATGCAGGGCTTCCTCGACACCGGCACCATGACCGTCACCGGCAGGCCGCTCAAGGACACCATCGACAGGGCGCGGGTGCTGAATGACACAGTTATTCCGCCGGTGGAAAAAGCCTTCCGGCCCAGCGGCGGCATTAGCGTGCTACGCGGCAACCTGGCGCCGGACACGGCCATCATCAAACAATCCGGGGTATCCCTGGAAATGCTGAAAACCAGCGGCCCGGCGATCTGCTTCAACTCGGAAAATGACGCGATGATTGCCATCAAGGCCGGCAAGATCCACAGCAATCATGTGGTGGTGCTGCGCTACATGGGCCCGCAGGGTGCACCCGGCATGCCGGAAATGCTCGGCGCCACCATCGAGCTGAAAATGGCCGGACTGAAGAAGGCCGCGCTGATCACCGACGGGCGTTTCTCCGGCGCAACCTCCGGACCCTGTGTCGGCCACATCTGTCCGGAAGCATCCAAGGGCGGGCCGATTGCGCTGATCGAGGATGGCGATATCATCGAAATAGATATCCCCAACAACTCACTGACGCTGCAGGTGGATGAAGCTACCCTGAGCCAGCGCCGGGAAAACTGGGTGCCCCATGAAGGTGCCGTAGCCCATGGCTATATGCGCCTGTATCGCAAATACGTGCGCCCGGCTTGTGAAGGCGCAGTACTCGACTGAACCTCAACCGCGCGGTGACGTACCATGGCTGCACAAAGTCCGAGGAGTTCCAGATGCCGAAAATAGCCGTAGTCCGCCGCCTGCCACAGCCGCTGCTCGACCAGCTGGGCAAACTGGGCAGCCTCGCCCTGCCCGCTGGCGAAGTCTGTCGGGATAAAGCCGAGCTGCATGACTTGCTGCGCGATGCCGATGCCGCGCTGGTCACCGCTCTGGACGAGATCGACGGTGCAACGCTCAACGCCTGCACTCGCCTCAAGCTGCTGTGCAATATCGGCGTGGGTTACAACAACATCGACGTGGCCGCAGCCACCGCCAAAGGCGTAACAGTGACCAACACCCCGGGGGCGATGGACGATGCCGTGGCCGATCTGGTCTTCGCCCAGATCCTCGCTGTCGCCCGCCGCCTGCCGCAGGCCGATGCCTTCGTGCGTGGCGGCCTGTGGTCGGCTGACAGCCCCGGCGGCTTCGGCATGGGCATGGATGTCAGCAAGAAAACCCTCGGCATCATCGGCTTCGGCCGCATTGGCCAGACCGTCGCCCGTCGCGCGCTGGGGTTCGAGATGCAGACGCTGTATTGCAACCCGTCCCTGGTCGCTGCCGAAACCGCCAGCGCCCTGCAGGCAACCCGCGTAGAAATGGATGTGCTGCTGGCCAGGGCGGATTTCGTCGTGCTGCAGGTGCCTTATCGGGCAGATACCCACCATCTGATCGGCGCCGGACAGCTGGCGAAAATGAAGCCCACTGCCGTGCTGATTCACAGTGGCCGTGGTGGCGTGGTGGATGATGCGGCGCTGGCCCAGGCCCTGCGTTCCGGCGTGATTGCCGCAGCCGCTCTGGACTGCGTGGAAGGCGAACCGGCGGTGCATCCCGAACTGCTGGCCTGCCCCAACCTGTTGTTCACCCCGCACATCGGCAGCGCCACACCGACTACCCGTCAGAACATGGCGATGCTGGCCCTGAAAAACCTGATCACCGGCCTGCAGGGCGGTACACCACCGAACGTGGTCAATCGCTGACCCATGCACGGCAGCGTACGCAAGTTCACTGCCGTTGTTTCCCGGATATTCACTCGCAGAGGTTGCACCCATGCCCAGTATCTTCACCCGCATCATCAATGGCGAACTGCCTGGCCATTTCGTCTGGAAAGACGCCGAGGCAGTCGCCTTCCTGACCATCCAGCCGATTCGTGACGGCCACCTGCTGGTGATTCCGCGTGCGGAAGTCGATCACTGGGATGACCTGCCCGCACCCCTGGCCAATCACCTGATGAGTGTTGCGCAGCGCATCACCAAGGCACTGAAGGCGGTCTATCCGTGCCAGCGCGTGGGTCTGATCATCGCCGGACTGGAAGTGCCGCACACGCACATTCACCTGCTGCCGATCGACCAACTCAGCGACCTGTCCTTCGCCGCCGCCCATGCGGTCAATGCCGAATCACTGCAGGCCAACGCCGGCAAGATTCGCGCGGCACTGCGCCAGCTGGGGCATGCCGAAGCAGACTGCTGATTTTCGGCTGCAGCGCTGGATAGACGACTGCTCCCGCGCGCGCGCATGGGAGCGAAGCCGGCAAAGCACATTGCAGCACTGCAGAAATGCCAGCACTTGCCTGCCCGGAGTGACGCGGAAGCGTCACAGGCTGCGTTCCCACGCAGAGCGTGGGAACGATCAAAAAACTGTGGGAGCGGCGACTCGCCGCGAAACGCTGTTAAAACAAAGCAACAGCTCGCGCCGAAGTCGGCGCTCCCACCGAGCAGCTGGCACGCCTGCTGCTGCTCTGATCAGCGCAGATTTGCCAGAATCTCGTAGGAGTGCAGCCGGTCGGCAAACTCGTACATATCGCCGGTGAAGATCAGCTCGTCAGCATCAGTCTGCTCCAGCAGCACTTCCAGTTTGGCGCGAATTTTCTCCGGCCCGCCGATCATCGCCAGCCCCAGCATTTCGCTGACTGCCTGGCGTTCCTGGGCATTCCAGCGCCCGTCCATGCTGTCCACCGGTGGCTGCTGGACCAGGCTGTGGCCACGGATCAGTGACAACAAACGCAGGTAGGAACTGGTGGCCAGATACTCGGCCTGGGCATCGGTATCCGCCGCAATCAATGGCACACCGAGCATTACGTAGGGTTTGTCCAGCACCGCCGATGGCTTGAAATGGTTGCGATAGACGCGGATCGCTTCGTGCATCAGCCGCGGTGCGAAGTGCGAAGCAAAGGCATAGGGCAAGCCCTTGATTCCCGCCAGCTGCGCACTGAACAAACTGGAACCGAGCAGCCAGAGCGGCACCTGCGTACCCGCGCCGGGCATGGCCATGACCCGCTGGCCGGCTTGCAGCGGGGCCAGATAACCCTGCAGCTCCTCGACCTCTGCCGGGAAGTCATCGGCGCTGCCGGAACGGGCGCGGCGCAATGCATGGGCGGTCAGCGGGTCGGTGCCCGGCGCGCGGCCCAGGCCCAGATCGATACGCCCCGGATAGAGCGTCTCCAGGGTGCCGAACTGCTCGGCAATCACCAGTGGCGCATGGTTGGGCAGCATCACCCCGCCGGCGCCAACACGGATGCTGCGGGTACCGGCGGCCAGATAACCGATCAGCACGGCGGTCGCCGAACTGGCGATGCCATCCATGTTGTGGTGCTCGGCCACCCAGAAGCGCGTGTAGCCAAGCGCCTCGACGTGTTGCGCCAGTGCCAGCGAGTTGTGCAGCGCCTGCTGCGCCCCGCCATCGGCACGAATCGGTGCCAGGTCGAGGGTGGAAATACGGATATCGGCAAGTCGTTTCATCGTTCTACTTGTACCTGAGCCTGTGTATCGGGCAACTTTACTGTGCAACAAGCGACAGAAGTAAAACAAACCGGCAAAGCCTGCCTCATCGATAGAGCGACATCAGCCACTTCAATGGCCCGACGCTTTGCCTGCCGCCAGACAATGGCAGAAAAAGTAACACCAGCGAGCCCGTGCAAGTGCCACCAATCGCTGTGTGCTTGAAACAACCCCTGATTCCGGTAGGCTTTGCGCCTTCACTCAATGGAGGAACACCCATGGCCCGCGCCACTGCCCGTCACATCCTGGTTGCCACTGAAGCCAAGTGCAACGAACTCAAGACCGCCATCGAAGGCGGCGCCGATTTTGCCCATATCGCCAAGGAAAACTCGACCTGCCCGTCCAGCCGCAGTGGTGGCGACCTCGGTTCGTTTGGCCCGGGCCAGATGGTCAAGGAATTCGATACCGTGGTATTCAGCGCCCCGCTCAATACCGTGCAAGGCCCGGTGAAGACCCAGTTCGGCTATCACCTGCTGGAAGTCACCAGCCGCCAGGACTGATCCACATGCCGCACCGGGCCTGCGCAATGCGGCCCGGAGCAGCCGCTTTGTAGCAAACCCTGCAACAAAACCTCCCGCCTGATACAAAACGCAATAAACCGAAACCCCGCCGAGACGCTTCACCCCACCCTGTCCGGCACCATGAACTCACCTCTTCAACAACGCAAGAAAGGTGAACATCATGAAAATCTCGCTCAACAACCATCCCGTTGCTGCCCATATCGCCGAAGACCTGTTTGCCGACAACGAAGTCAGCAAGGCACGCCTGCAGCTGGCCTTCATTGCCTCGCTGTTCGCCGCCAGCTGGATCATCGGCTCCCTGCGCATGGGCGAAGTGATCTCCGCCAACAGCCATGGCGTGTCTGTACTTGCCTCGCTGCTTGGCATGTGACGGATTGGCAGCTAATCACCGGAGGTGAAGATCATGAAAAACTGGCTCAGAACTACCCTGGTCACCCTGTTCGGCTTCAGCCTGCTCAGCGGACTGCTGGCCGGTTGCTCCCGCGACCACCATGCGGACTGGAGTGCAGACGACGTTGCCAAGGTGCGCGACAGGATCGCCGGCAAGATGGATCTCGATGCGGCGCAGACGCAGAAACTCGACGCCCTGATCGCCCAGTTGCAGGTGCTGCGCAGCGACATCAAAGGCACCAGTAATGACCCGCGCGCCGGCTTTGCAACACTGATCACTGGCGACACATTCGACCGCAATGGCGCCCAGAAACTGCTGGATGAAAAGACCAGCGCACTGCAGCAAGATGGACCGCAGGTAATTACGGCGCTGGCTGACTTCTACGACAGCCTGAACCCGGATCAGCAACGCAAACTCAGGCAGAAGCTGGAGCGCCACAAGAGCTGGTTCGGGCATTGAACAGCCCGCTGGCGGATACGTTAAGGTAGGCAGGGCCGGAGCGCACAACGCCACGGCCTGACTGCTGTTTCTGCTAACGTTCCACGTTTATAGCGAAGGCATCCCATGCAGCGCATTCTGCTGATTGACGACGACGAACAACTCGGCGGCCCGCTGGCCAGTTACTTCCAGCGTTACGAGCTGGCGCTGACCCAGGCAGTGAAACCCTCGGCGGGTTTGGCGCTGTTGCGAGAAGAGCATTTCGATGCAGCGATTCTCGATGTGATGCTGCCGGAGATGGATGGCTTCGAGCTGTGCCGCAGCATTCGCAAGGACAACGACATCCCGATCATCATGCTCACCGCCCGTGGTGAAGTGATGGACCGCGTGGTCGGCCTGGAACTGGGCGCCGACGACTACCTGCCCAAGCCGTTCGAGCCGCGTGAACTGGTCGCTCGCCTGCAGTCCATGCTGCGCCGGCGCAGCAACAGCCAGGTGCAGGATACGCAGAACGAACTGCGCTTCGAAGGCCTGAGCATTGACCCGGCCCGGCGCAGCGTGACCCGTCAGGGCGAGGCGGTGGAGCTGACCGGCACCGAGTTCGAGCTACTGCACATGCTGGCCAGCGACAGCGGCCGGGTGTTCAGCCGCGACGACATTCTCAACCACCTGCGCGGCCATGAGGCTGACCTCTACTCACGCGCGGTGGATATCGTGGTCAGCCGTTTGCGCAAGAAGCTCGAACCACTGGACTGCATCAAGACCCTGCGTAATGCAGGTTACTCACTGGCTTTGCGGCGGTTGCCATGATCAATTCTGATTGCACCAGCACGCGGCGGCAGCGCTGGCATCAGCGCGCCCGGCATGCTGTTGGCCACTCGATCAAACTGCGCCTGGTGCTCGGTTTCCTGCTGCTGGCCGTGGCCGTGACGGCGACCTTCACCGGCGGCGCGCAAGGGGTTTTTTCCGGCAGCTGGCGGCACGCTGCCGGGCCGCTGCTGTCGGACTATGTCGACCGGGTAGCCGCCGACATCAGTCCCGACGGCACACCAAGTATCGAACGCGCCCGGGCTTTTACCGCTCGCCTGCCGGTCACTGTGCGCATCAGCGGGCCGACCATCAACTGGCAGTCGCACCCCGGACAGAAGCTGCCCGAATGGATGCAACATGAAGACGGCACGCATCACTGGAAAGGCGATGAGAAATGGCAACGCCTGCTCACCCGCACAACCGCCGATGGTCACCGCCTGGTGTTCGGTATCGACGAGGAGGCCTTCGAGCCCAATCCCTATGCCTTTGGCATAACCCTCGGCATTCTGTTGCTGTTGACCTTGCTGGCCTTCCTCTACGTGCGGCGGCTGCTGCGGCCACTGGATGATATCCAGGCCGGAGCGCGGCGCTTTGGCGATGGCCAGTTTGGCGAACAGATCCCCGTCTGCCACTCTGACAAACCCGATGAACTGGGGCTGCTGGCCAATACCATCAACACCATGGGCCATGACATCCACCAGATGCTCGAAGCCAAGCGTGCGCTGCTGCTGGCAATCAGCCACGAACTGCGCAGCCCGTTGACCCGCGCCCGGCTGAATACCGAGCTGTTGCCGGAAACCGCCGAGGTTGCCCCGCAGCGTGACGCCCTGCTGCGTGACCTGCAGGAGATGGCCGGCCTGATCAGTGATCTGCTGGAAAGCGAGCGCCTGTCCAGTCGCCATGCAGCGCTGCACCGCGAACCGATCAAGCTGCAGCAACTGGCAGAGGAAGTGATCGGCGAGCTGCAGGCCAAGCACGCCAACGCCGGCACAGTGCAGCTGCAGATAGCCAGGGATCTGCCGGCCCAACAGCTGGACCAGACCCGCATGCGCCTGCTGCTGCGCAACCTGCTCGACAACGCCCTGCGCCATGGCGGCAAGCAGGCGCCGGTTGAATTGCAGATACGCGTGGATAATCAACAGCTGGTGATCGAGGTACGCGACCATGGCACCGGCGTGCCTGAGGACCAGCTGGAACAGATGGCGCAACCCTTCTTCCGCCCCGACGCCGCTCGCGGCCGCAACAGCGGTGGCGTAGGGCTGGGTTTGTATCTCTGCCGGCTGGTGGCCGAGGCGCATGAGGGCAGCTTCAGGCTGAGCAATGCACACCCCGGACTGCGGGTAGTGGTTTCACTGCCAGTCGATTGAGCTGCAGGCCGTTTTGGCGCGGAAGTGGCAATCCGTTAATACATGATCGTTCCCACGCTCCCGCATGGGAATGCAGCCCTCGACGCTCCAGCGTCTGCAAGCCAGGCTCCCGCGCAGGAGCATGGGAGCCATCGGATTTCTTCTGAGCGCAGAATTACGTGTTACATCGCAGCGCTTTCCTCGGCGCTCGGCTCCAGGTTTCGCCTTGCACGGCGAGTTACTTCTTCTTGCTGTGCGGCAAGAAGAAGTAACCAGGAAGAAACGCACCCGCCATCACTGCGCTTCGCTACGTTCCGGGTGCGTTCGCTACATCTGCGTTCCAGGGGCACGCTGCGAAGTGCCATCCCTGGCCCATCGCAGCTCTCGCGACATCCCTGTCGCTCAACCCCTTCCACACCGATTCCGCTCACCCTCCTGACGGGACTATTAGTCCGTGCAGACAGGTTGCATTTAAGTTTTAGTCTCGGTGGCTCGGCTGGCGACCATTTCCCCATCAGGAGGCCGAACGCAGGTGCCGTGCAGAGGGGCATTTGGCATGGATGCCAAATGAGGAACGATGGGCCATGGATGGCCCTTCGAGACGACCCTCGAAACGGTGCCGGAGTGAGGGAAGTCGCGCATAGCGCGACCCGGATGCTGGGGTGTGTTTCTTTTGCTTACTTTGCTTTGCACAAGCAAAGAAAAGTGAGGCGCCCGGCGGGGCGCAACCCGAACTATCAGGCGACCTCAACAGTCGGCTATGAAATAACAAAAATCAGCCGCGGATTGCCAATCCTCCACCCAACCTCAGCGCCCGGCCTGCAGCCGCCGCAAGAAATCCACAATCGGCGGATTGACCTGCTCCGCATGGGTCAGGTTGGCCGCATGCGCCGCGCCCTCCACCAATACCAACGGCTGACTGTTGACCAAGCCCGCGCAGAGCGTCTCGGCCCGCGCTACCGGGATGGCATTGTCCGCCGTGCCATGCACTACCAGTGCCGGCACACTGATTTCGCCCAGACGCCCGGTGATGTCTTCGCGCCCGAGCAGACACTCGGTTGCAGCGATCAGCGACTGCAGGTTGGTGCGCGCTTTCCACTTGGCGATCCAGTGGGCATTCTGCTGCGGCTCGGCGAGGATGATACTGGCGACGTACTGCGCCTGTTCATCGGTCAGCCCCTGTTCTACCCAGCTGTGCATCAACAGCCGGTAACCTTCCACATGCGTCGGGTCTTCGGGGCCGGCCTGGGTATTCAGCAGTAGCAGACCGAGCACTCGCTGCGGTGCCAGCAAGGCCACGCGCAAGGACAGAAAGCCGCCCTGCGACATGCCGCCAACCACCGCCTTTTCTATGCCCAGATAATCAAGCAAGCCCAGGCAGTCCCGCGCCGAATCCCAGTAGGTAAATGGCTGTCCATCGCACTCGGTCTGACCGAAACCACGTTCATCCCAGGTGATCACGCGGAACTCCGGACTCAGCGCCGCCACCTGCGGGGCAAACATCTGCTGATCCATCAGGAAGCCGTGAGCGAGAATCAGAGGCAGCCCGTCACCACCGCTGTCCTCGAAATAGATGTGCTGCTGGTTGATCTGTGCAACAGGCATACAAGGCTCCTTTCTGCGGGTTGGATACAGGCCATCTTCATAGTAGATGGGCGCTGTACGGATTACTCAAGGAGCCGACGCAGAATCCCTGGCAACTGACCGAATCGGCTGACTGTTGTTCACTTATGTCGCCTGTTGCGCGCCTGCCGGCAGCCTATGCTTGGGTATGCCTCCATTGCGAGTTCCCAGCATGTTCGATGTACTGATCAAGAACGGCCTTTTCTTCGACGGCACCGGGGCACCTGGCGCCATCCGCCACATCGGCATTCGCGACGGCAAAGTCGCTGCGATCAGCTCAACCCCGCTGGATGAAACGGCTTGCCCGCAGGTAATCGACGCCAGCCAACGCTGGGTCACACCGGGCTTTGTCGACATGCACACCCATTACGATGCCGAGCTGGTGGCCGCCCCGGCACTCAAGGAATCGATCCGCCACGGCGTGACCACGGTGATGATCGGCAGCTGCTCGATCAGCATGGTGCTATCCGGCGCCGAAGACTGCTCCGACCTGTTCACCCGCGTCGAATCGGTACCGCGTGAGCATGTATTGCCATTGCTCAAGGAACGCAAGACCTGGAGCAGCGCCCGCGAGTACGCTGCTTTTCTTGACCAGCACCCGCTGGGGCCGAATATCTGTTCCTTCCTCGGCCACTCCGACCTGCGGGTGGCGGTGCTCGGCCTGGCGCGCTCGGTGGATGCCAGCTACAAGCCGGGCGAAGCAGAGCTGCAACGCATGGAGCAGCTGCTCGAAGAAGCCCTTGATGAAGGCCTGCTCGGGCTGTCGAGCATGACCAACCCCTGGGACAAGCTGGACGGTGACCGCGAGCGCTCCAAGTCGCTGCCGTCTGTCTATGCCCCCTGGCGCGAATACGCACGGCTGAACAAGGTGCTGCGCCGCCGCCAGCGCATTCATCAGGGCGCACCGAACCTGGTGACCAAGCTCAACGTGCTGGCCTTCCTCTGGGACAGCATGGGCCTGTGGCTGCGCAAGCCGCTGAAAACCACGCTGATCACCCTGATGGATGTCAAGGCGGATCCCTGGCTGGCACCGATGCTCGGCCCGCTGACGCGCTGGGTGAACCGCCTGACGCGGGCCGATTTCCGCTGGCAGACGTTGCCGGTGCCGTTCGAGACCTATGCCGACGGCATGGAATTCGTGGTCTTCGAGGAGTTTCCCGCCGGCGAGGCAGCGCTGCATCTGGTCAGTCATGATCTGCGCAGCGAACTGTTTCGCGATCCGCAATATCGCCGGCGCTTCCGCGAGGACGTCGACAAGCGCTTCGGCCCGCGTGTCTGGCACCGCGACTTTGACGATGCCTGGATAGTCGCCTGCCCGGATCAGAGTGTGGTCGGCAAAAGCGTTGGCGAACTGGCGCGGCAGCGCAACCAGCACCCCGGTGACCTGTTCCTGGACCTGCTGGTCGAACATGGCCCGCAGTTGCGCTGGCGCACCGTGCTGGCCAACCATCGTCCCGAAGTGGTGAAAAAACTGGTGGCAGAGCCAAGCACGCTGATCGGTTTTGCCGACTCCGGCGCACACATCCGCAACATGGCTTTCTACAATTTTGCCCTGCGCTTGCTCAAGCTGGTGCGCGATGCCGGGTTGAGCGGCAAGCCGGTGATGCCGATCGAGAAAGCCGTGTGGCGGCTGACCGGCGAGCTGGGGCAGTGGTTTGGTGTGGATGCCGGGGTGCTGGCGGTGGGTAAGCGCGCCGATCTGGTGGTACTCGATCCACAGCGGCTCGACGACAGCCTCGGCCAGTACCATGAAGCACCGATGGAGGCCTTTGGCGGACTGCAGCGCATGGTCAATCGCGGTTCTGCGGTGGATTGCGTGCTGATCAACGGCTGCGTGGCTTTTGCCGATGAGCAGTTTGCCGACGATCTGGGCAAGACCCGCGGCTTTGGCCAGTTCCTGCGCGCCGGTTAACCATTCAGCCGGAGCGCAAGCACGGCAATCGGGCCCATGCGTATAATGCGCGGCGCATTTGACATGCGCCCCATTCGAACATTTGGCAAACACCCATGAACAGCACAACCAAGCCATCCAGCGAGCACGAAGAAACCCGGCACAGCGAGCCTGTTGCGGTAGCTGACGGCGTTGCAACAACGCCCATCAAACCCTTCAGCTTTCCGTTTTCACCCGAGGTGTTTGCCCCGACCAGGCGCAATGACAAGCCCTGGCATCAGCAGGGCAACAAATCCAACCATGACCAGCGCCCGGGTGCAGCACCGAAAGGCACCAGACGCTCGATGGGCAAGCGCTAAAAGACCCAATCCGGCGCTATCCGCTGCTGAATCCGCTATTTTTTCGAGATTTTTCTGGCCAAATCGCGTAGGATGGTCGACCGCATACATGTCCCGGAAGGTTGAGCACAGTCATGGCCGCAAGAAGATCATCCAGCAAAAAAGCCGCTGCCGCAGTGGAAACCCGTGAATCATTGGAAAATCAGGTTAACGCTTTCCTCAAGAGTGGCGGCG
This sequence comes from Pseudomonas pohangensis, assembly GCF_900105995.1. Classification (NCBI taxonomy): domain Bacteria; kingdom Pseudomonadati; phylum Pseudomonadota; class Gammaproteobacteria; order Pseudomonadales; family Pseudomonadaceae; genus Pseudomonas; species Pseudomonas pohangensis. The sequence goes on along the minus strand of NZ_LT629785.1, from coordinate 779,659 downwards.
AGATCGAGCAGATAGCCCGCGGTGTCAGCGGCCAGGTCTGGACCTCCTCCCGCCAGATCACCATCGGCAAGAAGTAACGCATATCTCGCTGCGAAGCTGGCCGGTACATCTGTCTACCGGCCATTTGCACAACCCGATACAGCAGCCCCCCCTCTGGCAATCCGCCACCTCAGACCAGCGCGATGCAATCGTCCTGAATGACGATCAGGCCGCGCTTGTACAAGCCGCCGATAGCCTTTTTGAAGTTACCCTTGCTGACCCCGAACAGTTTGGCCACCAGCTCAGGCGGACTCTTGTCGCCCACTTCAATCCGGCCGTCATTCTGACGTAGCGCCTCGAGTATCTGCTCACCCAGATCGCCCAGCGCCTGGCCAACCGGCTGCAGGCTCAGACTGATCTTGCCGTCAGTGCGCAATTCGCGAATGAAACCCTTCTCCTGCATGCCCGGGCGCAGAAACCGGAACACCTCGTTCTTGTGAATCAGCCCCCAATGCTTGCCATTGATGATGGCCTTGAAACCGAGGTCGGTTTTCTCCACCACCAGCAACTCGACTTCCTCTCCAACTGCATAGCTGGCCGGCACCAGGTCCAGGTAACGATCGAGCCGCGCCGTGGCAGTGATGCGCTTGCTGCGCTTGTCGAGATAGGCGTGCACCACACAGTAGTCGCCTACCTGCAACGGACGCTTTTCTTCGGAGTGCGGCAAGAGCAGGTCCTTGGGCAGACCCCAGTCGAGAAACAGGCCGATGCTGTTGATCGCCGCCACCTTAAGGCTGGCGAAACCACCGACCTGGATTTTCGGCCGCTCGGTGGTGGCTATCAGCCGGTCCTCGCTGTCGAGGTAGAGAAACACGTTGAGCCAGTCACCGTCCTCGCTCGGTTCGCCCTTGGGCACGTAGCGGTTGGGCAAGAGAATTTCTCCGTCCGGCCCGCCATCGAGGTAAAGACCGAAGTCCGTATGTTTGATCACCTGCAGCGAGTTGAATCGACCTATCAGCGCCATCTTGAGTACCCACAGAACCAGGCCGGCATTCTAGGCCCTAAACACCTGCATTTACGAGCCGCCAGCGGTTTAAGCGCTGGCGCTTAGCACAGGCATGTTTCAGAATCATGTCATGAAAACCATCGACACCGCCGCTGTTTACTTCTTTCACCGGGCTGCCCCAGCCCTCGCGGAGCATTTGTGAAGCCTCTCGGTCACCTGCTGTCATCCCGCAGTCTCTCCGGGCTGGCACTGATCAGCCTGCTGGTCGGGGTGCCGCTGTTCAGCCGCCATTCGCTGGGCTGGTGGGATCATGCCGGCGTGGTCTCCGATCTGGGCATTGGCCTGCTATTGGCGTTGCTGCTGTTCAACCGTTCCCGGCTGCTGGTAGCCATCGTGCTGGCCGCCTGGGCTGTCATGCTGGTGGGCAGCGTTGAGCTGGTGGCCGCAGTGGGGCGCATGCCGGAACCGGGCGACCTGCAATACCTGCTGGATCCGCAGTTCGTCGGCAACACCACCCACGGCGGCAAGATTGCCCATCCGCTGCTGTTGGCTGCACTGGCCGGCGGCATACTGCTCTGTGTGCTGCTGGGTGGCCACCGGCAAGCTGCGGCCCTGCCCCGCTGGCTGTACCTGCTGCCCGCCGCCTTGCTCGGCGGGCATGCTCTCGATCAATTTCAGGCACCGAGCGAAGCCGCACAGTGGCAACAGTTCAACCTGCCGCACAAATTGCTCGCCGAAGAACTCAGCGCCGCACAGCGCAAGATTGAAGGCTGGCTGAGCCCCGATGACAGCCTGCAAGCGGCGGACATGCTGCCGCTGACAGCCCTCGACCTGTCCGGCAGCCCGCTGCTGGAAAGCAAGGGCAAAGCCCGCAACGTACTGATCATTACCCTGGAAGGCATACCCGGTGCCTATATCGCCACCAGCCGTGCGGCGTTGAGCAGCAGCTACCCGCTCGATCCGATGCCCAAACTGAGCCAGTGGGCGGCCCGTGCCATGACCACACCGGACTATGTCCTGCACGGTCACCAGACCATCCGCGGCCTGTACGCGATGCTCTGCGGCGATTACAACAAGTTCGACTCCGGCACACCGAAAGGGCTCGAACTGCTGAACAATCCGCAACGCGCCGCCCAGTGCTTGCCGGCACAGCTGCATGCCGCAGGTTACAGCACCCACTTCCTGCAGGGCGCCGGGCTGCGCTTCATGGCCAAGGATCGCATCATGCCGCAGATGGGGTTTGACAAAACCCTGGGCCGCAACTGGTTCCCCAACAAGGCGTATATCGATTTCCCCTGGGGCATGGACGACAAGGCGTTTTTCGAAGGAACGCTGCTTTACGTGAAACAGTTGCGCAAGAAAAAGCAGCCCTGGATGCTCACCCTGATGACGGTGGGCACCCATCAGCCCTACTCAGCACCGGATGCTTATCTGCAGCGCTACCCGGACGCCAAGACTGCAGCCATTGCCTATCTGGACGATGCCGTTGCCAGCTTCCTCAGCGCACTGGAGCGCCAGGGAGTACTCAAGGACACCCTGGTGATCATCACATCCGATGAATCCCACGGCATTGAAAAGCAGCGCCTGGCATCCGCCTGGGGCTTCAACCTGCTTCTCGCCCCGGAACAGGCACAGTTGCCGGCAGTGAAATCCGGGGTCTACGGGCATGTCGACCTGACCGCCACAATACTCGACTACCTGAGACTGCCGATGCCGGAAAATATCAGCGGTCGCTCGCTGCTGCGCAACTACAGCAGTGGCCGTCAGATGCTTTCCTACACCAACGGCATGTTGCGCAAGCACGATGGTCAGGGTCACTTCATCGAATGTGATTTCCAGCAGATCTGCCGCAGCTATGCCAGCAGCGGCTTCATTGCCGATCAGGCACGCTTTCTCGGACGTAGCAGCAGGCACGAGGGCCGTTTGCTGGCACAGCAGAGCAGCCAGCTCGACCAGTCACTGCTCAGCGGTGAGGCGCCCCGGCAATACCAGTTCGCCACCCGTGAACGCATCAATCTGAAACAAACCAGTCGCGATGACTGGGCCGACAATCTGATTGGCGCACAGTATCTGGAGCTGCCCAAAGGCTCCCACACCACGGTAAAACTGAGCATTCGTGCGCTTAATCCCAGCGCCACGGGTGCACTGTTCCAGCTCAAGACCAAGGAGTTCGACCGCGAAGTACAACTGCCGATTCCCGCGCTACCGGTCCTCGACTATGGCACGCCGATGCAGGTCAGTTTCGGCTTCGACAACGACGAAGGTCGCAAAGCCTTTTCCTTCCATTTGCTCGCCCAGGGCCAGGGGGCAATTGAAATCAGCGACTTCAGCATCAACACTGAACTGCTGGCCCCGCTGGTTCCGGGATCAATCAGCCTGGACAGCAGCAGCCAATGACTAGCATGTCACAACAGCATGGACGAGGCCGGCCATGAACCCTTTAAGCCGCAGTTCCTGCGAAGCCTGCAGCGCAGGCAGCAAAGCACTCTCGGCGGAGCAATGCACAGCACTGCTGCAGCAACTGCCTGGGTGGCAGCTGAGCAGCACTGACGGCATGGCGCAATTGAGTAAAACCTACCTGTTCAGCAATTTCAGCCAGGCGCTGGCCTTCAGCAATCAGGTCGGCAGCATCAGCGAAGCACAGAATCATCATCCGCAACTGGTCACCGAGTGGGGCAAGGTGACGGTCCGCTGGTGGACCCATGCGCTGGCCGGTCTGCACAGGAACGATTTCATCATGGCTGCCCGCACTGATGACCTGGCTCAGCATGCCGAGGGACTGAAGAGCAGCTGATCGAGCCTCAGCGTTTGCGGCAGAGCGTCAGCCCGTCCCCCAGTGGCAACAGCGAAATATCCACGCGCTGATCCACCTTGAGGCGCCGGTTGAGGGACTGGATCGCGCGCGTATCCGCCGTCTCCGGGCGGCTCTCCAGCACCCGGCCGCTCCACAGGGTGTTGTCGAACAGAATCAGTCCGCCGCTGCGCGCCAGAATCAGGGCATGCTCCAGATAGGCCGGATAATTGGCCTTGTCGGCATCCACGAATATCAGGTCAAAGCTGCCCGCCTTGCCCTCACGCACCAGCGCGCCGAGGGTTTCAAGCGCGGGGGCCAGACGCAACTCGATGCGCCCGGCAACGCCGGCTTCCTTCCAGTAACGCCGGGCAATGTCGGTGTACTGCTGGTCAATGTCGCAGCACAGCAGATGGCCGTCTTCCGGCAGCGCCATTGCCATGCTCAAGGCGCTGTAGCCGGTAAAAGTGCCTATTTCGAGCAGCCGCCGCGCACCGCTCAGCTGTACCAGAAGCGCCATGAACTGCCCCTGTTCGGGGGCAATTTGCCACTGGGCCACCGGCAATGCGGCGGTTTCCTCGCGCAGGCGCTGCTGCAGCGGCGTCTCGCGCAGGGAGACATCCAGCAGATAGCCGTAAAGTGCATCATCCAGATTCAGCGTGCGATTGCTCATGGTCTTTTAACTGCCGGCCAGAATTCGCTTGGCGTTCAGATAGGATTTGGTCCAGTAGGTGTTGGACAGGCTGTCCAGCCTGACGGTTCCACCGCTGCTTGGCGCGTGCACAAAGCGGCCTTCGCCCACGTATATGCCGGCATGGCTGACCGTTCTGCCACCGGCGGTGGCGAAGAACAGCAGGTCACCCGGCTGCAAGGCATTGCGCGCCAGCACCGGCACACCCATGCCGCTCATTGCCCGCGTGGTTCGCGGCAGGCTGATACCGGCAGCATCCCTGTAGACATAGCCGATCAGCCCGCTGCAGTCGAAACCACTGTCCGGTGTATTGCCGCCATAGCGGTAGGGTGTACCCACCAGGCCAATGGCACGGATCAGCACGTCTTCGGCAACCGGCGAATAAACACCGGCAGCAGCACTGACCGGCTCGCGCTGAACATCACTGGCGCAAGCCGACAGCAATGCAATCAGGCCGAGCAGAAAAAAACGGGTGAAGTTGGCCATCAGCGATCCGGGCTGGTCTTGTTTTCAACACTTTGCCGACTTGCCGGCAAGGCTGCAAGACCAGTCGGAGGCTCAGCGGTGTGACGGCCCGGTGTGCAGGGCAGCCAGATCGAGAACGCGCTTGGCTTCGATGTAACTGCTGCGCCAGTAACGATCAGACAGGCTGTCAACCCGCACACCGCTGTGACGGCTTGCCGAATGAATGAACTGGTCATCACCAATATAAATACCGGCGTGACTGACGCGACCACGGCCGCGGTTATTGAAGAAAATGATGTCGCCCGGCTCGAGATCCTTGCGTGCCACCAACGGGGCATCCAGATTGATCATCTCGCGCGTTGAACGGGGAAGGGTGATACCCGCTTCTTCGCGGAACAGATAGCCGATGAAGCCGCTGCAATCAAAACCGGTCTTGGTCGAGGCACCACCATAGCGGTAAGGGGTACCTACCAGCTCGAAGCCGCGGTCGAGAATACTGTCGGCCAGACTTGGCAGTTCATAGCTCTTGTCATCTATCAGGTCCGCCACCTGATCCTGTTCAAGCTCGGCTGCAGGCGGCGGTACATATGCAGCAACAGGGGCACGACTGGTGTTCCCCGCGCAGGCCGTGAGGAGCAAAGTGAAGAGCAAAGGCACGAGGGGTGCAGTGCGATTTAACATAGGCACGACCGTGTCATTTGATTAAAGGATGCGCGAAAGTACCCGAAAGACCCTGTTTTTTCAAATTTTATCTTTCAGAATGTGACCCAGTATCTTTTCCAGGACATCTAATGCCCTTCCTTCCAGGCGCACATCAACACTGCGGCTCAGGGCTGTCAGGTCAGGATTGATCTCAACGGTGATCCCGCCCGCCCGCCGCGTACGCAATACCGGCTCATATATATAGGGGAAACTGGCACTGGTGCCGACTACCAGCACCAGCTCGAAGCCTTTGTTCAATTCGCTGTAGAGCAGATCAATTTCCGCCTCGGGCAGCATTTCCCCGAACAGCACCACCGGTGGCCGAAGAATGCCGGCACAGGCCTGACACTCTGGCGGCAAGCCGTGCTCCAGCGCCGCCAGCAGGTTCTTATCCTCGGTACCACAGGACTGGCAGTACAAAGGCTCGATATCGCCATGAATGCTGATCAGGCGCTCAGCCGGCGAGCCGGCGCGACGATGAAAACCATCGATGTTCTGCGTCAGTACCCAGCATTGCGGCTTGCGGCGCTGCAACTCGGCAATAGCCCGATGACCGGCATTGGGCTCGGCATCCAGACAGGCTCGCCCCAATTCGGCCAGATACTTCCAGCACAGTGCCGGGTTGTCGCGCAGAACCGGCCCGGAGAGTGCTTCCTCGATGCTCATGCCTTCGGCGGTCAGACCGTTATACAGGCCATTGAGGCCACGGTAGGTCGGCAGCCCGGAATCCGCCGAGAGCCCCGCGCCGGTTATGATCAAGATGCGCTCGGCGTTATCGATAGCACGGGCAACCGCCAGTATCTCCCGCTGCATATGAATCTTCCTCAATAGCCGCATGCTGCTGAAAGCCCGCCGGGTAGGATCAGTGATTGACCGTATGCGCCAGCATCACCGAGAGCTGGCACAACGGCCGACCACTCTGCGCATGCCAGTGACTGAAGGCCGCCTGCACAGCGGCCAGCTCTTTCAGGCTGGTGGGTTGCTTGTCGACGATACCTTGCGCCTTCAGGGCGGCAACCACGTCATTGGTAGGGACAAAGGTATCCTTGCCGATCATGCGCAACAACCGCGGCGCCGACAGTCCACCGAGCTGGGCGCCATGCCGGGCAAGGTACTTCCACAGGCCGACGATGTCGCTGACCGGCCAGTCCGCAATCAGGGCGCCAAAGCTGCCTTTTTCCCGCGCCACATCCAGCACGAACTGCGCATTGCGCGGCACGCTGGCGAGCTTGCCCAGATGGCGGATCAGCCGCTTGTCCTGCATCAGCCGCTCGATATGCTCGCCGCCCATCAGCACGACCTTCTCGGGATCAAAGCCGAAAAACGCCTGCTCGAAAGCCGGCCACTTGGCATCCACCAGGCTGTGTTTGAGACCGGCACGAAAGACCCGCAAGGCGATCAGCGACAGGTAGCGGTCGTCGCCCAGCGCACGCAGTTCGGCGTCCGTATTCGGGCTGGGCAGGCGCGCCTCAAGTGCCGCAGCCGAGCCGAAGCGGTTCAGGCAATATTCATGCAACCATTGGTAGTCACGCATCAGCGGCCTCGCAAAGCGGCCCGGACAGCGGCCGGCGGGTCATTCTCAGAGATTCATCACATCGACAAAGCGCGGCGTAGCCGTTTCGTCGATCTTCAGGCTATTGAAGTCGAACAGCTTGCGGTCGGCCAGTTGCGAGGGCACCACATTCTGCAGGGCGCGGAACATGATCTCGGTGCGCCCCGGCGACTTGCGCTCCCATTCCAGCAGCATGTCCTTGACCACCTGACGCTGCAGGTTCTCCTGCGAACCGCACAGATTGCACGGAATGATCGGAAAGGCCTTGAGCTGGGAGTACGCCTCGATGTCCTTCTCGCTGCAATAGGCCAGTGGCCGGATCACCACGTTGCGCCCGTCATCGGCGCGCAGTTTGGGCGGCATGGCCTTGAGGGTGCCACCGTAGAACATGTTGAGAAAAAAGGTTTCCAGAATGTCATCGCGGTGGTGGCCGAGCGCCATCTTGGTCGCACCGATCTCGTCGGCATAGGTATACAGGGTGCCGCGGCGCAGGCGTGAGCAGAGCGAACAGGTGGTCTTGCCTTCCGGAATCTTCTCCTTGACCACCGAGTAGGTGTCCTTCTCGATGACATGGTAGGCAACGCCGATCGAGGCCAGGTACTGCGGCAGTACATGCTCGGGAAAGCCCGGCTGCTTCTGGTCCATGTTGACTGCTACCAGCTCGAAGCGGATGGGTGCCACCTTCTGCAAATACAGCAGGATATCGAGCATGGTGTAACTGTCCTTGCCACCCGACAGGCAGACCATCACCTTGTCGCCGTCCTCGATCATGCTGAAGTCGGCAATTGCCTCACCGGCAAGGCGGCGCAGCCGCTTCTGCAATTTGTTCTGGTTTACCGAAAGCTCGCCCATGATGCCTGTGTGTCTCGAGACAATAGAAAGTCGGCCATTTTACCCACAAAGCTGCAGCCGCCCCACCCTGTAGTTCACGGCTGGCTGCTAGACTCGAACGATGGATGAAGAACTCGACCCGCAAATGGATCTGGCTGATCAGGTTCACTTGCTGCTGCACGAATTTCCTGGCGGTTGCAGCGAATACGAACTGATCCGGCAGCTTAAAGCCCGGCACAGCTCGCATATCCCGCAACTGGAGATCAAGGATCGGCTGGTGCTGTTCCGCACGCATTTCCTGCTGTTCAATGCACTCTACCGGCTGCGCCAGCAGCTGCTGGAGGAAGGCCGGAGCCGACTGCTGATCAGCCCGACCTGCATTCGCCTGCTGGCCATGGACACAGCCGGCAGCGCTGTCGACGAGCATGACGCCCTTGCCGGTTACTACCTGGACATGGACAACCTGCGCAACACCACCGAACAGGATGTGCAGCGCATGCTGATGAGCTTCTGGAGCCGCATGCAGGGCGGTGATGAAAAACAGGCTGCCATCGAACTGTTCGAGCTGGACAGGCACGGCGAGCACCTCACCCTGAGCATCATCAAGCAGCGTTATCGGCAACTGGTCAGCATCCATCACCCCGACCGGGGCGGCAGCACAACCCGCCTGCAATCGATCAACAAAGCAATGGAAATCCTTGATCGCTATTACAAATAGCTTTTAAAGACCAATTCGCTCTAATGACTGGCCGTTTCATTGAAAAGCCCTGACCTATACTGCGACGAACGGTCGCACTGATTGAGCTCTGAACCCGGCAGCGCTGGCGATGCGCGCAGGGCCCTTAGCCGGAAGCGTCCGTACCATAAGGGGAGGTGCTTGCATGATCAATCACGTAGTGGGGCTATTCACACACCCGCATCAGGAATGGAAGGAAATTCGCGGCGAAGAGGAAAGCATCAGCCACATGTATTTCACCCATGTGCTGTTCCTTGCGGCTATACCGGTAGTCAGCGCCTATATCGGTACCAGCCAGGTCGGCTGGAGAATTGGCGGTGGTGCCGCGGTCAAACTGACCGAAGCCAGTGCGCTGCAAATGACCGTTCTGACCTACCTGGCCATGTTGCTGGGCGTAGCTACCCTGGGTGCATTCATTCACTGGATGTCGCGCACTTATGACGCCAAACCGACGATCACCCAGTGCGTGGTGTTTGCTGCGTACAACGCCACGCCCCTGTTCATCGGCGGACTGGCCGCACTCTACCCGAACCTCTGGCTGGCCATGCTGGTCGGCACGGCAGCCATTTGCTACACGGTGTACCTGCTTTATGTCGGCATCCCGGCCTTCATGGGTATTCCCGAAGAAGAAGGCTTTGTCTATGCCAGCTCGATTCTGGCCATCGGCCTGGTCATGCTGGTCAGCATGATGGCCATGTCGATCGTGATCTGGGGTCTCGGCATCGGGCCGGTCTATACCAGCTAGGCAACTGCAACAAGCCCGTGCGAAGCCGCCGTTTCTGGCGGCTTTGCCATTTTCGGCTGCCGGAAAGTTATGCCTTGGGCATAATTGACTGCCCAAGCGGAGTAGCAGATGCACGAGCAGATTCAAAAGCGGGTTGAAACCTGTTACCAGCAAGCCGAACGCTTTTTTCAGCGAACCTTCAGCCGTCCCGAAGTTTCGTTGCAGCTACGCGGCCAGAAAGCCGGCGTCGCCCATCTTCAGGAAAACAAGCTGCGCTTCAACCCGCAACTCTATCGGGAAAATCAGGATGATTTCCTGCGCCAGACCGTAGCCCACGAAGTGGCGCACCTGATTGCCCATAGCATGTTCGGCTCGCGCATCCGCCCGCACGGGGCCGAATGGCAGCAGATCATGCGGGGCGTTTACCAGCTTCCACCCCTGCGTTGCCACAACTACGCCGTTCAGCGCCGGGCGGTTACCCGCTACATCTATCGCTGCCAGTGCCTGGATGGCGAGTTTCCCTTCACCTCGCGGCGGCATGCCATGGTCAAGCGTGGTCAGCGCTACCAGTGCCGCCGCTGCAATACCCAGCTGCTGTTCAGCGGCGAGTCGCGTTGCGGCTAAGCGGCAACACGCGGTGAAGTGGTCGATGCGTTAGACTTTGCGGATTATCGTGCTGGAGTCGAATATGCGCACCGAGCTTAATCAGGGTCTGATCGATTTTCTCAAATCCTCGCCCACCCCGTTTCACGCAACCCGCAGCCTGGCACAGCGACTTGAGGCTGCCGGCTATCAGCGTCTGGATGAACGCGAGACGTGGCGTAGCGAAAGCGGCGGACGGTTTTACATCACCCGCAACGACTCCTCGATCATCGCCGTCAAACTGGGTAAACGCCCGCTGGCCGACAGTGGCATGCGCCTGGTCGGCGCCCATACCGACAGCCCCTGCCTGCGCGTCAAGCCACATCCGGAACTGCATCAACAAGGCTTCTGGCAACTCGGCGTAGAGGTTTACGGTGGCGCCCTGCTGGCGCCCTGGTTCGACCGCGACCTGTCCCTTGCCGGACGCGTGACTTATCGCGCAGCGGGCAAGGTGGAAAGCCAGCTGATCGATTTCAAGCGACCGGTTGCAGTAATCCCCAATCTGGCCATTCACCTCAATCGCGATGCCAACAAGGGTTGGGAAATCAACCCGCAGCTCGAACTGCCGCCGATCCTCGCGCAGCTGGCCGCCGGTGAACAGCGTGAATTCCGTGACCTGCTGGCCGAGCAACTGAGCCGCGAGCACGGCATCACCGCCGATGCCGTGCTCGACTACGAACTGAGCTTCTACGACACCCAGAGTGCTGCGGTTATCGGTCTGGAAGACGACTTTCTCAGCGGTGCGCGGCTGGACAACCTGCTGTCCTGCTATGCCGGCCTGCAGGCGCTGCTGGACAGCAGTAATGAGGAAAGCTGTGTACTGGTGTGTACCGACCACGAAGAAGTCGGCTCCCGGTCCGCCTGCGGTGCCGATGGTCCGATGCTCGAGCAGGTTCTGCAGCGCCTGATGCCGGCCGGGGATGCCTACGTGCGCAGCATCCAGCGCTCGCTGATGGTCTCTGCGGACAATGCCCACGGACTGCACCCAAACTACCTGGACAAGCACGACGGCAACCATGGTCCGCTGCTCAATGGCGGTCCGGTAATCAAGATCAACAGCAACCAGCGCTACGCCACCAACAGCGAAACCGCCGGCTTCTTTCGCCACCTGTGCCTGACCGAGGAGGTGCCGGTGCAGAGTTTTGTTACCCGCAGCGACATGGGCTGCGGCTCGACCATCGGACCGATCAGCGCCAGCCATCTGGGTATTCGCACGGTCGATATCGGCGTGCCGACCTTTGCCATGCACTCGATTCGCGAACTGGCCGGCAGCCATGACCTGGCCCATCTGGTCAAGGTCCTGACGGCCTTCTATGGCTGCGCCGAGCTGATCTGAGCCGGCTCCGGTCAGCCCAGGCTTTCGTCCAGGCGCAACACCAGCTTGCCGTTCACCGAGTTGCTGGCCAGGGTGGCGTAAGCTGCTTCGGCCTGACTGGAAGCGAAGCTCTGCTGCAACTGCGGCTTGAGCCGTCCTTCGGCAAACAGCGGCCAGACCTGGCGAACCAGGTCGGCCAGCAGTTCCGCCTTGAACAGCTCATCCCGATTGCGCAGGGTTGAACCGGTCAACTGCACCCGCTTGAGCAACAGCAGGGCAAAGTCCAGCTGGGCCTGACGCCCGCCCATGAGCCCGATATTCACCCAGCGCCCATCCAGACCCAGCAGCTGCAGGTTCAGCGCAGCATAGTCACCGCCCACCGGATCGAGGATCACATCAAAGGGGGCAAAATCGCTCAAGCCCTGCAAGTCTTCGCCGCGCAGCACACCGCCCTGCGCACCCAGCTCCACACAGTAGGCCAGCCGCTCGGCCGAACCGACGCTGACCCAGCACGGGTTGCCAAAGGCCTTGCATAGCTGGATGGCTGCCGAGCCGACACCGCTGGCACCGGCATGCAGCAGGACTTTTTCGCCCGGTGCCAGTCGGGCCAGCTGGAACAGGTTCAGCCACGCCGTGGCATAGACTTCCGGCAAGGCGGCGGCTTCCAGCAGGCTGATGCCCTCCGGCACCGGCAGCACATGACGGGCATCCACCACCACCTCTTCGGCCATGCCACCACCGGCCAGCAGCGCACAAACCCGCTCACCGACACGCCAGCTGCTCCCGGCGCCGACTTCGCTGATCACGCCCGAACATTCCAGCCCGAGCACGGGGCTGCTACCCGGTGGCGGCGCATACTGACCGGCGATCTGCAGCAGGTCAGCCCGGTTGAGTCCGGCTGCCGCTACGCGGATTCTTACCTGCCCCACATCACAGGCCGGTTGCGGGCTATCGCCCCACTCCAGCCGACCGTCAACACCTTGCAAAGCCTGCATGCTACCCCCATAGTGCTGTGGAGGCCTGTTTGGCAGTTTCAGCCAATCAGGCGCCTGTTAATTCGATAACGCCGCGCAATCAGACCCGCTGGCCTATTCGGATTATCGGGTGATTGTTCTGACTCAACGGAACCCTTTCCGACGCATAAACGTCTTAATATGCGTTATTACTCCTTCTCAAGTCGAATTCGCATGAAACGCATACTCTCAGCCTGCATTCTCGGTGTATCCCTTTGCTTCAGTACTTTGCTGCTGGCCGATAACGCCGCTCAGTCCGCGAAGTGGCAAGCCCTGCAACCCGAGCGCGAGCAGGTGATTGCCAGCCTGAATGTCGTCGAACTGCTCAAGCGCCACCATTACAACAAGCCGCCGCTGGATGATGCGCGTTCGGCAAAGATCTACCAAAGCTACCTGAAGCTGCTCGATCCTTCGCGCAGCTTCTTCACCGCCGGGGACATTGCGCGGTTCGATGTCTGGCAGAACCAGTTTGACGACTTCCTGAAAACCGGCGATCTCAAGCCCGGCTTCACCATCTACAAGGTATATCTGCAGCGCCAGCAGAGCCGCCTGCAATACGCCTTGCAACAGTTGTCCGGCGGCGTCGACAACATGGATTTCAGTGTCGATGAAAGTCTGCAAATCGATCGCAAGGATGCTGCCTGGGCGAAGAACGACGCCGAACTGGATGATCTCTGGCGCAAGCGCCTGAAGGACGAGGTGCTGCGCCTGAAAATTGCCGGCAAGGACTCCAAGGCCATTCAGGAACTGCTGACCAAGCGCTACAAGAATCAGCTGAATCGCATCGATCAGACGCTGGGTGAAGATATCTTCCAGGCCTACATGAATGCCTTCGCCCAGACCTACGACCCCCACACCAATTACCTTTCCCCGGAGAATGCCGAGAACTTCGACATCAACATGAGCCTGTCGCTGGAAGGTATCGGCGCGGTTCTGCAGACCGACAACGAATACGTCAAGGTCGTGCGCCTGGTAACCGCCGGTCCTGCGGAGAAAACCAAGCAGGTTGCGGCGGCCGACAAGATCATCGGCGTGGCCCAGGGCAATGAAGAAATGGTCGACGTGATCGGCTGGCGCCTGGACGAAGTGGTCAAGCTGATCCGTGGCCCCAAGGGCTCACTGGTGCGGCTGGAAATCATTCCGGCCAGCAATGCGCCAAACGACCAGACCAGCAAAATCGTGAATATCACCCGCGAGGCGGTGAAGCTGGAAGATCAGGCCGCCAGCAAGTCGATCATCAAGCTGAATCAGGACGGTCGCGACTACACGGTGGGCGTGATCACGGTTCCGGCGTTCTATCTGGACTTCAAGGCCTATCGCGAGGGCAACCCCGAATACAAGAGCACCACACGTGACGTCAAGCGCCTGCTGGGTGAACTGCAGGCCGCCAAGGTGGATGGCGTAGTCCTCGATCTGCGCGACAACGGTGGCGGTTCGCTGCAGGAAGCCACCGAACTGACCGGCCTGTTCATCGACCAGGGGCCAACCGTACTGGTGCGTAACAGTGATGGACGCGTGGACGTACTGGCCGATGAAGACAAGGGGGCTTTCTATAACGGTCCGCTGGCCGTGCTGGTCAACCGCCTGTCCGCCTCTGCATCGGAAATTTTCGCCGGCGCCATGCAGGACTACCACCGCGCCCTGGTCATCGGCGGCCAGACCTTTGGCAAAGGTACCGTGCAGACCGTGCAGCCACTCAACCATGGTGAACTCAAGCTGACCCTGGCCAAGTTCTACCGGGTTTCCGGTGAAAGCACCCAGCATCAGGGCGTAATCCCGGATATTGCCTACCCGTCGATTCTCGACACTGCGGAAATTGGCGAAAGCGCTCTGGATGACTCCCTGCCCTGGGATCGCATCAAGCCCGCGATCAACCCCAAGAGCGATCCGTTCAAGCCGTTCCTCGCTGAACTGAACGCACGGCATGACAAGCGTACCGACAACAATCCCGATTTCGTGTTCACCCGCGCACGCATGGATCTGTCCAAGCAACTGATGCTGGAAACCACGATCAGCCTGAACGAGAGCAAGCGCCGCGAGCAACAGGCCGACCTGGATAACAAGCAACTGGTGCTGGAAAACAACCGGCGCGTGGCCAAGGGTGAAACCGCCCTTACCGAACTGAAGAAGCAGGACGAAGATGCACTGCCTGCTGAAGACGACAAGCTCAAGCCTGAAGATGATGCCTATCTGACCGAAACCGGGCGCATCCTTATCGACTATCTGGGCCTGAGTTCCAGCGTGGCTGCACACTAAGCTAAAATAGGATCTGTTGCTGACAATCAGGGGCTGGCAGGTAACTGCCGGCCCTTTTTCATGGGCAACAAGCCGGCTCGCTGCCTGCCGTCCCGAGCTGCATATGGCCCGCCACCGGCCAGTCAATGCATGCACGAACGCAAGGCCGATTGTGCGAATTTCGCATGATAAAAATTCTTAATAGACCCATAAAATCTGTGTCTACTAGCGCATTGGGCTAGGGTAAATAGTGGGTTGGCCGTAGATCAACGATCTTCAGAACTCGCCTGAATCGCAACCCGAAGCACTGTCTGAACTTTTCTTCAATCAAGAGGAAAGAGACATGTATAGCCAATTCTTTAGAGATATCGCTGACCGAAAAGAACCGCTAGTCATAGGCGCGATTGCCGGGATGGTCGTCATACTGATCGCCACCGCACAGCTTGCGCCGTCCCTGCTGGGCCACCCTTTTGAGCCTCCCCAGATGATCAATCATGTGCTGGGCCTGCCGGCCGACAGCCTGGTTGGCTGGGTCGGCCATCTGCTGGTCGGGCTGGTTGCATTTCCACTGGGCTACATGCTGGTGCCCTATCGTCACTTCCCGGGTTCGCCACTGGTCAAAGGGCTGCTTTACGCGCTGCTGCTAGGCACCATAGCTGGCGTGTGCGCACCGCTGACCGGTAACGAGATGTTCATGGGTACACAAGAGGGTATGGTTGCCCTGTACCTGTTGCATGGCGCCTATTGCTGCCTGATCGCAGTGATGGTCGGCAAACCTGACCGGGTAGCACAGAGCGATCGCCGGCAGCTCGCCAGAGGCTAGCCTTCCTGCTCTATCCAGGCAACTGCGCTGCTGCCCGGATAGCGCATGAATCAACCTCAGGACCAGATTACCGGACCGGGACGGGCATACCAGTCGTCCACCTGAGCCGCCACTGCCGCCTCGATGCTGCTGCGCTTGAGCTTCATGGTCGGTGTCAGGCAACCGTTCTCCATGGTCCAGGGCTGCTGTGCGATGACCAGCATGCGCAAACGCTCATGGGCGACCAGCTGGGCGTTTAGTTGCTCCAGCAACCGCGCCAGATCGGTCTCGACCTGCTGGCGGAAGGTCGCTTCCTCACGCCGGTGCCGCTGTTCTTCGGCCAGTACCAGCAGCGCATAGGGTGCCGACTGCCCGACACCGGAAACCATCGACAGCTCGATCAGCGGGTGCACATTGAGCTGGTTCTCGATGGGGGCCGGTGCCACATACTTGCCCTTGCCGGTCTTGAACAGCTCCTTCTTGCGCCCACTGATGCGCAACTGCCCATCAGCGCGCAACTCGCCGAGATCGCCGGTGTGAAAGAAGCCATCGGCGGTGAAGCACTCGGCATTCAGCTCCGGCCGCTTGTAGTAACCGGCCATCTGCCCCGGCGACTTGATCAGCACCTCACCGTCATCGGCAATCCGCACCTGCACGCCAGTGCGGGCCACCCCGCAATAACCCGGATCATTCTGCTGTTCAGTGCCACCGAAGGAATAACCGAAATCCTCGGTCATGGCATAGCCTTCGAGCAGTTGCAGGCCCAGACGCCGATACCAGGCAATCACCTCATGGGGAATCGGTGCCGAACCACTACCGGCAATCTTTACTTCATCCAGGCCCAGACCGATCAGCACCTTGCGTGCCACCCGGCGACCGAGGAAGGGTATGCGCAGCAGCAGATCGAGTTTTGCCGGCGGCATTTTGGCAAAGACGCCCTGCTGGAACTTGATCCACAGACGCGGCACCGAAAGAAAAACCGTCGGCCGTGCGCGACGCAGATCAGCCAGAAAAGTATCCAGTGATTCGGCAAAGAATACCTGCATGTTACCGGCCACCAGCGCCGCGCACTCAACCCAGGCACGCTCATACACATGGGCCAGCGGCAGGTAGGAGAGCATACGGTTATCCGTGTTGCCGCCCATGGTTTCCAGCGTAGTGCTGACAACCCCTTCTGCCACCTGCGAAATGCTCCTGAAGGTTTGCATCACGCCCTTGGGCTGCCCGGTCGAGCCGGAGGTATACGCAATCAGCGCCAGATCGTCGGCAGCCCGCTGCGGCTGCCCGCCCAGGGGTCCGGTACTGGCCACGATGCTATCCCAATCGGCAAAGCCGGTAGCTGGCGCCAGCGGCAAGGCGATACAGGGCAAGTCCTGCGGCACACCGCTTCGCTGTTGTTCCCAGTTATCCAGCTTGCCGACAAACAGCAGGCTGGCTTCACTATGCTGCAGTACATAGTGGATATTCTCGGCTGTCTCGGTCGGAAAAATCGCAACAGTGGTGCCACCGGCCATCCAGATGGCCAGTTCGGCAATGATGAAGTGCGCACTGTTCTTGGCCAGCATCGCCACACGGGCACCAGGCGCAAGCTCCAGGCTTTGCAGGTGCGCCGCCATGCGCCGGGCTTCATCAACGGCACTGGCCCAAGTGTATTCGGCTACCTGCCCGTTGCCGGTTGGCTGGGTCAGGAACAGCTGGTCGGAACGTTCAATTTCATGCTGGTAGACGTAGTCGAGAATCAGCTTGGCGCTCATCGGGCTTCCTTGGCTCAGGTTGGGAAAGGCACAACGCGAAGTTGCCTGCTCAACCGTAGCAGGGAAATCTGCAGATGACTCCAGTGATCTGAACTTAACACCGCTTGGCGCCCGCCAGGGCCGTCACAGACCCGACTCGGCCGCACGCTGATCCATCTGCCGGGCGAGCTCTGCATCAGCCGCCAGACCGGGACCACCTTCGCGATACAGATCGGCCAGCTTGCGCGCGGCCAGCGGATGGCCGGCAGCGACAGCCTTCAGCCACCAGTCGGCGGCCTGTGCCGCATCCACCGCCCGCTCGGGGCTCTGCTGCAGGCACAGCAGCCCTAACTGATAGGCCGCCTTGCCATCGCCGGCCTGCGCCGCCAGCTGCAGCAGCCGGCGGCCTTCCTGGCGCGCACCCATCCCAGAGCCACGGTACAGCAGCAGGTGGCCATAAAAGGATTGCGCGACCGTGTCGCCAAGGTTGGCCATTCTGGAGAACTGCCCCTCCATCCAGCGCCACACAGCCGGTTGTTTGACCAGTGCCGGCCAGCGCAGCATGCGCCGCGCCACAACGTAGCCAAGCCGCGCACGCAGCTTCCACCACCAGGGCGCTGGCTGGATCAAATATCTTCTTCCGGATAGGTATATTCAAAAACCCGGACGATTTCCGCCGAGTGCCAGGAGGCCGCGGCCATGCCATCGGGCGGGCCGCTGAAACGACCCAACTGCAAGGCATACTCGAAAAAACCGGTACGTGGCAGACGGCTGGCACCCTGACTGATAACCAGCGTGCTGCGCAGCGGGCGCTCGGCACGGGCATCAATCGCGGCCAGATGCTCAAGCGCTGCAGTCAGGGTCTGCATGGCCGGACTGGGCAGTTGCAAGCGCTCGATCAGGGCCCGGTAGGTCAGCACATGCCTTTGCCGACGGGTTTCTTCCAGGGCTTCAAGCAAAGCATTCCAATGCTGACGGCTGATAGAGACGCTCACTGTCCGTCCTCCCAGCCCGCCACACCCAGACTCTGGGCCAGCGCTCTGGCGATCGGGCCCTCGGCCACTCGCTCACCCTTTTCGATCATTGCCAGATAATGCGGACTGATACCCGCCGAGCGTGCCAGATCTTCCAGGCTGATAGCCCGCGACTGGCGCAAGGCTGACAACTCGCTCAGGCTGGCCAGCGCCGGGCGCGTTTCGTTTTTTACCTGTGGTACCGCTTCTCTGCGGTTTCCCGCAGCCTGCAATAAAGCCTGATACTCCAGCCAGGGCAGAACCGCATACTCCGGCTGACCTTCACGCATGATCACTTGCACATTCATTTCCCAACAGCTCTCTGGTAAAACCCCGAACGGGCCGGCCCTGTGCAGGCACGCCTTAATCTTAGCAGGCTGACACCCTGCGGCGGTCATCGGGAACCCTGTAACGGCATAATTGCCTCTCGAACTCGCTGGCCCGCGCCCGCCAAAACAACAGAATCGGCCAATCCCCGAGCGGCAAAATCAACCTTGCCGAAGCACCCGGTAACAACGTCAATCCCGCCACAGGAATCTGCCCAACAAGCTAGAACCCGCATGGCTACTGCGCTCGGCTCAGTTACCCACAAAAGCTGTGGATAACCCTGTGAACAGTCTATTGAAGTAACGCCTGAAGCCGCGCCATCAGTGGCTTTCGTACAGATCGAACAGTTTTTAGTCTCAATATTTTAATTCAGGAAAATCATACAGTTACGTGTTTATAACGCATCTGCAGCTGCTGTTACAGTCTATTTGCCAGGCGTTTCGTGAAAATGTGCATAACAGTAACACCGGCCTTGCCAGGATTACGCCAAACGGCGGTAAAACCGGATTCCTGACGCCAAAAATGCCAACGCCCCGACAAGCGGGGCGCTGGCAGATCAGGCAGATTTACTACTGGGCTTCAGCAGCTTCCGGCTGTTTGATGCTGAGCAACTCCAGATCAAACACCAACACCGAATTTGGCGGTATTGCCGGGGTCGGGCTCTGATCGCCATAAGCCAGCTCGCTGGGGATGAACAGCTTGACCTTCTCGCCCACGTGCATCAGTTGCAGCGCTTCTACCCAACCGGCAATCACTCCGTTAACCGGCAGATCGATCGGGCTACCGCGCTGAATCGAACTGTCGAACACCGTGCCGTCAACCAGGCGACCTTCGTAATGCACACTGACCACATCGGTAGCGGTTGGCATTGCGCCTTCGCCCTTGGTCACTACTTCATACTGCAGACCGGAAGCCGTGGTTACCACGCCTTCACGCTTGGCATTTTCTTCGAGGAACTTCTTGCCCGCTTTGCTCGTTTCTTCTGTTAGCTGGGCTTTCTGCTCTTCGGCACGCTTTTGCAGGAAGGCAAATGCCTCAACCAGCTCTTCGTTTTTCAGGCGCTGTTCTTTCTTGCCCATGGCATCTTCGATACCCATGGCAACGGCTTTGGCATCCAGGTCGGTCATACCTTCCTGCACCAGACTCTGGCCCATGTTCAGACCGATACCGTAGGAAGCTTTTTGCGCAGGAGTCTTGAGTTCAAACGGAGCTTCGGCTTTCTCTGCATTGCAACCGGCCAGAACCAGAGTGGCCATAACCACGGCCGCCGCCAAACGATGATGTTTCATGAGCATTCCTTGATGACTGATGCCTTGCGGCGGTTTTGATGAAGCCGCGAGCTTAGCAGGCGGGGTTGCGCGATAGGAACCGTAATCCACGGATAAGTTCCGCCGGCAGTGCATTGCTCTGTCTGGCTGCTGGCTTTTGTTGCATGCCGGCCAGCGGCACAGACGTCTTGCCCCCACTGTGGCTGTAACTGCGAGGACGTGTCTTGCCGGGTGAAAGACCCTTCGACAAGCCGGGTTTGAACAGGTTTAATTGGGCGACTTTCAATAATAATTACGCACAAGTACAGATGTGGATGCGGGAATTATGAATAAGCAGTACCGATATCGCATGATGATGTCCCTGCTGTTCTGTGCCTTGGGCCTGGTTAGCAGCGCCTTCGCCAGCGAGAAAGCACTGGACGCCAGCCAGATTGGTGCTGAGCGGATCCCGCTAACCGGATATTTCAGCGTTCTGCAAGACGACAGCGCCAGTCTGTCGCTGGCCGATGTGCAGACACCAGAGATTGCCACCCGCTTCGCTGGCGGTCATCCGCATACCCAGCCCCTCGCCTACGGCACCACGGCCACGCCCTACTGGTTTCGCTTCCGCCTGCAAAATCCTACGGATCAAGCGCTGCAGCGCATTATCGAACTGGATTTTCCGCGCATTTCCGATGTCCAGCTGCATATTCCGTTAGCTGATGGCGGTTACCAATCCGAGCTCACAGGCGCTGCAAAGCCTTTCAGCACCCGCCCTTATGCCAACCGCAACTTTGTATTCCCGGTGACTTTGCCGCCCCACTCCGAGCAGACCTACTATTTCCGCCTGCAATCCAATACCGACCTGCTGGTACCTGCGCAGATCTGGTCAACCGAGGCCTTCCAGGCCCATGAACGCAAGGACTACATGACCCAAGCCTGGTACTACGGCATTGCTACCGCCATGGGCTTGTTCAACCTGCTGCTCTTCATTGCGCTGCGGGAAAAAATCTACCTGATCTACGTCATCTTTGCGGCAACCACGGTAGTGACCTTTGCGGCATTTTTCGGCCTGGCCCATGAATTTTTATGGCCCGGGGCGGGAATATGGGCAGAAAAGGCCATGTCGATTACAGCAGTGATGCAAGCCAGCATCTTCGCCATCTTCACCCGTCACATGCTCTCCACACCAATCAGGGTGCCAAGACTCGACCGGCTGCTGATCACGGTAGTCGGGGTAATGCTGTTACTCCTGTTCGGGGATCTGGCTTCGCTACCCGGTGCCTTTGTTCTCGGGCAGATATTCGTCCTGTGCGTATATCTGCTGATTTTCGGCATAGCGTTTTACTGCGTTCTGAAGCGCCAGCGCAGTGCCTACTTCTTTGTCATAGCCTTTACCTTTTACCTGTTGGGCGTCATCACCTACACCCTGACCGCCATGGGCATCCTGGCGCACAACGGCTTTACTGCCAACGCCGGGCAGATAGGTTCAGGCCTTGAAATGCTGCTACTGGCATTTGCCCTCGCTGACCGCTTCAACATGATCCGCCGGGAAAAAATCCTTGCCCAGGAAGAGGCGCTGAACAGCAAGCAGGAACTGCTCGACAGCGTCAGGCTCTCCGAGCGGCAACTGGAAGCACGCGTCATCCAGCGCACCGAAGAACTCAGTGCGGCAATGCGCAAGCTGAAAGAACTCAGCGTCACCGACGGCCTGACCGGGATTGCCAACCGCCGCCAGTTCGATGTCGTTCTGGGTAACGAATGGAAACGTGCGGAGCGCACAGGAACACCGCTGGCCCTGGCATTGCTTGATGTCGATCACTTCAAGAAGTTCAATGACCGCTATGGCCATCTTGAAGGCGATGAATGCCTGAAGACAGTGGCGCAGATACTGACACAAAACGTTTCACGCCCCGCCGAGCTGGTTGCTCGCTATGGTGGCGAGGAGTTTGCCTTTATCGTTCCCAACACCAACGGCCACCACGCCGCGCAACTCGCAGAAAAAATCTGCGCTGCACTTTGCGCCCACAACATTGCACACGCAGACTCCGCTGTCGGTTACCTGACAGTCTCCATCGGAGTAGCCAGTGTTATTCCGCGCCCGGATGCATCACCCGAGACGCTGATCAAAGCGGCAGACAACGCCTTGTACCGTGCCAAAGCGGACGGGCGCAATCAGGTTGTTCTGGCCGGAACAGCCATCGCCTGAACGAATCAATCTCTACCCGTTGTGGACGCCGCTACAAATCTAAGGGAATAGAACGTCATGCATGAAGTAAAAACCGGCACATCCATTACTTCGACCGTCGAGGACGCCTGCCGCCAGCCCTATGATCTGGGCGATCAGGCACTCGAGCAACAGGTGCAAAACGCCCTCAACCTGTTTCTTACCTTGAAGAATCCGGCGCAGATGCCGGCGCTGCTGAGCATTCTCGATGCGGTCAAGCCGCAGATACAGGCCGCTTTAGGCGCACTGCACTATGTGCACTTTGCCCGGTACTTTCCGGGCAAGGGCGGCAATGGCTTAAGCGCAGACAAATAAAAACGGGCACTTCTTGCGAAGTGCCCGTTTTCGGAATAAATGGCGCAGCGGACGGGACTCGAACCCGCGACCCCCGGCGTGACAGGCCGGTATTCTAACCGACTGAACTACCGCTGCGCGTAACCTCAAGATGGTGGGTGATGACGGGATCGAACCGCCGACCCTCTGCTTGTAAGGCAGATGCTCTCCCGGCTGAGCTAATCACCCTTGCTCTCGAAGTGGGGCGCATTCTACGGAGCGAGCCACAGCCTGACAACCCCCAAGTGAAAATATAATTGCTCGACTATCCAAAGGCTTAGCTCGGGCTTGGCCTCAGCCGCCAACCCGACAATAATGCCCGCCCGCTTGTCTGGAGAGTCACCCCATGTGGTTCCGCAATTTGCTTGTTTACCGTCTGACCCAGGACATTGACCTGTCCACCGATACGCTCGAAGCCGCACTGGCCAGCAAACCGGCCAAGCCCTGCACCCACCAGGAAATGGCCACTTATGGCTTTGTCGCACCCTTTGGCAAGGGCGATGATGCGCCGCTGGTGCATGCCAGCCAGGACTTTCTGCTGATCGCCGCACGCAAGGAAGAACGCATACTGCCGAGCAGCGTGGTGCGTGATGCGCTGAAGGAAAAGGTCGACGAAATCGAAGCCGGTGAAATGCGCAAGGTCTACAAGAAGGAACGCGAGCAGCTCAAGGACGACATCGTGCAGAGCTTTCTGCCGCGCGCCTTTATCCGCAAGGGCGTTACCTTCGCTGCCATTGCGCCGAAACAGGGGCTGATCCTGGTGGACGCCTCCAGCCCCAAGCGTGCCGAAGACCTGCTGTCCACCCTGCGCGAGGCCATCGGCTCCCTGCCGGTACGGCCACTGACGGTGAAAATGGCGCCTACCGCCACCTTTACCGGCTGGATGAAGCAACAGCAAGCCAGCAACGGCCTGCATCTGCTCGATGAGTGTGAACTGCGTGACGCCCACGAAGACGGCGGCACCATTCGCTGCAAGCGGCAGGATCTGGGCAGCGCGGAAATCCAGAACCATCTCGAGGCAGGCATGCTGGTAACCAAACTGAGTGTGGCCTGGGAGGACAAGCTGTCACTGCTGATCGATGACAAGCTGGCGCTCAAGCGCCTGCGTTTCGAGGATCTGCTGCAGGATCAGGCCGCCGAGGATGGCGGGGATGATGCGCTGGGGCAACAGGATGCCAGCTTCACCCTGATGATGCTGACTTTCATCGAGTTCCTGCCGCAACTGATCGAAGCACTCGGTGGCGAAGAGCTGCCGCAGGGGATCTGACCCGCGCAGACCGCCTGCTCTGGTGCGCAAAAGTCCCTCGGACGTTTGCGCACCAGCGCTGTTGTGCTGAACAATTCACAGCCTTTGCTGGCTACGACTTTGGTCGAAAGTTGCGCCGCCGCCGTACTTTTTGCTGTAACACTGGCAATGCTCAGGCTGCCACCCTTGGCCTGAAGGGCCTGTTTCACACTAAACTGCAGCCATGTCCTGATTGCCGGAGTTTGCATGTCGCTGTCCAGCGTATTGATCGCCGCAGTCAGCCTGACGTACATGGCCATCCTGTTTGCCATCGCTTTCTATGGAGAGCGCCGCACGGCCTTGTCCCCGCGCCTGCGCGCCTGGGTGTTCAGCCTGTCACTGGCGGTGTACTGCACCAGCTGGACCTTCTTTGGTGCCGTTGGACAGGCCACCGGACAGCTCTGGTCATTCATACCGACCTATCTGGGGCCGGTACTGCTGTTGCTGTTCGCACCCTGGGTGCTGCAGAAGATGGTGATGATCAGCAAGCAGGAAAACATCACCTCGATTGCCGACTTCATCGCCGCCCGCTATGGCAAATCCCAGCCACTGGCAGTGGCCATCACCCTGATCTGTCTGGTCGGTGTGGTGCCCTATATCGCCCTGCAACTCAAAGGCATCGTGCTTGGCGTTACCCTGCTGACCGGCAGCAGTGACTCCACCGGACTCGGCGCCCAGGACACCGCGCTTATCGTGTCACTGGTGCTGGCCCTGTTCGCCATTCTGTTTGGCACACGCCACCTGGATGCCACCGAGCATCACCGCGGGCTGGTACTGGCCATTGCCTTCGAATCACTGGTCAAGCTGCTGGCCTTCCTCGCCATCGGTGTGTTTGCTACCTGGGGCCTGTTCAACGGTCTGGATGACCTGCTTGCGCAGGCCAGGGAGGCCCCGCAACTGAATGACCTGTGGCACGCCACCCCGGCCTGGTCAACGCTGCTGGTACAAACCGGCGTGGCCATGATGGCCATCATCTGCCTGCCACGACAGTTTCATGTCAGCGTGGTGGAGAACACCGAACCACGTGATCTGGAACTGGCGCGCTGGGTTTTCCCGATCTACCTGATCCTGGCCGTCATCTTTGTCGTGCCGATTGCACTGGCCGGCGGGCTGCTGCTGCCCGCCGGGATCAACCCGGATTCCTACGTCATCAGCCTGCCCTTGGCTGAAAACCAGCCGGCGCTGGCCTTGCTGGCCTTCATCGGTGGCGCATCGGCGGCCACCGGCATGGTGATCGTCGAAGCCGTGGCACTGTCGACCATGCTCAGCAACGACATCGTGCTGCCGGTTCTTCTCTACCGGCAGAAAGCCAAGCGCCCTTTCGAACTGTTTCGCCACTGGCTGCTGTCGGTTCGTCGCATCAGCATTCTGGTGATCCTGTTGATGGCGTACTTCTGCTATCGCCTGTTCGGTCCGAATGTCAGCCTGGCCTCCATCGGCCAGATCTCCTTTGCCGCGATAACCCAGCTGGCACCGGCCATGGTTGGCGCGCTGTACTGGAAGCAGGCGAACAGTCGCGGAGTTTTTGCCGGCCTTACCGTAGGCGTCGGGCTGTGGGCCTACACGCTGGTGCTGCCAATGGTGGCTGACGGACTTGGCTGGTCGCTGCACACCTTCCCGGGGCTGGTGTGGTTACAGAGCCAACCTTTCGGCCTGGATGTTGACCCGATCACTCAGGGAAGCTTCATCTCGCTTAGCGGCAACTTGTTGTTTTTCTTCATTTTTTCAATGCTTTCGCGGAATCGGGTGGCCGAGCATTTGCAGGCCAGTCGCTTTATCGGTCAGCGCAGTTCGCTGCGCTCAAGCAACCGCCCGCTGCTGGCGGTGCAAGTCAAGGATCTACTGGCACTGGCCGCACGCTTTGTTGGCGAAGAGCGTGCCGAGAAAAGTTTCTTGCGTCTGGCGGAAAGCCAGAATCGCACTTTCAACCCGGCACAGAATGCCAACGGCGAGTGGATTACCCATACCGAACGGCTGCTGGCCGGGGTAGTCGGAGCCTCTTCTGCACGCGCCGTGGTCAAGGCCTCGATCGAAGGGCGCGAGATGCTGGTGGAAGACGTCGTACGCATTGTCGACGAAGCCTCCGAGGTGCTGCACTTCAATCGCGCGCTGCTGCAAGGCGCCATCGAGAACATCACCCAGGGCATCAGCGTAGTTGATCAGTCCCTGCAAATGGTGGCATGGAATCACCGTTATCTGGAGCTGTTCGACTACCCGGAAGGGTTGATCCAGGTCGGCAAGCCGATTGCCGAGATCATTCGTTTCAATGCCCTGCGCGGCCTGTTCGGCGATCAGGATATAGAAGAACAGGTCAACCGCCGGATCAACTGGATGCGGCTGGGCACTGCGCATACCTCGGAACGCCAGCTACCCAACGGCCGGGTCATCGAACTGATCGGCAACCCGATGCCCGGTGGCGGTTTCGTCATGAGCTTCACCGACATTACCGCCTTCCGCGAGGCCGAACGGGCGCTCAAGGAAGCCAATGAAGGCCTCGAACAACGGGTGCAGGAACGTACCGGTGAACTATCGGCGCTCAATGTCGAACTGGCCCATGCCACCACAGAGGCGGAAACCGCCAACCAGTCGAAAACCCGCTTTCTGGCAGCGGTCAGCCATGACCTGATGCAGCCCCTGAATGCCGCACGGCTGTTCTCCGCTTCGCTGTCGCACCAGCAGGACCAGCTGCCCGCTGACAGCCGGGAGCTGGTGCGCAACCTCGACTCTTCGCTGCGCTCGGCCGAAGATCTGATCAGCGATCTGCTGGATATTTCCCGCCTGGAAAACGGTCGCATCACGCCACGCAGACGCAGCTTTCCCCTGAGTGAAATCTTCGATGCCCTGGGTACCGAATTCAGTGTGCTGGCCAGAAACGAGGGGGTGGATTTCCACATACGCGGCAGCAAGCTGACTATCGACAGCGACCCGAAAATGCTGCGCCGGGTCTTGCAGAATTTCCTTACCAACGCCTTTCGCTATGCCGGCGGACATGTACTGCTGGGAGTCCGTCGCGAGGGCCAGCGCCTGCGTCTGGAAGTCTGGGATCGTGGCCCGGGGATTCCCGTGAACCGGCAGAAAGTCATCTTCGAAGAATTCAAACGCCTCGACAGTCACCAGACCCGTGCCGAAAAGGGGCTGGGCCTGGGCCTGGCGATTGCCGACGGCTTCTGCCGGGTACTCGAGCACCCGTTGAATGTCCGCTCCTGGCCGCATCGTGGAACCGTTTTCAGCGTCAGCGTGCCACTGGGCAACCCCGTCGAGCCGAAAATAGTTGTGCCGGAAGAACCCGCAGCACCGACCACGCAATCCCTCGTTGTGCTGTGTATCGATAACGAAGACAGCATCCTGGTCGGCATGCATAGCCTGCTCTCGCGCTGGGGCATGCAAGTGTGGACGGCGCGCAACCGGCTGGAATGCGAACACCTGGTCGACGAAGGCGTGACACCGCAACTGGTACTGGTCGACTACCACCTCAATGAAGGCGAAACCGGCACCGGGCTGATGATCTGGCTACGCCAGCGTCTGGGCGAGCAGTTGCCAGGCGTGGTGATCAGTGCCGATGCGCGCAGCGAACTGGTCGAAGAAGTCCACGCCGCCAATCTCGGTTACCTGCCCAAACCGGTCAAGCCCGCAGCCCTACGCGCCCTACTGAATAGATATCTGACGAAGTAACGCCTCGTCTATCCGGAGTAAACGCAATCCCCATAAATTGACCACCGCTATTGGCTTAATAAGTGTCCATCACCGAGAATAGTCACCCGCCAATAATCAAGGATCAATACGTGGATATTTATCAGGCAGACATGCAACTTAGTGCTGCAAGGCATCTTCGCTGGATGCCCGAACATATTCAGGTATCCGATAGCGAGATTTACATTGAAGGCTGGGCACTGTCCTTATGGAATCAGCCGGAGCAAACTAGACTCCTCATCAACGGGCAGGACATAGACAAAATTGAGTGGCCTATAGAGTCACCAGACATAGCAACGCATTTCGACACACTCCCCAATACCAAGGCTGCCCGATTTCGCTGCAGGCATACCCTTGAAAAAGGCAAGAGCCCTTACCTGAATGGCTTCATTCGATTCAATGTTACAGGCCCGTATGGCGAGCATCGCCTGTCCTACCGCACTGCTTGGTTTTTTTGTGACCCAGACCGGGAGTTCGCTGTGCCTTCACCAGCACAACGGGAACGAGTAATCGGCACTGACCATCTGGAGTTTTTCAAAATCGGTGGAGCAACAATCGTCAATCGAATTCAGCTGCTACTGCAGGAACGTTTTGATCGAACATTCAGCAACTTCAATTCAATCCTGGACTGGGGTTGCGGCGCGGGACGACTGACCCGTTACCTGCCATTTTTTACGTCTTCGATAACCGCTGTAGACATCGACCCGGATAATATCCGGGGCTGCAAGGAAAGCATTCCTGGCGTCGACTTCCTGCAGACTGAACTTCATCCCCCAACACCATTCGGCAACGCTAGCTTTGACCTGGTGATCGGTCTTTCAGTGCTGACTCATCTCAGGGAGCCTGTGCAGAATGCTTGGCTAGCCGAACTGCAACGAATCGTCTGCCCGGGAGGGCTGGTGTTACTGTCGATTCAAGGCATGGCTCAATCAGCGCTGTATCGGACACCCATCGAACGCTGCCTGGCAGTAAGAAGCGAGGGTATTCTGTACGTAGGTAACAACTCACAACTAGATCAGGTCATTGACGCACCTGATTATTATGTCGACGTGATTCACTCACACGATTATGTAATGACCAAATGGGGCAATTACTTTGATGTGCTGGAAATTGTTGAGGCCATTGCCGGCAATCAAGACCTGGTGGTCATGCGCAGGCGCTAGATCCCAGCTGCACTTTCTGTGAGCATCGTTTTATCCGACCACTCAGTTCGAAAAATGGTTCGGCCCGCCCACGTTAGAAGAACTGCCAAGCCTTGCGTAGCGATTTCACTATGCACTTACAACGGCCTTATTCATCTGGTCGAGCAGCTTAACCTTCAGTGCGATATCGTCAGCACGGCGAAAACCAGATCGGCGTCAAAACTTGCTGAAGCGCACGAGTTGCTTGCACGAAGATGTTATGGCAGGGGCGTTTCGGGCACTGGAGCGATCTCAATCATGCAGGGCAGGAAAAACTGCGCCGGCGACTTACCGGAGAAAACCTACTGACACCAGAGCGTTTTTCCTAAGCCACGATGCACCATTATATGGCGCCGCCTGCGCAGCGCCCTGAACTCCGGCGACTATCGCCAGACACTACCCGGCACTTTCAGCCTGTTATTCGCTGCAATCCTCCGGCGCACCTGAACTACGTCATGAACCCTTTTGCATTATCGAATGTAACGGGCACACTTACTCATCTTCAGAACAAGAAGTCAGTCATGCTTTTTCCCGTATTCGGTTCATCTCTCCTGAACGACCTCAAGGATACTTGGCGCTACTCGCGGGCCATCCTGTTCATGACCCTAAGCGACCTGCGAGGACGCTACCGGCGCAGTGTTTTGGGCCCGCTCTGGCTGACCCTTGGCACTTCGATTGGCGCACTGGGGATGAGTTATATCTGGAGCGAACTCATGCACAAGGATGTATATACGTTCATTCCAACCCTCACCGCAGGCTTGATACTTTGGCAGTTCATTTCAGGAATCATCAGCGAATCGCCCGCACTGTTCGTGCGTCAAGCATCCTTGATTCGCAATCTAAGTCTGCCGCTATCGATTTACCCGTTACAACTATTGCTGCGTCACCTGTTAAACCTGCTGCACTACGCCCCCGTCTACCTGTTGATCTCACTTTTCCTGCAACTGCCAGTAACGGCTAGTACGCTACTGGTAATCCCAGGACTGATTCTGGTCTCGTTAAATCTGCTCTGGATGTCGCTGCTGGTTGGGCTGCTTGGTGCCCGATTCCGTGACCTCGAATATCTGGTTACCTCGTCGATGCCGGTATTGATGCTACTCAGCCCGGTGTTTTACAAACCAAGCTTCCTGCCTTTTAGCGAAAGCGTGATCTGGCTGAATCCAGTCTCGCATCTGATCGAAATTATCCGGGAGCCGTTACTGGGAGCGCCCGCTCCGGCTTTCGTGGTCTATACCAACCTTGGCATGCTGCTTGCAGGCAGTGCGCTGACACTATGGCTTTACCAGCGCAAGCGTCAGCGTCTGGCTTTCTGGATATAAACATGGCATCTCTTAAATTCGACAAGGTCAGTGTCAGCTACCCGGTTTACAACAGTCGTAGCCTGTCATTGCGCAATCACCTTATAAGGGTCAGCACTGGTGGCATTATCGAACGAGAGTCCGGACGCGTGCAGATGGTAACTGCTTTGCGTGATGTCAGCTTTCAGCTTGATAGTGGGGATGCAGTCGGATTAATTGGTCACAACGGCTCAGGCAAGAGTACTCTGCTGCGCACCATGGCCGGAATCTATACGCCAACTACAGGCAAGGTTCTGCGCTCTGGCCGTGTGGCTACCATGCTTGATCTGGGTGCGGGCATGGATCAGGAACTAAGCGGCTACGAAAACATTACACGCATGTGTCTGCTGATGGGGGAGAGCAGCTCGCTCATCAAGCAGCATATTGAAGAAATCGAAAACTTTACCCAGCTTGGCGATTTTCTGCAGATGCCTGTGCGCACATACTCCAGCGGCATGCTTACGCGACTGATCTTTGCCATATCGACGTCTACTCGACCTGACATCTTGCTGGTAGATGAGATATTCGGGCTTGGCGATGTCGAGTTCCAGGAACAGGCCCAGGAAAGAATGGATGCACTGATAAGCTCTGTTGGCATATTTGTCCTGGCTTCGCACTTTGGCGAAATCATCAAGCATTACTGCAACCGTTTTTTTCGCCTGGAACACGGCGTGCTCACCGAGTGCGGGCGTGAGGACTTCTAGCTCGGCATCAATCCCCATTCTCCGCAGACACTCCCGATGAAAATCAATATCGACACCGAAAAGCAGACCCTTGAATATCAAACTGCCACAGGCAATGTCCACATCCCGCTGTACTCGCAAAAAGCCTTCCGCATGGTCTCAGAGGTCTGGATAAAACAGGAGTGGAACCAGCTTCACTGGCAATCCTTTTCCTGGTTGGGATTTCAAATCTGGCAGCTACCGGAAGATATTCTCAGACTGCAGGAAGTGCTGGCGCGCCTGAAGCCTGACGTGATCATTGAAACCGGAACCAACAGCGGCGGTAGCGCTATTTTCTTTGCTTCAATGTGTCGACTACTGGGTAACGGCCGAGTTATCTCCATAGATATCCACCTTCCTGAAGAAGTACGACAAGCTATTGAAAGAAGCCCGTTTGCCGACCTGATCACACTGATCGAAGGCGACTCCGCTGCTGCAGCGGTAGCGATGCAAGTCAAGACACAAATCAGGTCAGGGGAGTCTGTTTTTGTCTTCCTCGACAGCGACCACCACAAGTCCCACGTCCTACACGAACTCGAAATTTATGCACCACTGGTAACTATAGGTTCCTATATCGTTGCGGCGGACGGCGTCATGCAATCGCTCAGTGATACACCAAATGGCGACCCGGACTGGACTACTGATAATCCAGCCGCGGCCGCGCGCGACTTCAGCGCAGCGCACCCCGAGCTCACTATCCGATCTCCTACCGCCCTGTTTGGTGACGACAAGACCCTCAACAACCTGACCTACTGGCCTGATGCCTGGCTGCTTCGACACACTGACTGAGGCTATCTGCATGCACACCAGCTCCTACGACAAGATGCAAGCCTTCGTTCAGCAGCATCTGGATAGTCGCCGTCTGGAACACCTACGTATCTTCGACCTGGGCAGCCAAGATGTTAATGGCAGTTATCGACTATTGTTCGACAACCCTGGCTGGCAGTACCTCGGCCTCGACATGGCCCCTGGCAACAACGTTGACATAGTGCTGTCCAAACCTTATGCCTGGCAGGAAATACCCAGTGCAAGCGTCGATGTAGTAATCTCTGGACAAGCCTTCGAACACATCCGCTACATGTGGATAAGCATTCTGGAAGTCGCCCGCATTCTGAAACCGGGCGGCCTGTGCTGTGTGATTGCCCCATCCAGCGGCCCAGAACACCGTTACCCTCATGACTGCTGGCGTATCTATCCAGATGGCATGCGGGCACTGGCAGAGTTCGCTCAAATGGATGTGCTGCATGTCAGCACACAATGGCACGAACATGGCTATCTTGACTGTAGCGACTCTTGGCATGACAGCCTGCTGATTTGTCAGCGGCCGGACAACGGGCGCGTATGGAATGCCAAGAGTGCCCTGAAACGCTGGCTGCAACACCGCGCCTTGACCATAGGTTTGCGATGAGCCGCACTGCTAAGCATCTGTGGAGCTTGCTGGGGGGAGTCATCGCTCATGGCGGTGGCTGGAAGTTGAGCTTTGCCAAGGGCTTGACAGTCTGGCGCAACGAAGGGTTTGCCGGGCTACGTTACCGGATGTTGAGCATCGGCGCCGTAGCTGACGGTAAACCCGTCACCAAAGCTAATGGTGTCCCAGTACTTCGCAACGACTATCGTGAATGGCTGAAGCGCTACGGCCAGATCGACGATGCCCTGCGGCAAACTATCCGTCAACGAATCAGCGAGTTCAGCGTACCACCACTGATTAGCGTGATTATGCCGGTATTCAATCCCCGGCTCGACTGGCTAATTGCAGCCATCGAGTCAGTGCGCAATCAGCTGTACCCTCACTGGCAGCTGTGCATTGCTGACGACGCTACACAGAACCCGCAGGTACGCATACTGCTCGAAGGCTACGCGCAGCGTGACTCGCGCATACGTTTTATCCCGCGCAGTGAGAACGGGCATATAGCGCAGGCCAGCAACAGCGCCCTGACACTTGCTACAGGTGATTGGGTAGCTCTTCTCGATCAGGATGACCTGTTGGCCGAGCAGGCACTTTACCTCGTAGCTGATAACATTCTGCGCTGCCCAGAAGTGCAACTGCTGTATTCCGACGAAGACAAGATCGACAAACACGGACGGCGCCACGCGCCCTACTTCAAGAGCAGCTGGAATCCGGATCTGTTCTATTCGCATAACCTGATTACCCATCTCGCGATCTACCGCAAGTCACTGCTCGACCAGCTCGGTGGCTTTTGCACAGGGTATGAGGGTGCACAGGATTACGACCTGGCTCTGCGTTGCATCGAGCAAATACAGACGCAGACGATCATACACATTCCCCACGTGCTCTATCACTGGCGCAGCCATGTTGACAGTACCGCCGCCAGGAGCACAGCCAAACCCTACGCCATGCAGGCTGGTGAACGCGCTTTGCGCGATCATTTCTCCCGCAGCGGGATTTCCTGTCAGGTGATATCCAACGGCAATAGCTACCGGGTGCGCTACGATTTACCGAGCCCGCCGCCACAGGTCAGCATTGTCATCACCAGCCGCAATGCCATCGAAATGCTCAAGCGCTGCATCGAAAGCATTCTGCAGAAGACTAATTACCCGAACTTCGAGATTATCCTGGTCGACAATGATTCCGATGAGCAGGCAGCAGTAGCCTACCTGGCCAGTCTCGATAGGGAGCCGAACATACGCGTAGTACCAGGTCCCGGCCCCTTCAATTTTTCGGCACTGAACAACCTTGGTGTACGGCATGCTGAAGGTTCGGTTATCTGCCTACTGAACAACGACACCGAGGTAATAGACGCCCACTGGCTGGACGAACTGGCCAGTCATGCCTGTCGCCCGGGAATCGGCGCCGTCGGCGCCAAACTGCTCTACCCCAACGGTAGCCTGCAGCATGCCGGCATCGTCCTCGGCATCGCCGGCTGGGCAGGTCATGCCCACAAAGGTCAACCTGCTGAAACCCCCGGACGCTGGGGTAGAGCCTCGCTGATCAGCGGCTTTTCAGCGGTCACCGGGGCCTGTCTGGTCATGCGCAAGGAGTTGTACGACCGACTTGGTGGCCTCAACGAACACCAATTGCCAGTAGCCTGCAGCGATGTCGACTTGTGCCTGCGTGCCGCACAGCTCGGGCAACGCACCCTTTGGACGCCGTACGCCCGGCTTTATCACCATGAATCCGCCACGCGCGGCTACGATACAACGCCAGAAAAGCAGACCAGGCTAGCTTCAGAGGTAGCCTATATGCATCAACACTGGGCTCATCTGCTGCACAACGACCCTGCCTACAACCCCAATCTAAGCCTGGAAAGAGAAGACTTCAGCCTTGCCTGGCCCCCTCGGGCCTACCTGACTGAGCACCTGAGCGCGGAAGCCGTGTTAGCCGCCCAGTATCCAAGCACTGCACAAATCCATCCGGAGTCCTCCCAGCAATGAAGTTGCCAGATCCAGCCGCGACCCTGTTCGTCCTGCGCCCCCCTCCTCCCGTTGAAACGTGCCTGTTCTATCACAGTGTCAATCTCTCCCCCGGTGAGGAAATTACCGGCACGTGGGATTTACGACCACGCGTGGATGCCTATCTGGGCCACGTCGACTTCAGCGGCCGTTCCGTACTGGAGATAGGCCCAGCCAGCGGCTTTCTGTCCTTTCACATGGAACAGCGTGGCGCAAAGGTAACGGCGCTCGAACCGCCGATGGAGCACCTCTGGGACGTAGTTCCGCTGGCCGGCTTCGACAGAGCCGGATGGCGCACAGACTTCAGTAAAACAATTACCGGGGTGCGCAATTCGTTCTGGTACATGCACCATCTGCATGGCTCGCAGGTAAAGCTGATAGAAACCGATCCACAGGCCATACCGGAGGCCGTAGGTACTTTTGATATCGGCGTACTGGCTGCGGTGCTGCTGCATTGCCGAGCACCATTCAACCTCATCGAAAGCTTGGCCAGGCGGGTACGGAAAACCATGATCATCACCGAACTGTATGACGCCAGCTTGGGCGAGGAACCACTGTCAAAGCTGATTGCCCGCTCCACTATCCCCCAGGTTGACACCTGGTGGGCGTTCACTCCGAACTTCATCGTGAACGCCTTGGGGCTGCTGGGATTCGGGGAAGCCGAGATCAGCGTACATCACCAATTGCGCACGATAGATGGCCTCCAGGTTCCCATGTTCACCGTAGTGGCACATCGCTCCTGAGCTGCTGACAAAGACACCTAGCGTACTTACTGAACCTTCGCCCATCAGGTAATAGTTGCATGGACCAGACCAACACTACACTTATCGAGGACCTTCTCTCGCCCCAGCTGTCCTGGATGTTTCAGCAGCCACAACGGCTGGGAAAACCCAGCGGATGGTGGGGGCATGTGCCGTTCGCCTTCTGGCTGATTGCTGCATTGCGACCGCGCCTGCTGGTTGAGCTTGGCAGTCATCACGGCGTGTCCTATGCGGCATTCTGCGAAGCGGTTAGTCGGGAGCGGCTGGCATGCCGTTGTTATGCTGTCGACAACTGGCAGGGTGATGCACATGCCGGGTATTTTAACGAGGAGGTCTATCGTGACCTACTGGAGTTAAATCAGGCGCGTTACTCGTCCTTTTCCGAACTGATTCGTGCAAACTTTTCCGATACCGTCAACCACTTTGCCGATGGCTCCATAGATCTGCTGCATATCGATGGTTTCCATAGTTATGCTGCGGTGTCACGTGACTTTCAGCAATGGCGCCCGAAGCTTTCCAAGCGTGCCGTGGTGCTATTTCACGATACCAATGTACGACGTGATGACTTCGGTGTGCATCGGCTGTTTGGCGAACTTGCCGACCAGTATGATCATTTCGAGTTCCTGCATTGCAATGGCCTTGGGCTTATTGCCTACGGAGACCAGGTTCCGGAAGTAATTCAACAGCTCTGCGCCGAAAACGTAAGCCACAAGGGCTCCACCATGCGTGAGCGTTTCTCTAGCCTCGGCGGCCGCTGGGAAAGCCATGCCAACGAACACATTATGGCCAATTCGTTCGCCGAGCAGGTCAACAAACTTGAACAGGAACGAGTTCGCGCCATCAACCAGCAGGCCGTTGCCGAACAGCGCGCGGCAGAACTAGCGTCACAACTGCAAACAGTTGCCGAACTGACCAAAAAGCATGAGGTCCTGCGGCATGACAGCGCCAGACTCGACAATCACAAGTTACAGACCCTGCAACAGCAGTACAGCCAAACACTACAGGACAACGAAGAGCTTTCCAGTGCCCTGAAAACTGCCGAAGCACATGGCGTGCAGATCAGCGAGGCATTCACCAGCAGTCAGGCAAATACCGAAATACTGGTCAGCCGCATGGTCAATGAACTGCTCACGCGCCACAAGCCACCTGCTCCCCCGGGCACCCTGAGACGCCTTCGGCTTATGTTGCGGCGAGGACATGCACAACGCAATCCGGTGGCCGATCTGGTACGCCGCTCTCCGCTGTTTGATACCCAGTGGTACCTCGGCGCTTACCCTGACGTGGCGATGGCAGGAATCGACCCGGCCTTCCACTATCTGGCCCACGGCGCAGTCGAAGGCCGAGATCCAGGACCATGGTTTTCCACCGGCAACTACCTGCGACACAATCCTGACGTCGCCGGAGCCGGAGTCAACGCGCTGTTCCACTACGAAGTTCACGGACGCACGGAGGGGCGCTGTTTCCCGCTGAAATCAATATTTCAGGCAGTCCAACCCACAGCTTCCCAAATGCTCGAAACATGGCAAGAGACCGACCCCAAGACGGCCTTTCGTCAAGATAGTCTGCGGCAAATGCATGCCTTCCTTGACAGCGGAAAATCCCTGCAACTGCCAACTACCAAACAACCCTTGCTGTCGATCATCATAATCCTGCACAACCAGGCTCAGCTGACCTTTCGCTGCCTGCAGTCACTGACTGAAGCAATCGACGTTCCAGCCGAAGTACTGATTGTCGACAATGCATCCAGTGATCTGACTGTCACGCTGCTGAACAGGCTACAAGGCTGCCGGATACTCCAGCAGCAAGATAATTTGCACTTCCTGCGAGCAGCCAATCTCGCCTCTGAAAAAGCCTGCGGGCAGTACCTGCTGTTCCTGAACAATGACACCCTGGTAAAGCCCGGCTCGATCTCCGCTGCGCTCGCGGTTTTCCAGCAACGCCCCGACACCGGGGCAGTTGGTGGCAAGATCATTCTGCTCGACGGCTCACTGCAAGAAGCCGGCAGCATCATCTGGAGTGATGGCAGCTGCCAGGGTTACGGTCGCGGCCGAGACCCACAGGACAAAGAGTTCCAGTTCCGCCGCGAAGTAGATTATTGCTCCGGCGCTTTCCTCATGCTGCCGCGCAGACTGTTTGAGCAGGTAGGCCGTTTTGACCAGGCTTTCGAGCCGGCTTACTACGAGGAATCCGACCTATGCATGCGCTTGCGACAAGCAGGTCACCCAGTCATCTATGAGCCCAGCGTAGAAATCATGCACGTCGAGTACGGTAGTGATAACGGCAGCCAGGCAGCAGTGCAGCTCATGCAAAAAAACCATAAAACTTTCGTCAATCACCATGCAGAAGTCCTGGCCAATACTCACCCGGCCAGCGGTTCTTCATTGCTACAGGCGCGTATGCGCAAAAGCCTGCATGGGCGCATTCTGGTTATCGACGATCAACTACCCATACCGTCTTGGGGCTCTGGTTACCCTCGTGCAAGCGAGCTGCTGCTAGCTCTGCATGATCAGGGAGCATTCATCAGCCATTATGCAACCGCCACATCCGGCATCGACCTGGCCGAGGCCTATGCCATCCTGCCACGCGAAATAGAAATCATTGCCGCACAAGGTCTGGCTGGTTTAGGGACATTCCTGCGCAGTCGCAAGAATTACTACGATGCATTAATCATAAGCCGTCCGCACAACATGGCGGCCCTGCGTGCTGCACTGGATGATGATTCTGAACTGCTGGGCCGAACCAGATTGATCTACGATGCCGAGGCAATATTTGCCCAACGGGAAGTCATCAAGGACCGAGTGCTAGAAAGGCAATCTACGACGACGGCAGCAAGCGAACTAGACAAAGAACTCGGCTTGGCTGCCCCTGCGCAGACCATTCTCACCGTCAACCAGGCCGAGGCAGCACACTTCACCCACGCCGGTTACAAAGACGTACGTGTGCTTGGCCACAGCTTCCCGGTGCAACCCACCGCAAGTAGCTTCACTGAGCGACAGGACCTGTTGTTTGTCGGCAGGCTCACTGAGGACGACTCACCGAATTCTGACTCGATACGCTGGTTCGTGCATGAGGTCATGCCCAGGCTTGATCGTTTGCTAGGCAACACCTATCGACTTGATGTCGTCGGTGCCTGCTCGGCAACACTGCGCCGCAGTCTGGAAAGCAAACGGGTATGCTTTCATGGAAGAGTCGAGGATATTCGCCCGTTTTATGCTCGATCTCGACTGTTCATCGCCCCCACCCGCTTTTCCGCCGGCATACCGCTCAAAATTTTCGAAGCCGCCGGTAATGGCTTGCCTGTCGTGGCAAACAGGCTGCTTGCAGAACAACTCGACTGGAGCGAAGGCATCCAGCTACTCGCAGCAGATACTGCAGACAGTTTCGCCGCAGCCTGTGCCCGTCTGTATAGTGATCCGGTGCTCTGGCTGCACCTACGTCAGCAGGCCCTGCTGAGCGTAACCCGGGACTGTTCTCCCCAGGTCTTTGCCGACAGCGTTTGGCAATTACTGCAGGATGCCCTACCGCATGGCAAAAGTAATCCCGGGCTGGATTACCTCGGGAAGGTTTCCACTCACTGGAGCCAACCACCGCTAGAGCGCAGAGAAACCCAGGGGCTGAACTGGCTCGAGCACCCTCAGGTCATCTCTCGCTTGAACAGAAAGGTCTCAGGTAATCCCGATCTGCGCTGCTATCAGCAACTTCGCCAGTTCCTCGAGCAACGTGGCTGGCATTTCCCGGTCAAACGTGCTGCCAGCCTGGGCTGTGGCTTCGGCGGCCTGGAACGTGCCTTGGCGAATGAGCATATGGCTGAACGAATTGATGGTTACGACATCGCCAGCGGCGCCATCGCTGAAGCTCGCCGATTGGGTGTGCAAATGCATCTGCCGTCACTGCATTACCACGTAACCGACCTTGAGCGCCTACAACTGCCAGAAGCAGAGTTCGACCTGATTTTCGCCTACTCCTGCATCCACCACATCGACGACCTTGACCGCATGTTTAAGCAGATCAGACAGGCTCTGAGACCCGGCGGAATTTTCCACCTGCACGAATACGTGGGACCAGATCGTTTCCAGTGGACCGACATGCAGCTTGAGAAAATAAACGCTTTTCTGGAAAGTTTGCCCGGCCATTACAATCACACGCCAGCTGGAGTTTTCAGGGGCCCCAGAGAGCGCCCCAGCGTCGATGAAGTTATCGCCGCTGACCCTTCCGAAGCCATACGTTCTTCGGAGATTGCCGATACGCTGGCCAGACACTTCAGGATTCTGCAGAAACAGGAACTGGGCGGAGCACTACTACATATCGGACTAAGTGGCATCGCACAGAATTTTGACCCGCAAAGCGCAACGGACGCGGCCCTGCTCGAGAGTTTCTTCATGCAGGAGGACCAACTGATGGCCGCGGATCTGATCAATTCTGATTTCACCATTTTCACAGCCATAAAGGATTGAACACGCCCGCAGTTGACCTGCAGGCGTAATCTGAACCGACCGGAAGTCCCAATGCATATATATGGAAGTTCTGAACCCGATGCCGAACTGATAATACTCTACGGGAATTGCCAGACTACCTTTCTGGCCAGTCAGCTTGCCGCAACTGACTCATCGCCAAACGGGCGAACTTACGCCTGCGTGCTCAACCACCAGATACCCGGGCAGATGCGCGTCCTCCCCACTGCAGAGCAGCTTGGTAGATGCATACTTTATCTGGAGCAATATGACAGCGAAGAGCACCTGCCTGTTCGTGACATGCTGCGCCAGGCGATCCCCATGGATTGTCCACGGCTGATATTTCCCACCTTCATGATGTTTTGCCTGTGGCCATTTGATTGCGTCGAGACTCGCATGCAACAGGAGCCAGACTTTGTCTGGGGACGCTACCCCTACGGAGACGCCATCGGACTTGAAGTGGCAGCAAGCGGATTGCAAAGTGAACGGGCTACCCGCGTCTACATGCAACTGTCAACAGAACGCATGCCTGACCTGCAGCAACGCCTGCAATGCGATATCGAGAGAATACGCCGCCACGATAAGGCCTGCGACGTGATCATCGGCGATTATGTGCTGGATAATTTCCGGCGCAAACATGTGTTCTGGACTACCGGCCACGTATCCAGCGAAGCTATTGGCGTACTGGGAAAGCGACTCTATCAGGCAGCCTTACCGATCCTTGGTGGCGAGCTTTCCGCCGGTCTAGCAAGGATAGAGGCGGAACTTGCCACTTTCCCGGGGATGGGTTCCGTACAGGTGCCCATCCACCCTCTGGTGGCTCAGGCACTAGAGCTTGAATATTGCAGCCCCGGCTTCAGATTCAACTGGTACAACAACCTCTGGAGCT
This sequence comes from Pseudomonas pohangensis, assembly GCF_900105995.1. NCBI lineage: Bacteria > Pseudomonadati > Pseudomonadota > Gammaproteobacteria > Pseudomonadales > Pseudomonadaceae > Pseudomonas > Pseudomonas pohangensis. The sequence goes on along the minus strand of NZ_LT629785.1, from coordinate 739,568 downwards.
TTGAGGAATACCTGCCTCGCTATCTGGCCTATGACCGCAACTGGAAAGTCGGTGGCGATTGCGCAAGTGTTTCAAACCAGACTGCTCTGGCCGCCTCGACTGATATTTACCAGGCCGACATGCAACTTGGTGCTGCCAGATACATGTGCTGGATGCCAGGACATGTCAACGTAACAGCGCAGGAAGTAACAATCGAAGGCTGGGCGCTGAGCGTCTGGGATCAGCCAAGCAACCTGCGCTTCCTGCTAAACGGCGTGGATTTCGACGAGATCGATTGGCCCATGACATCCCCTGACCTTCTGGTTCCTTTCGGCCTTATCCCCAATGCAGGCGCTGCACGTTTCCGCTGTAAATACCGGATCAGGGATGGCCAAAGCCCTTATCAGAACGGATTTATACGCTTCAATCTCACCAGCCAGTTCGGCGAACACCGGCACAGTTACCGAAATGCCTGGTACATCGCCGACCCGCATCTGGAGCTGCCCTTGCCATCGCCTCTGCTCATTGAGCAGAGCACCGGCTCAGATAACCCCCTGCACTTCAGACTCGGCGGCGCCACTATTGTCAAACGCATCGAGCAGTTACTGCTTGAGCGTTTTGACCGACCGCTCTCCTCGTTCAGCGCAATACTTGATTGGAACTGTGGTGCAGGTCGCCTGACCCGCTACCTGGCTCAGTTCAATACCCATGTCTGCGGCGCAGATATGGCTTTGGAGAATATCCAGAGTTGTGCGCAAGGCATCCAGAAAGCGCGCTTCCAGCTGACTTCTCACAACCCTCCAAGCCCTTTTGCCAATGACAGCTTTGACCTGGTAATCGGACTGGCAGCAATGAACCGCTTTGACGAACGCCTGCAGGATGCCTGGCTGGCAGAACTGCAACGCATTGTCATTCCTGGAGGACTGTTACTGATGTCGGTCAACGGTCGGGCGCAAAAGGCGCTATACCGAACAACCACAGACCAACTGCAGGCTGAACAGCGGCATGGCATAGTGCCGCAGGGGCTGCCCTGCGATCCTGAAGCTGCTGACATTGCCAATTCGCTCTATGCCAACGTGATGCATTCTCACGACTACGTGCTGTCACGCTGGGGGGGCTGGTTTGATGTTCTGGACATTATCGAAGCAATTGCCGCCAATCAGGATCTAGTGATTCTTCGCCGCCGCCATTGACCCATACTCACGAATAGCTTTAGCGGAATCGACTCGACGACCATCCCAAGCAGCCTTCTCCAGGACTTGAACCCGGTAGAGCGCAGACAGATTGCTGCCCTCTGCCGCTGTTAGAACCAACGGCTCAATGGCAGTCATAGCTTTGCCGTACTGCGATAGCGCTGCGGGTTATAGTTACTGCCGCATAGCAATAAACGCCATCACAATGGTTGCTGTCGATCGAACCGGACTGCCCGGCTGCGCGGATGTGTTCGGCGGCTTACAGCAATCGGCTGGCGTGCACCTGGTCGAAGAAGTCCACGCCGCCAATCTCGGATACCTGCCAAAACCGGTGAAACCGGCCGCGCTCAGGGCGCTGATCAACAGCCATCTGGCCGGTTGAGCGCAGCGGCATTACTGCAGCAGCAACTTCGGCCTGCCCGCCCCAAGACGAAGCAGGCGGCAAAGCCACACAGCCAGCACGCTGCGGACCTGCTCACGGGCCGGCAAAGCCGGGCCGGAGGTGTTGCAACACCAGCTCAGCACGTGCCGACAATGGCCATTCGGCGCGGTGCAGCAACCACAAGGTATCGACCACTTCGGGTTCGCCGCTAATGACCTGAATTGCATCCGGCCGGGTAAATGCCAGGCGTGCGTAACGTGGAATGATGGTGAAACCGAGTCCGCCGGCTACCGGTTCGAGAATCAGGCTGATCTGGTTGATGTAGCCCTTGCACGGCAAACTGCGCACACCGGGCTCGTCCGGAAAGCGCCGGCTGAGCAAGCGGCTGGCCATCGCCTGGCCATCCGGATGATCAATGAAGCCCAGTTGCTGCAGATCAGTCCAGCTGCGGATGGCCACGCCCGCAGGTGCGACCAGCTCCAGTGGCTCGGCGGCAAAACGACTGACACTCAGGCGCTGATCATCCGGTCGCAGTGTGACCAGACCCAGCTCGAAGCGGTTCTCCAGCACCGCATCGAGCACCTCCTGATCCGGGGCAAAGCGATGGCGGATACTCAGTCCGGGGTAGGCCTGCTGCAGCTGCAACAGTTGCGGATAGAGAGCCAGACCAATACTGCCCGGACTGATCAGGCTTACCTCGCCCCGGGTGGTTTCAGCCGCCGACAAGCGTTGCTGCAGGCGCTGGTCGGCGCCAGCAACGTCTGCGCAATAGGCCAGCAGGGCCTTGCCGGCAGGAGTCAGCTCCAGCTGCCGCGGGCGGCGAATCAGTAGCGGGCCCAGGCGCTCCTCCAGACGCTGCACATGCTGGCTGACAGCGGCCTGGGTAAGATCAAGGCGCTCGGCGGTACGGGTAAAATTTCCCAGTTCGGCGAGAGCGGCGAAGCTGCGCAGCCATTGCGGATTAAGCATAACAATCTCTTATCAAAACCATAACATCACGCTTATTTTCATTATGGCTTTACTCCCCCAGACTGGCCACTCCCAAGCCATCAGAGATTGAACTCATGTCTAACGTCTATCCACGCAGCTTTTCCCATATAGGCCTGTCGGTCACCGACCTGGATGCCGCCGTCAAGTTCTACACCGAAGTCATGGGCTGGTATCTGATCATGCCGGCGACCAGCATCAGCGAGGATGACTCGGCCATCGGTGTGATGTGCACCGATGTGTTCGGTGCCGGCTGGGGTTCGCTGCGTATAGCCCACCTGTCTACCGGCGACCGCATCGGCGTGGAAATTTTCGAGTTCCGCAATGCCGAAAAGCCGCAGAACAACTTCGAATACTGGAAAAGCGGCGTGTTCCACTTCTGCGTGCAGGACCCGGACGTGGAAGGCCTGGCGGCGAAAATTGTCGCGGCCGGTGGCAAGCAGCGCATGCCGGTGCGCGAGTACTTCCCCGGCGAGAAGCCGTTCCGCATGGTCTACATGGAAGATCCGTTCGGCGTCATCCTGGAGATCTACAGCCACAGTTACGAGCTGACCTACTCTGCCGGTGCCTACCAGCAGCAGGCCAAAGTCTAGCCAGCCTGCCGGTGCCTTATCTGTAGTCCAGCGCCGGCAGCTGGCCGCCCTCCGCCGCACTGCGGATCTGCTGGTCGCTGAGCGCCACGTCGATACCGCTCTGCACATACCAGTCCGGGTTGTAGTAACTGTGTGCATAGCGCTCGCCGCCATCGCAAAGAATGCTGACGATCGAACCGGACTGCCCGGCTGCACGCATGCGGCGGGCCGCCCACAGCACGCCGATGAAGTTGCTGCCGGTGGAGCCGCCGACGCGCCGGCCCAGGCGCGCGCTGACGTATCGCATGGCCGCCAGACTCAAGGCATCCGGCACCCGCAGCATGCTGTCGATACATTCCGGCAGGAAGCTCGCGGCATCCCGCGGGCGGCCGATACCCTCGATACGCGAACCCTTGCCGATCGAGATATCCGGCCGGCCCTGCCCGGCCTTATGGGCGGCGAACACGTCAAAGAACACCGAAAATTCCGGATCGACGCACAGTACCTGGCTGGCATGCCGACGGTAACGCACATAACGCCCGAGGGTGGCTGAAGTGCCACCGGTGCCGGGACTGCAGACCAGCCAGGCCGGCTGCGGATGGCGCTCGTAGCGCAGCTGCTGGAAGATCGACTCGGCAATATTGTTATTGGCCCGCCAGTCGGTAGCCCGTTCGGCATTGGTGAACTGGTCCATGAAATATCCACCGGTCTCCAGCGCCAGGCGCACGGAGTTTTCGTGGATGGTGGCCGGGTCATCGACCAGATGGCATTGACCGCCATAGAAATTGATCGCGGCAAGCTTGTCCGGCGAAGTCGAGGCCGGCATCACGGCAATGAAAGGCAAACCCAGCAAGCGGGCAAAATAGGCTTCGGAAACTGCCGTCGAGCCGCTCGAGGCCTCGATCACCGGTCGCCCTGCAGCCAGACGGCCATTGACCAGCGCGTAGAGAAATAGTGAGCGCGCCAGACGGTGCTTGAGACTGCCGGTCGGATGACTCGACTCATCCTTCAGATACACATCGATATCCGGGTAACCGGGCAGGCTCAGCGGAATCAGATGGGTATCGGCCGAACGATTGAAGTCTGCCTCGATCAAGCGGATGGCATCTGCCTGCCACTGACGCTCTGTAGGTTGTTGCATGGCCTGTATCCTTTGCCTGAAGGCCGCCAATCTAACACGCTGCCGGGCAGAAGCTGACCGCCCCGGTTATTCTTCGTCCAGCGCTGGCGCCCCGGCAGACAGCTCCAGCAAGGCATCGGGCAGGCTCTTGCTGGCGCGGGCACCCAGCAGCTTGAGGTTTTCCACCCGCCCGACCAGATTGCCACGGCCCTCCACCAGCTTGTTGCGCGCGGCGGCATAGGCCTTGTCGAGTTGCTGCAGGCGGCTGCCGACCTCATCCAGATCAGCGACAAAGGCCACGAACTTGTCATACAGCTGGCCGGCGCGCTCGGCAATGTCGCGCGCATTCTGGCTCTGCCGTTCCTGGCGCCAGAGGCTGTCGACCACCTGCAGGGTGGCCAGCAAAGTGGTCGGACTGACGATCACCACATGCTTCTCGAACGCCTCCTGAAACAGCCCGGGCTCGGCCTGCAGGGCCGCGGCAAAGGCCGCCTCGATCGGCACGAAGAGCAGCACGAAGTCCAGGCTGTGCAGGCCGTCCAGACGCTGGTAGTCCTTGCCCGACAGGCCCTTGAGATGAGTACGCAAGGACAGCAGGTGCTGCTTCAACGCCTGCTGGCGCAGCACCTCGTCATCGGCGGCGATGAATTGCTGCCAGGCGGTCAGGCTGACCTTGGCATCGACGATCACCTGCTTGTCGCCGGGTAGCTGGATCAGCACGTCCGGCTGAAAGCGCTCGCCATCGGCGCCTTTCAGGCTGACCTGGGTCTGGTACTCGCGCCCCTTCTCCAGCCCGGCACTTTCCAGCACGCGCTCCAGCACCAGCTCGCCCCAGTTGCCCTGGGTCTTCTGGCCCTTGAGCGCACGGGTCAGGTTGGTCGCCTCGTCGCCCAGGCGCTGGTTGAGTTGCTGCAGGCGTTCCAGCTCCTTGCCCAGCGAGAAGCGCTCGCGGGCTTCCTGCTGATAGCTTTCATCCACACGCTTCTCGAATGCCTGGATGCGCTCCTTGAGCGGGTCGAGCAGCTGGCCGAGGCGCTCCTGACTGGTCTGGGCGAAACGCGCCTCGCGCTCGTCAAAAATCTTCCCGGCCAGCTCGGCGAACTGTGCGCGCAGGTCATCGCGCGCGCCCTGCAGGTCGGCCAGGCGTTGCTGGTGGGATTCCTGCTGTTCGCGCAGTTCGGCCACCAGCGCCGCCCGCTCGCTGTCCAGGCGACGCAATTCGGCCTGGCGCCGCTCGCCTTCAGCCTGCTGAATCTGTGCCGCTTCACGTGCCGTCTGCCGCTCGATGGCATGCAATTGATTTTCCCGCCTGGCACCTGCCAGCTCGGCTTGCAGACTGGCATTGTGCTGGTTCAGGCTGCGCACTTCGGCAACCTGCCGGTGCAGGTCCAGCGTCAGCTCCTGCAGCGCCGTCTGACTACTCTGCAGCCGCTCTTCCTGCAGCTGGCACTCACCTTCCAGGGCTGCCTTACGCTGCTGCAGCGACCACAGCCAGGCCAGCAGAGGCAGGGCACCGGCCAACAGTCCCAGCAAACCGGGCAGCGCATAAGTAGCGTCAAAAGGCATGTCGCAGCTCCCTGAAATTTATCCCGCAGTATACCCAGCCGGCATCCGGCCGAGCATCTTTGTCGCCGCCAAAGCCTCTGGCTCAAGGCCTGGCGCCAAGCCCGCAAGTAATCCACAAAAGCTGTGGATAACTCTGTGCACAAGCTGAAGAAAAAACACCTTTCGGCCGAGCCGAGGGCTATTGGTTACAAATTGGTTAAAATTTAGCCACTTGAAAAGTATATAAATATCAACGAGTTACAAATCGATCGTTTAAAATCAAGGAGTTACGGCATGTTTCTAACCATGCTTGTCCGCTTGCGCCCTTATTGTGCACAAAACCCTGCCGCGACCCCGCAACAGGCTGGCCAGGACGGCAGCATCGGCCTTCCGTGCAGGCCGCCAAGGGCCGGGCCGCTACAGAAGAATTGCCAGCCGCCCCGGCGCCAGAGCGGAAACGGTTTATCCGCCGCAAGAAAAAGCCGGCCACTGCGGACCGGCTTGTCTTGACGCGAATCTGTCAGGTCTTGGGCAGGGTCACACCAGTCTGACCCTGGTATTTGCCACCACGGTCGCTGTAGGACACTTCGCAGACTTCGTCCGACTCGAGGAACAGCATCTGCGCCACACCTTCGTTGGCATAGATCTTTGCCGGCAGCGTGGTGGTATTGGAGAACTCCAGGGTCACATGGCCTTCCCACTCGGGCTCCAGCGGGGTGACATTGACGATGATGCCGCACCGGGCATAGGTGCTCTTGCCCAGACAGATAGTCAGCACATTGCGCGGAATGCGGAAATATTCGACGGTACGCGCCAGCGCAAAGGAATTCGGCGGGATGATGCACACCGGCCCCTTGACGTCGACGAAGCTCTTTTCATCAAAGTTCTTCGGATCCACCGTCACCGAGTGCAGATTGGTAAATACCTTGAACTCGTCGGCACAGCGCACATCGTAGCCATAACTGGAAACCCCGTAGGAAATCAGCCGCTCGGCCCCTTCGGTACGCACCTGGCGCTCGACGAAGGGCTCGATCATGCCGTGTTCCTGGGCCATACGGCGAATCCACTTGTCCGGTTTGATACTCATGGCAGCTGTCCTGGGTAGCGTCGTTGGAAAAAGTCTGCGCATCTTACCGGTGCAGGCCGCTCGGGTGAAAGGTTCCGCAGAAAACAGCCGGGCCGGCGGTAAGTGGCAGTCGCGGAAAAACGCATCGGCATCAATGCCGGCGCACCCCGGCACCTCATGCCAGGACCGCTACCTTCGCCGATAACCGCCCAGCCTCTCGAAAACGCGGTGATTTTTGTTGCCACACTCATAGCAATCGGCGTATGGTGGCCGCCTGTGCTGCATGTGTCACCGTGAATCGCTACCTGATGTCTGATCTCGATCCGTTCATCGCCACGACTCCTTTTACATTTCTGCGCTCAGTCTAGGTACGGGCTTTTCCGTGCCGAAATTAAATCTGTTTCAGGAGATACACCATGTCGAATCGTCAAACTGGCGTAGTTAAGTGGTTCAACGATGAAAAAGGCTTCGGCTTCATCACCCCGCAATCCGGTGACGACCTGTTCGTTCACTTCAAGGCAATCCAGAGCGATGGCTTCAAGAGCCTGAAAGAAGGTCAGAACGTGTCCTTCATCGCTACCCGCGGCCAGAAAGGCATGCAGGCTGAGGAAGTTCAGGTTATCTAACCTGTTCCGAATCAAGAAAAACCCGCTTTCGAGCGGGTTTTTTTATGGCAGAAATCTAGCCATGAATGCCCCCTAAGCCCTTAACTAGCGCTAGTATTCCCAACAGTCCGCCAAACCAGCCGGAAAGCAGCACGGCCCTAACAGACAGGAAACAGACATGCCGACAAATATCATCAATGAGACAAAGCTTGCGCGTGGATTACTGGATGTACTGATCCGTGCCGGTCTGGTTGCCGCCCTGGCGTTATACAGCTACAAGGTGTTCCAGCCCTTCATGGGCCTGATGCTCTGGTCAGTGATTCTGGCCATTACCCTGTACCCACTGCACGGCATGCTGAAAAGACGCATGGGCAATCGCGATGGCCGTGCCGCCACTCTGATCGTACTGGTTGCCATCGGCATCCTGCTGGTTCCGGTGTACCTGCTCGGCAACTCCCTGACGGTTTCCGTACAGTCGGCCATGCAACTGGTCAAGGAAGGTGGCCTGCATATACCGCCACCGACTGACTCGATTGCCGAATGGCCGTTGATCGGCGCCAAACTGCATGCCTTCTGGCTCAAAGCCGCCACCAACCTGACCAGCGTGGTGCAGGAACTCGCGCCGCACCTGAAAGGTATCAGCCTGACCCTGCTCGGCCAGATCGCCGGCGTCGGCGTTGGCTTGCTGGTGTTCATCGGCGCACTGATCATCGGCGGCATCATCATGGCTTACGGTAAAAGCGGCGAGCGCAGTGCGATCAGGATTGCCAGCCGCATCTCCGGGTCAGACAAGGGCAAGGACATCGCCAAACTCTGTACCGCCACCATTCGTGCAGTAGCCCAGGGCGTGGTCGGCATCGCCTTCATCCAGATGTTCCTGATCGGTCTGGGCTTCGTGGTCTATGGCATTGAAGGTGCCGGATTACTGGCCATGGCCGTATTGATCATCGGCATCATGCAACTGCCTGCCACCCTGATCACCATTCCGGTGATCGCCTATGTACTGGGTACCGAAGGCGCAACCGCTGCTACCATCACCTTCTCTATTTATACCTTCATTGCCGGCATGGCAGATAACGTGCTCAAGCCATTGCTGCTGGGCCGTGGCGTAGAGGTACCGATGCCGGTGATCCTGATTGGTGCCCTGGGCGGCATGGTCACCGGCGGCATTATCGGCCTGTTTATCGGCCCGGTAATTCTGGCGGTGGCTTACCAGTTGTTCTGGCAGTGGGTCGAAGACCAACCCGAAGACACCGAGGCTTCCTCCGGGGAGCAAGCCTGAGCCGCCGCCAGGATGCCGCCTGCATTATTTTCACGTAGCCCGCTTGCGCTCCTGCTGATAACCCTGGGTTTCAGCGGGTGTGTACAGCTGGGCCCGGATTTCACCCCGCAGCAGACGCCGTGGATTGATCACTGGAACAGCCCTGCCCTGGAGCAGGCCAGCCAGCAGAAGGCGCAACCTGACACGCTGCAGTGGTGGACGATATTCAATGACAGCGTACTCGACCAACTGATTGCCGAGGCCGATGCACGCAACCCCAACCTGCAGATAGCCGGCCTCCGGGTTCTGGAGGCGCGGGCGGCCCTGGGCATAGCCCAGAGCGGGCTGTATCCACAGGTGCAGCAAGCCACCGCCGAAAGCATCTATCTGGATCGTAACCAGTCCGGCGGCAACCTGCCGCGCGATGCCCATGCCTGGCAGTATGGCGCGGGCTTCAACCTGGGCTGGGAGCTGGATTTCTGGGGACGCTTCAGTCGCGCCATTGAAGCATCGGATGCGACCTATTTCGCCACCCAGGCCAACTACGAAAATGCGCTGGTGCTGTTGCGCGCGCAGGTCGCCGACACCTATTTCGCCCTGCGCACCGCGCAAGCCAGACTGCGGATTGCCCGCGAGAATACCCAGCTGCAAAAACGCAGCTACGAAATTACCGAGCGCCTGTTCAACAGCGGCAACAGCGCCGAACTGGACCTGCAGCAGGCCAAGACCCAATACCTCGGCACCCTCAGTACCGTCCCCGAGCTTGAGGCCCTGGTACTGCGCACACGCAATGCTCTGGCGGTGCTGCTGGGTCTGCCTCCCGGCCCCATACCGTACCTGGTCGAGAACCAGGCACTGATACCGCTGGTGGATGCCGCCGTGCTGCAGGATGTGCCGGCCAACCTGCTGTTGCGCCGTCCGGATGTGCGCGCGGCAGAGCTGCTGGCCGCAGCCCAGTCAGCCCGTATCGGCATTGCCGAAACCGACTTCTATCCCTCGATCACCCTGCTCGGCAGCATCGGCTGGTCAGCCACCACACTGGATGGCGTGTCAGATAACCGCGATCTGGTTGCCGGCCCCAGCCTGACCTGGAACCTGTTTGACCATGGCCGCATCAGCAACAACGTGCGGGTGCAGGATGCGCGCCTGCAGCAGCTGATCGAAGCCTACCGTGACAGCGTGCTGCAGGCTGCCCGCGAAGCAGACGATGCGGCCACCGGGCTGCTCAAGTCGCTGGAGCGTGAGCGCATCCTGCGTGAAGCCGCGCTCTCGGCAAAGCGCTCGACGAGCCTGGCCACTGCGCAGTACCGCGAGGGCTATTCGGACTTCCAGCGCGTGCTGGATGCCCAGCGTGCGCTGTTCGTGCAACAGGACAATTATCTGATTACCCGCGGCAATGCCGTGAGCAGCCTGATTACCCTGTACAAGGCGCTCGGCGGTGGCTGGCACAACAACCTGCCACTGATTGACCCGGCGACCCGCGAACAGATGCAACAACGCACCGACTGGGGCGATCTGCTGGATGACGAGCGCGCCCCTGACACCAACAGCCTACCTGACAGGGCCAGCCTGAATGACTGACAACGCCAAGCAGCCAGCCGCAGACAAGCCGGCCGGCAAAGCCAAGGATCCGAGCAAGAGCGGCATGCGCGTCGTTCTGCTGCTGATTATCACCAGCCTGGTCTGGTACCTGCTGGCCGAACGCTTCACCCCCTATACCCAGCAAGCCCGGGTACAGGCTTACATAGTGCCGGTGGCTGCCGAAGTAGCCGGCCGCGTGACGGATGTGCTGGTGCACAACAACCAGCAGGTGAGCGCCGGCCAGGAACTGTTCGCCATCGACCCCGAGCAGTACGAGATAGCCGTTGAGCGCGCCCGCGCCGACCTGGAGTCGGTGCGCAAGCAGATTGGCGCCAGCACTGCCGGCATCGATTCGGCCGAAGCCTCGCTGAGTGCGGCCCAGGCCAATGAGCTCAAGGCCCGCCAGGACCGTGATCGTCTGGAGCGGTTGTACCGTGAAGACGCCGGCACCATTTCATTGCGCCGACTGGAAATCTCCCGCGCCACCTTTGTCCAGGCCAGCAGTCAGGTCGCGGCGGCACGGGCCGAAGTGCAGCGCGCCCGCGAGACCGAAGGCGGCAGCGGCGAAGACAACGCCAAACTGCGCAGCGCCGTCAGCACCCTGAGCAAGGCTGAACTGGATCTGGCCAAGACCCGCATACATGCGCGTTCTGCCGGGCTGATTACCGACCTGCGCACCGAAGTCGGCCAGTTTGCCGCCGCCGGCAATCCGGTGATGACGCTGATTGCCATGCAGGATGTGTGGATCAGCGCCGAAATGACCGAAAACAACCTAGGCCACCTGCAGCCCGGCACGCCGGTCAAAATCGTTCTGGACTCCCTGCCGGGGCAAGTACTCAACGGCCAGATTCGCAGTATCGGTTACGGCGTCAGCGTGTCCCAGCCGACCCCGCCGGGCAGCTTGCCAACGGTACAGAACAGCCGCGACTGGCTGCGCGCCGCGCAACGATTCCCGGTGATCGTCGGCATCGACCCTGATCAGCTCACTGACACCGGTGCCATCCGTGTCGGCGGGCAGGCAGAGGTCATGGCTTTCCCCATCGAGGGCAATCCGCTGAACCTGCTCGGCCGGGTGTTTCTGCGCCTGATGAGCTGGCTGTCCTACGCGTACTGAAGCCATGGCCAGAACCGCATCCATTCCCCGCGACCCACGCGCCCAGCGCGCGCTGCGGCTGGCTTGCGGCACCGGATTGAGTCTGGCAGCCGGGTTCGGTCTGAGCCTGCCGCTGCCCTTCATCGCGCCGATGCTGGCGGTTTTTGTACTGGCGGCCATGAACCAGCCGCTGCCGCTGAAGACCGCGATCAGCCTGATTCTGGCGCTGGCGCTGGCCACCGGCAGCGGTCTGCTGCTGACCCCGTTGCTGCGCTATGCCCCGTTCAGCGGTGTGCTGCTGGTCGGCCTGGGACTGTTCCTGTGCTTTCGTTATGGCCAGCGCGGTGGCAACCCGCTGCTGGTGACCTTCATGGTGATCGGCCTGACCATGATTTCCGCCGCCGGCAGCGCTGCCTTTGCCCTCGGCCTGCTGGTTGTCGAAGCCCTGGTCAAGGGGCTGCTGGTGGCCTTGCTGATGATCTTCATCAGCCACCTGCTGTTCCCCGAACCGGCCAGCGCCGCGCCAGCCCCGCCTCCGCCGGTCAATCACGACCCGCTGGACACCGCCTGGATTGCCCTGCGCGGCGCACTGGTGGTGCTGCCGGCCTACCTGCTGGCGTTGATCAACCCGGCGACCTACATGCCGCTGATCATGCAGTCGGTCAACCTCGGGCAACAGGCCTGCAGTATCCGCGCCCGCGATGCCGGACGCGAACTGCTCGGCTCGACCCTGCTCGGCGGCCTGCTTGCCATTCTGTTGTGGAGTGGCCTGAGCGTGTTTCCGCAGTTATGGATGTTCTTCCTGTGGACGCTGCTGTTCAGCCTGTTCGTCGCGCGCCGCCTTTACCAGCTGGTCGCTACGCAACGCTCGCCCTACTTCTGGATGAACAGCCTGACCACCATGATTCTGCTGCTGGGGCAGTCGGTGCAGGACAGTGCCAGCGGCAAGGATGTCTACGCCGCCTTTGCCGTGCGCATGGGCCTGTTCATCGCCGTGACCCTGTATGCCTGGGCGGCAGTACACCTGATTGACCTGCGGCGCCGGCAGCCCCCGGGCAGCCGCGTCGCCATCTGAAGGGAAGTAAAAATGCTCCATAGCCTGCTGGTCGGATTACCCGTGATGCTGGTTTGCCTGCTGTTGCAGGCGCTGTTCCTGATCGTCAGCCTGCGCCGTTATGCGCGCTTCAAACATACCCACCTGCAGCAGGACAGGCCGCTGTTCGACATACTGCTATTGGCCATAGTCATGCTGTTGATGCTGCTGGGCAACTTCCTGCAGATGGTCGTCTGGGCCGGACTGTTTCAGCTGCTCGGCGAGTTTGAGCAGTTCTCCACTGCGCTGTATTACTCCGGGGTCAATTTCACCACCCTGGGTTATGGCGACATCACCCTGTCAGCAAAGTGGCAGCTGCTCGGCCCGCTGGAAGCCGCCAACGGCATCCTGATGTTTGGCGTATCCACCGCCGCCATGACAACCGCCGTTATGGATGTACTCAAACGCACCATACGCAACCTGTCGATCTGAACTGCCTGCTGGCGGATGGTCTGCGGTTGTCGCTGCGCGCAAGATTGTTCATGCTGCCGACACAGCGTCAGGCAGACCCGCACGCCTGACCACGCAACGGAAGATTTCGCCATGTCCAGCCAGACAGATGCAACGGGGCGCCGCCTGATTCACCGGCGTCAGGTGGAGTGCCAGGGCTTCCTGCGCCCCGACGGGCTGTGGGATATCGAGGGCCGGCTGAGCGACAGCAAGACCCATGCGGTGACGCTGCACAGCGGCCGTTATCTGCAGGCCGGACAGATCTATCACGGCATGCTGATCCGCCTGACCCTGGACGACGAGTTCATCATCCACGAGATTGATGTGCAGATGCCCGCTGTGCCGACCAGCGAGTGCCGCGGCGCAGCTGCTGCTTATGCCAAACTGGTCGGCGTGCGCATCGGCGCAGGCTTCACCCGGCAGATCAAGCAACTGTTTGGCGGCACCGGCGGTTGCGTACACCTCACAGAACTGCTGCTGCCGATCGCCACCACCGCCTTCCAGACCATCCCCATGGGCCGCGCCATGGTCGCGCCACGCACCGCAGAGGATACCCAGGCCTATACCCGCGCTACCCGCACGCTGGTCGACACCTGCTATGCGCTGCGTGCCGACGGGCCACTGGGACCCGATCTGCAACAGGACTGAACACCCTCACGCTCAGTACAATGGCCGCCATCACCCGACTGACAGGAAGGTTCAATGACTGAAATTGCACTGCAAGATCGCGCTGCCCCGGAAGGCGTCTGCTACGGCTGTGGCAGCAAAAACCCCCACGGCCTGCACGTGAAGAGCTACTGGCACGCAGACGGCATCCATGTAATGGCTACCCATATGCCGGACAGCAAGTACTGCGGCTGGCCGGACCTGGTCTATGGCGGCCTGCTCGCCATGCTGGTCGACTGCCATTCGAACTGGACCGCCATGGCCTACCACTACCGCGCCGAACAGCGCGAACCCGGCAGTCTGCCGCGCATTGACTGCGTGACCGGTTATCTGGGCCTCAAGTACATCAAACCCACGCCCATGGGCGTCACCCTGACCCTGCGCGCCAGACTGGACGGCGAACTGGGGCGCAAGAGCAAGATCATCTGCGAGGTGTATGCCGGCGACGTGCTAACGGCGATCGGCGATTCGATCTTCGTGCGCACCGATACCGCGCAGCTCAGTGCGGTTGCCCATGGGCGGGAAAGCTGAGCCGAATCGTTGGCTGGCGTAGGGCTGCCTGCGCAAACCACCTTAATCTGTGGGGACTGCACTATCTGTGGGAGCGGCGACTCGCCGCGAAAAAGCCAGCGCCAATCCATCTAAAGCAAAAGCTCGCGCCGGGGGCGGCGCTTGTGTCTTTAAAGCTCCCACAACGATTGAAGTTGCAGGAGGTAGCTCAGTCGTCGCTGATCTCGATTGCCGGCATACCCTGCGCACCCTGCCCGGCCTGGGCGATGCGTGCGCCGACGTTACGCGCCAGCTCCTGATAGATCATGGCGATCTGGCTTTCGGTGTCGGCGATGGCGGTCGGCTTGCCGCCATCGGACTGCATGCGGATGGCCATCGACAACGGCAACGATGCCAGCAGCTCGACGCCATATTGCGCCGCCAGCTTCTCACCGCCACCTTCGCCGAACAGATGTTCGGCATGCCCGCAGTTAGAGCAGATGTGCACGGCCATGTTTTCCACCACGCCGAGCACCGGAATGTTCACCTTGCGGAACATCTCCACGCCTTTCTTCGCATCCAGCAGCGCCAGATCCTGTGGCGTGGTGACGATCACCGCACCGGCCACCGGCACCTTCTGCGCCAGCGTCAGCTGGATATCGCCGGTGCCCGGCGGCATGTCCACCACCAGATAATCCAGATTGTCCCAGGCGGTCTGGGTGATCAGCTGCATCAACGCGCCGGAAACCATCGGCCCGCGCCAGACCATCGGTGTATCGTCATCGGCCAGAAAGGCCATGGACATCACCTGCACGCCATGCGCCTCGATCGGCAGCATCCACTTCTGCTCGCGAATCTGTGGCCGGGTACCTGGCGCAATGCCGAACATGATGCCCTGACTGGGGCCGTAGATATCCGCATCCAGAATGCCCACCCGCGCCCCTTCACGGGCCAGCGCCAGCGCCAGATTGGCCGCGGTGGTCGACTTGCCCACCCCGCCCTTGCCGGAGGCTACGGCGATGATGTTCTTCACGTTGACCAGCGCCGGCACCTGCTCCTGGGCCTTGTGCGGCTCGATCAGCACATCCACCTGCACGCTGGCGGAATCCACGCCATCAAGGTTCTCCAGCGCCATCTGCAGCATCTGCGCCCAGCCGCTCTTGAACAGAGCACAGGCATAGCCCAGCTGCAGGCGCACATTGACCGTGCCACCCTGAATATCGATCTCGCGCACGCAGCCGGCGCTGACCGGATCGAGGTTCAGGTGCGGGTCGGTGAACTGACGCAGGACGGTTTCCACCAGCTGGCGATTGACAGCACTCATGACAACTCCCTAAAAACCAAGCAAAACAGGCGGATATGTTACCGCACGGCAGAAAATCACCGAAGGCCTTTTCATGGGTCGAAAAGCCCCTCTCCGCGGCCCTCTGCCGCCAGCGCGAGAGGGGGAAATGCGCTGCGCATCAGTCCTCCCGCATTCGCCACGGATGAAAAAAAACCGCTGCGCCTATATAGTTGCCGACCTTCCCGTGTCAGCCATGCAGCCCGAAACCATGTCCGAAGCCCGCAAGATTCTCGTTACCAGCGCCCTGCCCTATGCCAACGGCTCGATCCATCTCGGCCACATGCTGGAGTACATCCAGACCGACATGTGGGTGCGTTTCCAGAAGTTGCGTGGCAATCAGGCCACTTACGTCTGCGCTGACGATGCCCATGGCTCGGCGATCATGCTGCGCGCCGAGAAGGAAGGCATCACCCCGGAGCAGTTGATTGCCAACGTGCAGGCCGAGCACAGCGCCGACTTTGCCGACTTCCTGGTGGACTTCGACAACTTTCACTCGACCCACTCGGAAGAAAACCGCGAACTGGCCACCGGCATCTACCTGAAGCTGCGTGAGGCCGGACACATCGCCACGCGCTCGGTGACCCAGTATTTCGACCCGGAAAAGGGCATGTTTCTCGCCGATCGCTTCATCAAGGGCACCTGCCCCAAGTGCGCCGCCGAAGACCAGTACGGCGACAACTGCGAGAAATGCGGCGCCACTTACGAACCGACCGAACTGAAGAATCCGCGCTCGGCGATCTCCGGCGCGGTGCCGGTACTCAGGGATTCCAGGCACTTCTTCTTCAAGCTGCCGGATTTCCAGAGCATGCTCGAGCAGTGGACGCGCAGCGGTACCCTGCAGGAGGCGGTAGCCAACAAGATCGCCGAATGGCTGGATGCCGGCCTGCAGGAATGGGACATCAGCCGCGATGCACCGTATTTCGGCTTCGAGATCCCCGACGAGCCGGGCAAGTATTTCTACGTCTGGCTGGATGCGCCGGTGGGCTACATGGCCAGTTTCAAGAACCTCTGTGCACGGCGTCCGGAGCTGGATTTCGATGCCTACTGGGGCAAGGATTCGACCGCCGAGCTGTACCACTTCATCGGCAAGGACATCGTCAACTTCCACACGCTGTTCTGGCCGGCCATGCTGCAGGGCGCCGGCTACCGCAAGCCGACCGCGGTCAACGTGCATGGCTACCTGACCGTCAACGGGCAGAAGATGTCCAAGTCGCGCGGCACCTTTATCAAGGCACGCACCTATCTCGACCATCTGAACCCGGAATACCTGCGCTACTACTACGCCAGCAAGCTGGGCCGCAGCGTCGACGATCTCGATCTCAACCTCGAGGACTTCGTGCAGAAGGTCAACGCCGACCTGGTCGGCAAAGTGGTGAATATTGCCAGCCGCTGTGCCGGCTTCATCCACAAGGGCAACAACGGGCTGCTGGTAGCTGCCAATCCCGAACCCGAGCTGTGGAACGCTTTCCAGAATGCCGCACCGGCCATCGCCGAGGCCTACGAAGCGCGTGATTTCGCCCGCGCCATGCGCGAAATCATGGCACTGGCCGACCGCGCCAATGCCTGGATTGCCGACAAGGCGCCCTGGGCGCTGAACAAGGTCGAGGGCAAGCAGGCCGAGGTGCAGGAAATCTGCGCGCTGGGCGTCAACCTGTTCCGCCAGCTGGTGATCCTGCTCAAGCCGGTACTGCCGAAACTGGCCGGCGATGCCGAAGCCTTCCTGAATGTCGCGCCGCTGACCTGGAATGACCTGAGTACGCCGCTGGCCAACCACCAGCTGAACCCGTTCAGCCCGCTGCTGACGCGCATAGAACCGGCGAAGATAGAAGCCATGATTGCAGACTCCAAAGAAGACCTGATTGCCGAATCCGCCACCCCTGCTGCAGCCGGTAATGGCGAACTCACGAAAGAGCCGATCGCCGCCGAGATCAACTTCGACGCCTTTGCCGCCGTTGACCTGCGTATCGCGCTGATCGAGAAATGCGAGTTCGTCGACGGCGCCGACAAGCTGCTGCGCCTGACGCTGGATATCGGCGACGCCAAGCGCAACGTGTTCAGCGGCATCAAGAGTGCCTACCCGGACCCGAGCCAGCTGGAAGGCCGGCATACCCTGTACGTGGCCAACCTGGCGCCACGCAAGATGAAATTCGGCATCAGCGAAGGCATGGTGCTGGCCGCCGGCCCCGGTGGCCACGAGATCTACCTGCTTAGCCCGGACGCCGGCGCCAGGCCGGGGCAACGCGTCAAGTAAGGCTATATCCCGGTTAGTTGGTGCAGGTCGGTTTTGTAGGAGCGAGCTTGCTCGCGATGCTCTTGCGCAGCCTGTTTCGGCTCGGAGCTCCTGCTTCGCGCTACCTCCTGCATCCATGCAGTCATCGCCAGCAAGCCGGCTCCTACAGGAAGCAGAAAGCGGCTGACAGCACCTAACCAGTACAAAGCCCAGGGTAAGCCCGGGGCAAAACCCCAACCCGTCACATCACTAGCCGAGGTAACACCATGTCCAGCACCGGTCTGCAACTTCGCTCCCTGGTCAAAAACAGCGGCGAGCTGGAACTCTCGCTGGTCAGCGTGGAAACCCCTGCTCCGGCCGCGGACGAGGTGATCATTCGCGTCGAAGCCACGCCGCTCAACCCCTCGGATCTGGGTCTACTGCTCGGCCCGGCAGACCTGAGCACCGGCAAAGCCTCGGGCACCGCCGAGTCGCCAGTGGTGACTTTCAGCATTCCCGAAGCAGCCATGCGCGCCATGCAGGCGCGGCTGGACCAGTCGATGACTGTCGGCAACGAAGGCGCCGGTACAGTGATCGCCGCCGGTGACTCCCCCGCAGCCCAGGCGCTGCTCGGCAAGACCGTGGCCATCTTTGGTGGCAGCATGTACGTGCAATACCGCTGCGCCAAGGCCAGCCAGTGCATTGTGCTGCCCGAAGGCTGCAGCGCGGCCGACGGTGCGTCGATCTTCGTCAATCCGATGACCGCCATCAGCATGCTCGACACCATGCGCCGTGAAGGCCACAGCGCGCTGGTGCATACCGCCGCCGCCAGCAACCTGGGACAGATGCTCAATCGTCTGTGCCAGCAGGAAGGCATCTACCTGGTGAACATCGTGCGCAGCCCGGCCCAGGTCGAACTACTGCGCAGCCAGGGCGCGAAGTATGTGTGTGATTCCAGCGCAGCGACCTTCAGCCAGGACCTGATCCAGGCACTCAGCGAAACCGGCGCCACCATCGCCTTCGACGCCATTGGCGGCGGCACACTGGCCAGCCAGATTCTCACCGCCATGGAAGCAGCCATCACCCGCACGGCCAAGAATTACAGCCGTTACGGCTCGGCCACCCACAAGCAGGTGTACATCTACGGCGCGCTGGATACCAGCCCGACCATCCTCAAGCGCAGCTTCGGCCCGGCCTTTGCCGTCGCCGGCTGGCTGTTGCCCAACTACCTGGCCAAGGTCGGGCCCGAAGCCATGCAGCAATTCCAGGCCCGGGTACTGGCCGGACTGAAGACCACCTTCGCCTGCAATTATGTGCGTGAAGTATCGCTGGCCGGGGCGCTGCAGCTTGAGGCGATCGCTGCCTACGGCAAGCCAAGCACCGGCGGCAAGTACCTGATCAATCCGACCCGGTAAGCAGGGGCCGGGGCGTACCCGCCGCAGGCGCTGCGCCGTTCCCGCAGCTGCACCGCCCGCCTGCAGGGCCGATGCAGCTGCAAACCCTGCAATAACTTGTCTGGCCATAGCCAGTAGCCCGATAATAGGCCCCCGCTCCTATTCGCCAGTTGCCTGGCAAAACCACCCATGTTGGTACATAGCGCATGACCGAACTCGCCCTGCTCATGGTCAGCTCCATTCTGGTCAACAACTTCGTGCTGGTGCAGTTCCTCGGCCTGTGCCCGTTCATGGGCGTGTCGAAGAAGATCGAAACCGCCATCGGCCTGTCGCTGGCCACCACTTTCGTCCTGACCCTGGCCGCCATGTGCAGCTATCTGGTCCAGCAATACGTGCTCAAGCCGCTGGACATCGAATTCCTGCGCACCATCAGTTTCATTCTGGTGATCGCCGTGGTGGTGCAGTTCACCGAGATGGTGGTACAGAAGACCAGCCCGCTGCTGTACCGCGTGCTGGGCATTTTCCTGCCGCTGATCACCACCAACTGCATCGTCCTCGGCGTGGCCCTGCTGAACGCCAACAAGGCCGAGTTCACCTTTGTCAGCGCCACCTTGAACGGCTTTGCTGCCGGGCTGGGTTTTTCGCTGGTGCTGGTGCTGTTTGCCGCCATGCGTGAGCGGATTGCCATTGCCGATGTGCCCAAATCCTTTCAGGGTGCGGCCATCGGCATGATTACCGCCGGCCTGATGTCGCTGGCGTTCATGGGCTTTGCCGGACTGATCCGCCTATGAGCATGGTGCTCAGTGCCGTTCTGGCACTACTGGCGTTATGCCTGGTGTGCGGTGCCCTGCTCGGCTTTGCGGCGGTGCGCTTTCGTGTCGAGGGTGACCCGATCGCCGAACAAATCAACGCCCTGCTGCCACAAACACAATGCGGCCAGTGCGGCTATCCGGGCTGCAAGCCTTACGCCGAAGCGATTGCCGGCGGCGACAAGATCAACAAGTGCCCTCCCGGCGGCGAAGCCACCATTCAGGCGCTGGCTGACCTGCTGGATGTCGAGGCGGAACCACTGGATGCCGTCGAGGGCGAAAAGCCGAAGATGGTTGCCTTTATCCGCGAGGCCGAGTGCATCGGCTGCACCAAGTGCATCCAGGCCTGCCCGGTGGACGCGATCATCGGCGCAGCCAAACAGATGCACACGGTGATTGTCAGCGAATGCACCGGCTGCGACCTGTGCGTGGAACCCTGTCCGGTGGACTGCATCGACATGATTCCACTGGGGCAAACCTTGCAGAACTGGAAGTGGGAGCTGCCCTTGCCTCCTAGCCAGCTGATCGCCACCGACCGGGAGCAGGTTGCATGAGTGCCCGAGAGTTTTTCGACATCCCCGGCGGCATCCACCCGGACGAACGCAAGACGCTTTCCAACCGCACGGCGATTCAGTCCGCGCCCCTGCCCAAGCGACTGATTCTGCCGCTCAACCAGCACATCGGCACACCGGCAGAACCCTGCGTCAGCGTTGGCCAGCGCGTGCTCAAGGGGCAACTCATCGCCGAAGCCACCAGTGCGGTCAGCGTGCCGGTTCACGCGCCCACTTCCGGCACGGTCAGTTTTATCGGTGCGCAGCCCTACCCGCATGTGTCCGGCATGCTGGCCCCGGCAGTCGTGATCGACAGCGACGGTCTGGACGAATGGGCGCCGCTGCAACCCTGTGACCACTTCCATCAGCTTGCTGCGACCGAACTGCTGGAAAAAATCCGTGCGGCCGGCGTCAATGGTCTGGGCGGCGCCGGCTTCCCTACGGCAGTCAAACTCAGCGCACGGCCACAGCAGAAGATCCATACGCTGATCATCAACGGCACCGAATGCGAGCCCTACATCACGGCTGACGATCTGTTGATGCGCGAAAAGGCCGCAGAACTGCTGTCCGGCATCAATATTCTGGCGCACCTGATCCAGCCTGAAGAGGTGCTGATCGGCATCGAAGACAACAAGCCGGAAGCCGCTGCCGCCATTCTCCGGCTGATCGGCGAGCGCCCCTATGAAGTCGTGGTATTCCCGACCAAGTACCCTTCCGGCGGCGAAAAACAGCTGATCCAGATCCTCACCGGGCGTGAAGTGCCCAGTGGCGGATTGCCCGCTGATGTCGGCGTGCTCTGCCAGAACGTCGGCACCACTGTGGCCATTCATGATGCGGTGATTCTTGGTCGCCCGCTGATTTCCCGCATCACCACCCTGACCGGTGAAGCGCTGGCCCGACCGATGAACGTCGAATGTCTGCTCGGTACCCCGGTCAGCGAACTGCTGGCATTTGCCGGCCTGCAGCAGGACAAGCTCAACCGCCTGATCATGGGCGGCCCGATGATGGGCTTTACCTTGCCAGCGCTGGACGTGCCGGTAATCAAGACCACCAACTGCCTGCTGGCCAGCACGGCTGCCGAACTGCCGGCACCACCACCGGCGCAGCCGTGTATTCGCTGTGGCGATTGCGCGCAGGTCTGCCCGGCCAGCCTGCTACCGCAGCAACTGCACTTTTTTGCCCTGGGCGAACAGACCGATCAGCTCAAGGCGCACCAGTTGTTCGACTGCATCGAGTGTGGCGCCTGCGCCTACGTCTGCCCCTCGAGCATTCCCCTGGTGCAGTACTACCGCGCGGCCAAGGCCGGTATCCGCGAGCAGGAACAACTTCAACAGAAGGCCGACTACTCCAAACAGCGCTTCGAGTTTCGCCAGGAAAGACTGCGTCTGGCCGAAGAGCAGAAGGAAGCCGAGCGTCAGGCCCGCGCCGAACGCAATGCCAAGGCCCGCGCCAGCCAGACTGACAGCAGCCCTGTGGCACCTGCCGACGAACAGCTTAAACGCCTGAAGATCGAAGCCAGCATGGCCCAGGTCGCGCTGAAGAAAGCCGAGAAGCAGCTGGCCCAGCATGACACCGATGAACTCAAGGCCCAGATAGCCCAACTGCGCCGCGCAGCCGAAGCCGCGCAGCTGGCATTGCAGCAGGCACAGGCCAACGCGCCCGAGCCTGCAGCTGTACCCTCAAGCAGCGCTGATGACCAGCTGAAAAAAGCCAGAATCGAAGCCGCCATGCTCAAGGCGCAAGTGCGCAAGCTGGAGAAAGTCGAAAGCCCGAACGCGGAACAGCAGGCACAACTGGAGCAGATGCGCAGCCAGTTGAGCAGCGCCGAACAAGCTCTGGGCAACTCACCCACGCCAGCACCAACGCCAGCCGCGACCCCGGCCAAGCCGGTGGTCGATGCGGCATTGAAGAAAGCCAAGATCGAACTGGCGGTGAAACGGGCCGAACTGAAAAAGGCCGAAAAGGCCGAGCTGGCGGAGGCTGAACTGCAATCACTTCGTGCAGCTGTGAGTGTTGCCGAAACCGCCTTGCATGCCGCCGAGGCAGCCAGCCCGAAACCGGCACCCGAGCACGTGCTGGTCAACAAATCCGGCCTCGACGAGCAGCAGCGCGCCCTGAAGACCGAAGTTGCCTTTGCCCGCGCCGACCTGCGCAAGCTGGAGCGTGACGGCAGTGCCGCAGCGCAGGCCCTGGACAGCGCCCGCACGCGGCTGGCCGAGGCCGAGCGCCAATTGGCCGCCTATCAGGAGCAATCCGCATGCTGAAGGCCTCGCAACCCTTGGTCTGGGTCAGGTTGCAGGCCGTAACCCACCGTGGCAGCGCAAGCTGCCCACCCTCACATGACTCCCTCTCCCCAGCCCTCTCCCGCTTGCGCGAGAAGAAGCCAGCACCGGAGCAGCAATGACCCTGACCCGCATCACCTCGCCCCATGCTAAGGGCAGCAACCGTACCCAGCGGGTCATGCTGCTGGTGCTGGCTGCCTGCGCGCCGGGGGCGCTGGCGCTGACCTGGCTGTTCGGTATCGGCACCCTGGTCAACCTGCTCTGGGCCAGCCTGGTGGCCCTGGGCGTGGAAGCCGCAATCCTGAAGATTCGCCAGCGCCCACTGGGTTTCTACCTGAGTGACGGCAGCGCCCTGGTCACCGCCGTGCTGCTGGCGCTGGCGCTGCCACCCTATGCGCCCTGGTGGCTGACGCTGGTCGCGGTGGGCTTTGCCATCGTATTCGGCAAACAGCTGTACGGTGGCCTTGGGCAAAACCCGTTCAACCCGGCCATGCTCGGCTACGTGGTGGTGCTGATTTCCTTTCCGGTGGAGATGACCAGCTGGCCAAAACCGCACGGCGTCGGCCTGCTCGAAGGCCTGCAACAGATTTTCGGTCTGGCACAGTTGCCCGATGGCTGGAGTCAGGCAACTGCACTGGACAGCCTGAAGATCAACAAGAGCCTGACCATGGACGAGCTGTGGGCAGCCAATCCGGCCTTCGGCAAAGTTGGCGGGGCAGCGGTGGAGTGGGTTAACGCGGCCTTCCTGCTTGGCGGCCTGTTTCTGTTGCACAAACGCCTGATCAGCTGGCATGCGCCGGTCGGCATGCTCGCGGCCCTGACTGTCATGAGCCTGCTGTTCTGGCATGGCTCCGGCTCGGATTCCAATGGCTCACCGCTGTTCCATCTGTTCACCGGCGCGACCATGCTCGGCGCCTTTTTCATCGTTACCGATCCTGTCAGCGGTGCCACCAGCAATCTGGGACGGCTGATTTTTGGCGCTGGTGTCGGCATCCTGGTCTATATCATTCGCACCTGGGGCGGCTATCCCGACGGCGTAGCCTTTGCCGTACTGTTGATGAACCTGGCAGCACCAACCATCGACCACTACAGCCGTCCACGCGCCTATGGCCATAGCAAGCCGGAACGTGGTTTCCGGATGGGAGAATGAGCATGGCACTCCCGGAAATTTCCCGCTCGATGCTGAAGAACAGCCTGGTACTGGGCCTGTTTGCCATAGTCACCGTTGGCCTGGTGGCAATTACCCAGCTGGGCACCGCAGAGCGCATTGCCGATTCCGAGCGCGCCGCCAAGAACCGCGCGCTCAGCGAGTTGCTACCGGCCGGCAGTTATGACAACCATCCACAGGATGACGTACATCTGGTGCACGACCCGTTGCTCGGCAGCAAGGGCAATAGCCCGGTGTATCTCGCCAGCCTCGATGGCAAAGCAACTGCGGTGATCCTGCAAGTCACCGCGCCGGATGGCTACAGTGGCAGTATCCAGCTGCTGGTTGGCGTGCTGGCGGATGGCACGCTGTCTGGCGTACGCGCCATTCACCATCGGGAAACCCCTGGCCTGGGCGACAAGATTGATCTGGCGAAAAGCCCCTGGGTGCTGACCTTCGCCGGTAAATCCCTGCAGAATCTGGCCGCGGAAAGCTGGGCAGTGAAAAAGGACGGCGGCGCTTTTGACCAGTTTGCCGGCGCAACCATTACCCCCCGCGCGGTGGTCAAAGCCGTGCATCAGGCCCTGCAGTATTTCGATGCACATCGGGCAGAACTGTTGAAACCAGTGGAGAAGCCGCATGACTAGTTTCCGCGAAATAGCCATCAACGGCCTGTGGAAGAACAACCCGGGGCTGGTGCAACTGCTCGGTCTCTGCCCCCTGCTGGGAGTCAGCAACTCGGTCGTCAATGCGCTGGGCATGGGTCTGGCAACCGCCATTGTGCTGGCCGCCTCGAATGCCACAGTGGCGCTGATCCGCACCCAGGTGAGCGACGCGGTACGCCTGCCGGTGTTCGTCATGATCATTGCGGCGCTGACTACCTGTATCGAACTGCTGATGCAGGCCTTCACCTACGAGCTGTACCAGATTCTCGGCATTTTCATTCCACTGATCACCACCAACTGCATCATCCTTGGTCGTGCCGAAGCCTTCGCGGCGAAAAACACCGTAGCCGCTGCCTCCTTCGACGGGCTGATGATGGGCACCGGTTTCGGTCTGGTACTGCTGGCCATCGGTGCGGTGCGCGAACTGCTCGGGACCGGCGCCTTGTTTGCCAACATGCAACTGCTGTTCGGGCCGATCGCAGCGCACTGGCAGGTGACGGTTTTTCACAACTATCCGGGCTTTTTACTGGCCATCCTGCCGCCAGGAGCATTCCTGGTTCTGGGCTTGCTGATCGCCTTGAAAAACCGCATCGATGAAATTGTTGCAGCACGCGCCAAAGCAGCCGAACCCGCAGCATTGCCGGCGCAAAGTCGGCGGGTCCGGGTAACCGGCGTGATCGAGTAAGGGGCTTTTTGGCGCTGAAGCCCAGGAGCGTCGCCTGCGGCGCGAGCACTTGTGCTGCTGGACAGCTTTTCGCTGCATGCAGCACTCCCACAAAAGCCATGGCAACACATAGTCTTTTCAACGCGACCTGGAATATCACCTGATGAATGCAGCCAAACGTCTGGAAATCTTTCGGCGCCTGCGTGAAGACAATCCACAACCGACCACGGAACTGGCCTACAGCTCCCCCTTCGAGTTACTCATCTCGGTGATTCTCTCGGCGCAGGCCACCGATGTAGGCGTGAACAAGGCAACCGCCAGGCTCTATCCGGTGGCGAATACACCGGAAGCCATATACGCACTCGGCTACACCGGCCTGTGCGAATACATCAAAACCATCGGTCTGTATCCGACCAAGGCAAAGAATGTAATCGAAACCTGTCGTCTGCTGATCGAAAGACATAACAGTCAGGTGCCGGAAACCCGTGAAGAACTTGAAGCCCTTCCCGGTGTCGGCCGCAAAACGGCCAACGTCGTACTGAATACCGCCTTCGGTCAGCTGGCCATGGCCGTTGATACCCACATTTTCCGGGTCAGCAACCGTACCGGCATTGCACCGGGCAAGACTGTGCTGGAAGTGGAGCGGAAGCTGATGCGCTTTGTTCCCGCAGAATTCCTGCTTGATGCCCACCACTGGCTGATCCTGCATGGGCGCTATGTTTGTCTGGCGCGCAAACCACGTTGTGGCAGTTGCCGGATCGAAGACCTGTGTGAATACAAGGCCAAAACGTCCGACGATTAACGCTCTAATAAAATTCTAATCAGCTGATTGAAAAAATCTTTTTTACCCTCTCGCACTTTGCCGATATAAGAGGCGCCAAGCAAGC
This sequence comes from Pseudomonas pohangensis, assembly GCF_900105995.1. NCBI lineage: Bacteria > Pseudomonadati > Pseudomonadota > Gammaproteobacteria > Pseudomonadales > Pseudomonadaceae > Pseudomonas > Pseudomonas pohangensis. The sequence continues at coordinate 713,533 of NZ_LT629785.1, read as the reverse complement.
ACACTCTGGATGGCCTCTTATGACCACTGCAAGTGAAGAGATCGAACTCGACGACGATCAGGTTAGCCAGGACTCCGAAGAACAGAGCGAGCAGCCTGTCGAAGTCGCCAAAACCAACCTCGCCAAACGCCGCGTGATTGACAATCTGCTGGACGAGCGACGACTGCGCCGGCAACTGGCTGATTACGATTTCGATTCCTGAGCAACCGGCACAGAACGAGCTGTCGTTGTACGCAGCTGGTGCAGGAAATTGCATTTGTGATCGGATAATAAAAAGGCCGAGCCCCGGGAAACCGGGGCTCGGCCTTTTCGTTTGGCTATTTCCAGGCACTTGCCCGCTGGCATAAGCCAGCAGGCGAGCACCCCTGACCTCAGGCTGTTTCGGCCTTCTTCGGATTGAGGAAGAAGTACGACAGTGCCGGGATCAGGATCAGGGCGCCGAGCATATTCCACAGGAACATGAAGGTCAGCAGGATACCCATATCCGCCTGGAACTTGATGGGTGACCAGGCCCAGGTGATTACACCCGTAGCCAAGGTAACACCGACCAGCGCAACCACTTTACCGGTCGAAGCCACAGCCTTCTTGTAGGCCACGCCGAGTGAATAACCTTCACGCTGGAATTGCAGCTGCACACTCAATAAATACAGCGCGTAGTCCACACCGATACCCACACCCAGCGCAATCACCGGCAGGGTCGCCACTTTCACTCCGATGCCCATCCACACCATCAATGCCTCGCAGAGCATCGATGTCATGATCAATGGCAGGATCGCCACTGCGGTTGCACGCCAGCTGCGGAAGGTGATCAGGCAGAACAGGATTACTGCGCCATACACATAGAACAGCATCATGCGGTTGGAATGCGCCACGACCTCGTTGGTAGCTGCCTCGATACCAGCAGTACCGGCTGCCAGCAGGAACTGCCGGTCAGGCGTGCTGTTCAGCTCGGAGAACTCTTCGGCAATCGCCGAGACTTCCGAGAGCGTATCTGCCTTGTGGTCCTTGAGGAAGGTTACAACCGGCATGATCGTACAGTTGGTATTGAACAGCTCAGGGGTATTGTTCGAGGCAGTAGTTGCCGAGTAGTTCAGAACATCCTGGTTGCGCTGGATGGTGAAGAACTTCGGATTGCCTTCATAGGACCCGGCAGTAATCTGCTTGATTGCGTTGACCAGTGACACCGACATCTGCACCTGCGGGTGCTGCTGCAACTGCCAGGCCAGCCGATCGGCCAGAACCAGGGTCTTGTAGTTAAGACAACCCTCTGGCGGCGTCTTGACGATGACCGCAAACATATCACTGGACAGCGCGTAGTTCTCGGTGATGTAGGCGTTATCGCGGTTGTAACGCGAGTCTGCACGCAACTCCGGTGCCCCCGGATCCAGATCACCAATCTTCAACTGCTTGCTCACAAAGAAGCCGCCGACCCCGATCAGCACAGCGACTATCACTGCAATGGTGGCCCAGCGACGCTCGGTGAAGTGATCGAGCAGATCCCAGAGCTTGGCGATGCCCTGATGGTTTTCCACGTTCTTGTCAGCCTGCAGCGCCCGCTCTGCCGCTTTGGCACTGACACCAACGTAGGACAGTGCCACCGGCATCATCAGCAGCGTGGTGAAGATCAGCACAAATACACCGATACTCGCGGTGATTGCCAGTTCCTTGATCACCGGAATATCAATCAGCATCAGCACGGCGAAACCGACCGCATCCGACAACAGCGCCGTAACGCCAGCCAGGAACAGACGGCGGAAGGTGTATCGCGCAGCGATCAGCTTGTGCGTGCCCTTGCCGATGTCCTGCATGATCCCGTTCATTTTCTGTGACGCATGGGACACACCAATGGCGAATACCAGGAACGGCACCAGAATCGAATACGGATCTATCGCATAGCCCATCCAGGCAACGATGCCCAACTGCCAGACCACTGCCAGCAGGGAGCAGCTAACCACCAGTGCGGTACTGCGCAAGCAACGGGTGTAGAGGTAGATGATGATGAAGGCAAACACCACGGCAATGGCGAAGAACATCATTACTTCGATCAGACCATCAATCAGGTCCCCAATCAGCTTGGCGAAACCGATTACACGGATCTTGATCTTGCCGGTGCCTTCTTCACCTGAAGCATGGGCCTCGGTATCACCACCGAACTCGTACTTCTGGCGCAGCTTGTCTTCCAGAACGTGGGCAAACTCGTAGTAATTGATGCCCTGACCGGTAGCCGAGTCTTTGTCCAGCAAGGGAACAATGATCATGCTCGACTTCAGGTTGCCTGCCACCAGCTGGCCACCCAGACCTGCGCGGGCAACATTCAGTTTCAGGTCTTCAATGCTGGCAGGCGAGCCATCATAGGTATCCGGCATGACCGGACCGCCTTCAAAACCTTTTTCGGTGACCTGGGTCCAGCGCACATTGGGCGACCACAACGACTTCTGCCAGGCCCGGTCCACGCCGGGAGTCAGAAACAGTTCGTCATTGATCTCCTGCAGCGTCTGCAGGTAGTCCTTGTCATAAATATCGCCTTCGGTAGTCTCCACCACCACACGAACCGAGTTGCCCAAACCACGCAACTGGTCGCGATTTTCCAGAAAGTTTTTGATGTACGGATGACTCTGCGGAATCATCTTTTCAAAGCTCGGCCGCATCTCCAGACGCGTAGCCACCATGTAGCCGAGCAGTGCTGTCATTACTACGATAAACAGCAGAAACAGGGGGCGATGGTTGAATACCATGCGCTCCAGCAGACTACCGGTGTTTGGATCAAAATCCTTCGGATCGCCAATGACCGGCATGTCAAAGTCGTTTTTAGTTCCCATGATCAGGTACGCCTCTCTCTAATTATTCTGGCTTATTCAATGGGGAACACGCGCACGCCGCGAGGGCCCACGAGCACCATCGCCTCATTACCTACAGCAACCGCACTGCTGATAGCAGCGGTTGTGGCCTGAGGGCGCAATCGGAAAGTCTCACCGCCATCAATGCTGCTCATAATCTCGCCGGGCTGATCAAACAAATACAACTGGCCGGACGCATCAGTAGCTGCTGCAGTTAAAGGCTTGTCAACCGGCAGTACCAGTTTTGTCCAGCTGGCACCGCCATCGGTGCTCTTGAACCCCATGCCACTAAGCCCGTAGATCACCAGCCCATGACTGGTCTGCTGCAGGCCAAAATACGTGCCTTCAAAGGGTGTGGTCAGCGTCACGAACTTGCCACTGGCCGGATCAAGACGCATCACCAGGCCTTGTTCACTGACCATGGTGACGTCCTGGCCAGAACCGCTGCCGGTGATGGCATTCAGGTGAAAGCCCTGCGGGTTATCCACTTTATCGTTGAGCGGAGTCCAGCTGGCACCGCCGTCAGCGGTATGGAAGATCAAGCCGAAAGCACCGACCACATAGCCATTCTGCTTGTCGGCAAACCATACGCCGAGAAACGGCTTGTCGGCACCGTCATCCACTACCCGCTGCGCCTCATCGACCAGCGTGGTGTAGTCCTCGTTGGCAGGATCAGTTGCAGCCAACGCAGTGTAATAATCGAGCATGATCTTGCCGGCCTGCACGCCGTCGAGCTGCTTCGTCCAGGTCTCCCCACCGTCAGTGGTATGCAGCACTACGCCATCATGACCAACGACCCAGCCATCGGTTGGTGTAGGGAAATAAACGGAAGTCAGATCCGAGCTGACCGGAACCTTGGCCTGCTGCCAGGTTTTACCAGCGTCATCCGAAAAAAGAATATGGCCACGAACCCCGACGGTTACCAGGCGAGTACCGGCTGTCACAACTGCATTCAGCGGGCTCTTGATGGCTAGTTGGCTCATGGCGGCTGGCATATCCAGCACGTCAACGTACTCAGCAGCCTGTACCGTACCCTGCTGCATGAAGAGCACCGCGGTAAGTGCCGGCAGCAAGATTCTCTTGGAAAATAACATGTGGCTTCCTCACATGAAAAAATCGCCGGAGCGCATGTTTGTTTGCATGCAGTCCGGCGATTGATGATCAAACAATCGTCCAACCCGTGCGATTGGTTCCGGCATCGAACGTTCCCACCCTCAAGTGGGAACGCTCAAATGACAGTCAAGCACAGAATTGGAAATCAACAGCACGCAATCAGCGGATACCGGCACCTGCGAGGGCCTGAGGAGTCCACTTGGCTTTGGAGAGATTGTCGATGTACTTGACGCCACCATACGGACCAACCAGACCGGAGATGGTGTAGCTACCACCGATCAGGTCATAGATCATGTGTGGTGTTGCGTTAGGCACGCCTACGTCGTAGCTCGGTGCCAGGAAGGCAAAGGAACCGCGATACAGGTCGCCACGGGCATCGTACATATCGGAAGCCAGAGCCACCCATGAATCCTCATCAAGATAAACGGTGCGCTTGTGGTAGATATGCCGCTTGCCAGGCTTCAGCGTGGCCTCGACTACCCACATGCGATGCTTCTCCCAACGGACTTCATCGGGTGCAATATGGTTTGCCGTTACCAGAGCCTTGGCATCTTTGCCGTATGCCAGCCTGTAGGCGTTATAAGGCACATACACTTCCTTCTTGCCTACCAGTTTCCAGTCAAAGCGATCCAGAGCACCGGAGAAGACGAAGGTGTCATCGTAGGTCGAAGCACCAGCCGAACCCGGGTTTGGCGTGTCGTATGCCAGATCCGGAGCCAGTTTCACCCGGCGCTGACCAGGCAGATACTGCCAGGCGCGACGTGGTTGCACCTTGGTGTTGACCGCATCCTGAACCAGGATGGCTTCACCGGCACGACGGGCCGGGCCGGTGTAGTAAAGCTTGATACGGTAGAAAATATCCTTCGGACCCATGACCTTGGACATGTCTTCGTAGATTTCGCTGTTCACGTAACCCACACCCGTGGTCGCCAGAGTCGGTACACCGGCACTGTCAACGTTCCAGTTGTCAAACTTACTGGTGATGGTCAGGCCGATATAGCGCAACAGGTGGTTCCACATGGCTTCATTGCCATTTTGCGGGATCGGGAAAGGTACGCCGGGCAAGGCATTGTCCACGCCGTTACCGTCATCGACCAGCTTGGCTGAAACCGCGTTGAGCTTGGTGTTATCCAGGTTGGCCTTGGGCACCCATACCGAGCGATGGGTCGGGTACACATTCACTTTATAAGTCGGGTAACGCTTGACCAGTTCGGCAGTGGTAGCTGTCAGCTTGTCCTTGTATTCGGCCAGATTGCTCTGGTCGATAACCAGAATCGGCTTCTCGCTTGCAAAAGGATCCGGACGATAGGAATCGCCCGCATTGAAGCCGGCCGGGGCCACGGTTACACCGCCGGTGTACTCGGGAATCGAACCATCGGCGTTAGCGGCGCGCTCGGCGCCCATTCCGGTCAGGGTAGTACCGAGTTTCTCGGCTTCCTGCAGCGATACAGCGGCCTGCGCCGCACCAGCAAAAGCCAGCGCCAGCGAAGCAGCCATCAAGGTTTTCACGAATGTCATCGTAGAGTTTCTCCTGCTTGTTTTTATAAGCAGCGCCCGCAGGCGCTGCCGAGTTCAGGCTGAATCAGCTTCGTATCAGATTGTAGTCTTGAATGTCAGATATACCGCGCCACGGTCTTCGATAGTTGCAGCACTGCCGGAGAAGGACGAGTAGCCGCCTTCGTAGCAAGTGTAGCCTTCGTTAACCGCCAGCCCGTTCGGTGTCGCGCCATCGCCAACAGGAGAGGAACCTGCGGAAGTGAATGCTGGTGAATCATTGCACTTATCAGTCCTGCCGAACGCATCGACATATTTGAGGTCAACAAAGTACTTGTTATAAACCTGAGCACCTACACCGATAGCATAGTTTCCGGTATCCCGTGAACCGCCGCCTTGTACCGGGGAGTTGCCGTCGATACCTGTGTTGATTGAAAACGGAGCCGTCATATCAACACCTGGGAAAACCTGATACCAGGTCGGAGTGAAGTTGACTGCAATACCCACGTTGCTACGGGTAGGCTTGTCAATGCCATGGTAGGTACCTTTGCCCTTGTACAAGGCCGAGTTCTTGTCATCCAGACTGACCAGGTAGCTGCTGTAAACCTCGCCAAGAAGTACCGCCGAATCAAACACCGGCGTATCGGCAAAGGTGGTCAGGCCATTGATAACCAGGTGCAGGGTATCGCCGGTTGCGAAGGTGTTGTTGTCAGCATAGGCATCATTGACCACACCAGTACCCGCCGTACGCGGAGGCACTGCAAATATTGGAGTATTAACACCACCAATAGAGACTGGAACCCCGCTGTAAAGATCAGGACTGAAAATGGTGGTAATGCTGGCCAGTGGCATATTGTGACGATAGTTCAGATCACTACCGACACTGACGCCGCCAAAGTTTTTCGACAGGCTGAGACCGTAGATATCGATGTCATCACCATAGGCAAGCCCATAGTAGGAATCTGACAGCGTGTTGACCAGATCACCACCCGCCTGAGCCGGGAGGTTAACTAATGGAGGAGTAACATTAGCTTTGACATTCGGCGCGCTCAGGTAGGTCTGCGGCAGAATATCGGAAGTATTGCGGTAGTAAGCACCAAGGGTGCCATCCAGCCACTCGGGCGCCCACTTGGCCATAAGACCAAAATCACCGGTGTTATCCGGCGTGTAGTCATGACCACGGGTTACAGTACTCAACTGGTTTGAAGGCAGTACGCCATCGTAGGTACCACCAAGCAGGAAGGACTGACCGCCCTGGTCAATCACATCCGAACCACCGTAGTAGGTGCCCGCGTCAGGCAGACGCGCAGCGCGCCAGTCGAGGAAGTACTGGGCACCAAAAGTCCATTCGGAGTTGAGGGTAAAGCTTCCGTACAACTGGTTACGCGGCATCAGCAATTCTTTGGCTTCGGTGCCTGGCGAACCAGCAAGCTTGGCAATATCGAGACCGGACTGGCCGTAACTGACCGAGTGGATCGGGTTGAGCAGGGTTTCGCCCCAGAAGTTGGTGGTCTGGCCTGCCTTCATGCTCATCAGGGACTCTTCGCCCACTTCCGTGCTGTAGAAGACAAAGGCGTCAAGGATTTCGCCCGACGGACCACTGTAGTAACGCTGGGCATTATTGCTCAGATGCGAACTCGGGTTGGTCGCGCCATAGGTGTTGATGAACGGGTTTATCTGTGCCGGGTTTTGCCCGCCAACCAGCTGCGAAGTGGCCCCCAAAGCGTTCCCTTGGCCTGCTCCGTTAACGAAAGGGTTGGAGTTGCTACCGACATTATCATAAGCCTTGTCATACCAGCTGGCGGCACTCAGACGAAAGCCCATGGAGTCTTTGTAGACCACATCAAACTCGGTAAGGATATCGAGACGGTTGGTGATGTTGGTACCGGCATGACGGAAGTTGTAGTCACCGTCGTTGCTGTTCGGCGTAGCCAGCATGGTCTTGTCGGCGTTTTCGGTACGCACGCCGTAGTTGTACTTGAAGGTGTTATCGAAACGGACCGCGAGGTCTTCGTTGCCGGTATCGATCTCGATGGCCTGCACGCTGGAGACGCCCATTCCGGCGACTACAGCAGAAGCGAGCAGGCCCCTGCGGAAATTGAATGGCTGAATCTTGTTGTTTTGCATGGCGCTTACCCACCCTTTGTTTTTATGTTGATGCTGTCGGTTGCAGCAGCTATTCCCGCCTGAGAATAGAAGCGGTGCTAATTTTTACCGCATGTTTCGGTCAAATGAAACAGAAATCTCGAATTGATTTTAACAACTCGACAAAAAGTCAATTAATAGTCGCGCATGACCAATAGCAGGGAAATCGTCACCAAAATGACGGAGGCAGCCTGTAGCGCACTTGCCATTCCAGAACCAAATCACTTCCCTACCAGCCGCCGTTTTCGTTGCCCGCATTTGCAGCCTGACCTCGCCAAAATGGGTGCTGCACAGCAATCACGAAGCGAGTCGCAGCACACCGAAACGGCCCTTCGGGCAATGCCCACGCCCCATCAACCCTGACTCTGTTGTCATGACTTTGCCGGTGTCCATTCGTACAGGTGAAACTCTGCGATCACGCCGTTCCGGCCAGGTACGGTTTACACTTCAGGCACAATGCAGCATCTCCATTACTCTCCCCCAGCGCAGCAGCCAACCGGGCCAACCTTGCTATGACCATCAACTATGTTATCGGCATGGCCGCCACCGCCGCCTTTGCCATGTCCGGCGTACTGGCCGTGGCGCGCAAGGATATGGACGTCATCGGCCTGACTTTCATGGGCGTGGTCACTGCCATCGGCGGCGGTACGCTGCGCGACCTGCTGCTGGATACCCCGGTGTTCTGGGTGGTGGATTTCAACTTCGTGTGGATCGCCATTGTCGCCTCGCTGCTGGCCTTCTCCTTCGAGCGCTATATGCGCGCTGAAAGCGTCCTGCTGGCGATTCTCTATCTGGATGCCTTCGGCATTGCGCTATTCGGTGTGCAGGCCATCGACAAGGCGCTTTTGATGGAGTTTTCCGCACCGGTTGCCGTGGTCATGGCCACCCTTACCGCAATTGGCGGCGGGCTGATTCGTGATGTGCTGGCACAACGGCAGAACCTGCTGCTCAGCCATGAGATCTACGTCAGCACCATCATTGCCGGCAGCCTGCTCTATCTTGGCTTGCTCGGGCTATTCGGCAAGACACTGCTGACCAGCATTGGCGGCGTCGGCTTTACCTTTGCCTTCCGCTCACTGGCCATCTACCGGCACTGGCGCATGCCCAAATGGCTGACCTTGCCCAGTCATCTGAACGGCTAGACAGGATCCTCCGGCAATCCTTGATCTGGGTCAGCCAAACCTGACTGCATTGGCCAGACGCCTTGAAAGCGCAGGCCCTGCTCGCTAGTTTCTACACTTGACGGGCAGATACCCGCTTCTGCCCGCTGCCAGACACCCCAATATGAATCAAGGAGACAGCAATGAAAGGTCAACGCCTGTTGATTGCGGCAATGTTTGTTACTGCCAGCTCAATGACCATGGCTATGGGCAGTAGCGGCAAGCCCATGGCAACCTGGACCTGTGCCGACTTTCTCGCAGTTGACGAGAGCTTCCAGCCTACGGCAGTAGCAGTGGGTGAAGCACTCAACAACAAAGGCAAGGTCGAAGATGCCGTACTCGATGTAGATGGCATTGCCAGTGTCACTCCGATGCTGGTTCAGGTCTGCACCGAGGAACCGCAATCGTCTTTTATGGACAAGCTCAAGGCAGCCTGGGCCAAGGTCAAGAAAGCCGTTTGAGCCGTCAGCTCCCGCCGGTCCGGCGGGAGCCTTTTACCTGAGGATCACGCAATGCAATTCACCATCTACCACTTCATTGCCTTGCTGGTTCTGGCCGGTGCTGTGTTCTGGGCCTTCGGTAAAAAGCGCAAGGCGCGCTTTGAAGAGGATGCCGCCATTCCCTTTGAGGACGATGCCCACGACCAGGACGGGCGCAAGCAGGATTAACTACGGCAAGACTTCGGCTGGCAGCACCGGCAGAAGTCTTGCCTGAGCAAATGTGTCTTGCCCGCTCAGGTCCCCGGCCCGACCAAAGTCACTTCGATACGACGGTTCTGAGCGCGGCCTTCGGCAGTCTGGTTCGAAGCCACCGGATGCGCTTCACCAAAACCCTGGGCGGATATCAGGTCCGGATTGACGCCCTGCTTGACCAGATACTCGACCACGCCGTCAGCGCGCCTAGATGACAACTGCAGGTTGGACGAAATACCTTCGCGCTGCAGCTCCGGCCCGATCGGCACGTTGTCGGTATAGCCATCCACCACGATCCTGGTGTTCTTGAAATTGGATAACGATGGCACCAGCTTGGCGAGCACTTCCCTGGCCGAAGCACTAAGCCGGTAACCGCCCTCCGGGAACAACACCTGATTGACCATCGTCACCTTCAACTCGCCATTAAGCAGAGTGATCTGCGCCTGATCGGCATTGAACTCGTTTTTCAGGATGTCGTATTCCTGCTGCAAGCCGTCGTAATCACTCTTTGATACGCAACCACCCAGCATCACCAGCGCCACGATGGCAGCGCCGAAACAGATTTTCTTGCCTGATTTTTTCATCACTGATCCCTGATTGTATTGACGAGCCTTGTACAGCCCTGAAAGCCAGCATAGCGGACAACCGGCCGAACCAGCGTAGTCGATGAAAAACCATGTTTTATTGATCCGGACCAATTCAGGCGTGAATAGCCGGCGATGCGGTTTGCAAAAAGCAGCACCCGCAAGCGTGCTCCTGGACCAAAACGATCTATTGCCGGGCCGGATTTACTGGCTCAAGGCGCAACGCCGGCCGCCAGCTCCAGCGTCAACCGGGCAGCGCCGACGGCACGACAACCGCTGGCATTCTGGCCACACCAGAGTGGCGAGAAGTCACCGATTCCAAGAGCTTCCGAATGGCTACGCAAAGGCACGAGCGCGCCGACAGCCATGGGAAACGCCGGTGCCAGCGGGCTCAACGGGCCGAGTTCGCGCACCAGCCGGTTGACGATGGCGCGTGCCGGGCGGCCGCTAAACAGATTGGTCAGCGCCGTATGCCCGGCAGCCGGGCTTTGCAGTGCGGCGCGGTGCACGGCACTGGTAGTGGCTTCCGGACACAGCAGGTAGGCACTGCCGACCTGCACTCCGGCAGCGCCCAGCGCCATGGCTGCGCGCACAGCCTGCGCATCGGCAATGCCGCCTGCAGCAATCACCGGCAGCTCAACCGCCTGCACGATGCGCGGCAGCAGTGCGAAAGTCCCGGCCTGCTCGGTCAGATCCTCCGAGAGAAAATGCCCGCGATGCCCGCCGGCTTCCAGCCCCTGGGCAATGATCGCGTCGACACCGCGCTCCTGCAGCCACAGAGCCTCGGCGACGGTGGTCGCCGAAGCGATGATCTTTGCTCCGCAAACCCGTACCAGCTCAAGCAAATCCGGTGCCGGCAGGCCGAAATGAAAACTCACTACCGCGGGGCGAAATTCAGCCAGCAGCTCCGCCGCTTCGGCACTGAACGGTGCACGCCCGGGACCCTCCGGGATTTTCGCCACGTCCAGCCCCAGTTCGCGGTAATAGGGCGCCAGCGCCTGCCGCCAGGCCGCCTCGCGTTGCGCATCGACTGCGACCGGCTGATGACAGAAAAAATTCACACTGAACGGGCGGGCGGTCTGCGCCTTGAGCATAACCAACTCACTGCGCAGGGCTTCCAGACTGAGCAATGCCGCCGGTAGCGAGCCCAGCCCGCCGGCGTTGCTCACTGCCGCTGCCAGGCGGTGATCCTGCACCCCGGCCATCGGTGCCTGGATGATGGGCAGTTCGATGCCGAGCAGTTGTTGCAAGCTCATCATTGCGCTTCCTGTAGTGGGCCTGGCTGGCCGCTGTTGCACACCGCTTCAGCTTGCCGGATCAGGCATTGCGCCGGCTGTACAGATAAGACAGAACGCCAATGCCGACGACAAAGCCGAGCATGATCAGCCAGACGTAACTCTCGATATAAGCCGCCAGCACCAGCGACAGGGCGAGAAAACCACCAAGCAGCATGACCAGCGGCCCCAGTTGCAGCCCGGCGGCAAACACCGTCATCGCCAGCAACAGCAACACGATCAGGCCGGCATTCTCGTTATCCAGTCGTCCTGAATGCAGCAGCACGTATACCAGAAACACCCCGACCAGCAGGCTCAACCAGAGCATCAACTGGGCCCGCAGCACTGCAGCCCAGTGCAGCCCGCGGTTGTGCTCCTGCAGCCACTCGAGCAGCAGGCAGGCGCCGGCAAATACCGGCACCATGGCCAGCCAGTAGAGGTGGCTGCGCGCCGGATTGATGTCGGTATAACCGACACCGCCGAGCGCCAGCAGGATCAGAAAGGGAAAGAACAGTTTGTAGAATTTCAGCTTGCGCGGTGCACCAGCGTTGCCTGATTCATCCATCTTGCTTGCCTCCTGTCCGGGAGGGTGCCTGAGCCGTCCGGCACCCGGACCACGGGCTGCGTGAAAGTTACTCCGCCAGCCCCACATACATATTCTGCACATCATCGTGCGCATCAATGGCCGCGAGGAAAGCCTCGACCTCCTCCAGCTCGGCCCCGCTCAGGCTGACCGGGTTTTTCGAACGATAACCCAGCTCCGCCGAATTCACACTGAAACCGAACTCCGGCAAGGCGCGGCAGACCGCATCCAGATCGGAGGAGTCGGTGAGAAACAGCGTAGCGCCTTCTTCAGCCGGTTCGAAATCCTGTGCCCCGGCTTCGATGGCGGCCAGCTCCGGGTCGGCATCCGGCGTGACGGGTGAAGCCTCGATCATGCCCAGATGATCAAAGTCCCAGGCGACCGAACCCGAAGCGCCCAGCTGGCCCTTGCGGAACAGCACGCGGATCTCCGCCACGGTGCGCTTGATGTTGTCGGTCAGGCACTCGACGATCAGCGGCACCTGATGCGGGGCAAAGCCTTCATAGATGAGCCGCTCATAGTGCACCGCATCACCCAGCAGACCGGCGCCCTTCTTGATCGCGCGCTCCAGGGTTTCCTTGGGCATCGAGGCTTTTTTCGCCTGCTCGACCACCAGCCGCAGGCGCGGATTCATATCCACATCGGCACCGGCTCGCGCCGCGATGGCAATTTCCTTGGCCAGCTTGCCAAAAATCTTGCCCCGCGCATTGGCCGCTGCTTCCTTACCCTTTACTTTCCACTGTGCACCCATGACTGCCGCTCTCTTGATTCAAATCGATGGTAGCTGCGCAGCGCAAATGACCCTGCGCGCTTGTATCTTATGTTAATGCTTTAAGCGTATTGCCGCCCAGCTGGCTATTCTTGCTGAACCCACCCGCCAACCGGAACCTGCCATGCCGCGCCTGCTCAATGATCTGAAAATCATCATCTTCACCAATGCCTGGATTCTGCCGGTGCTCGGCGGATTGATCGGTGCGGTATTTCTGTTCGTGGCACCACCACCACCGATGTCCGCGTCCCTGGCCACCGGCCCGGCCGGTAGCGGTTATGCCGCGTTTGGCGAGCAACTGCAGGTGGAGCTGGCCAAACAGGGCTTTGACCTGCAACTGGTCAACACCTCCGGCTCGCGGGATAACCTGCAGCGCCTGCTCAAGGAGGACAGCGATGTCAGCCTGGCCATGGTGCAAAGCGGGCTGGAGCGCCAGCTCGATGTGCCACAGCGTGAACGTCTGCAAAGCCTCGGCGCAATCTATCAGGAACCGCTGTGGCTGTTCTATCGCAGCCAGCATGAGGTGCAAGGCATTGCCGACCTGCGCAAACTGCGGGTCGGGTTGGGCTCGGCCAACAGCGGCACCGAAGAAGTCACCCGGGCCATTCTGCAGGCCAACCAGATAGCGCCGGCCGATTACTCCGCAAGCTGGCAGGCCATCGGAGGCAAAAGCGCCGCCGACAATCTGCTGGCCGGCGATCTGGATGCCGCGTTTTTTGTCGCGCCACCCGACAGCCCGCTGATCCAGAGACTGGCAGCCAGCCCGCAACTGCAGCTGGCCAATTTCCGCCGGGCTGCCGCCTATGAGGCGCGCATTCCGTTTCTGCGGCATGTCAAGGTTGGCGAAGGCCTGCTGAGTCTGGCGCACAACTCGCCACACCAGGACATCACCACCCTGTCGCCGGTCGCCACGCTGGTAATCAATGAGGAATTCAACCCGGCACTGGTGGCGCTCATCCTGCAGGCGGCCCGCGACGTCATGCACGACGGCACCCTGCTGGACCCGCCCGGCGCCTATCCGAGTGCCGAGCCGACCACCTTCGCACTGTCCTCCGATGCCGCGCACTACTACCAGAAAGGCCTGCCGCTGCTGCAGCGCTACCTGCCGTTCCGCATCGCCTCGCTGGCTGATCGCTACATCATTCTGCTGATCCCGCTGCTGGTGGTACTGATCCCGCTGTTCAAGGCCGTCGGCCCGCTGTACCGCTGGCGCATCCGCGCGCGCATCTATCGCTGGTACAAGCACCTGCGCGAGATCGACCAGCAGCTCAACGCCGGTACCCTGCCCGCGCAGCTGGATGCGGAGATCGTCAGGCTGGAAGGGCTGGAAGATGAACTGGCCAAGGTCGATGTGCCGCTGTCCTACTCCAGCGAACTGTATGAACTGCATGTGCATCTGCGCTATGTGATCGAACGGCTCAAGGCATTGCAGCAAAAGCAGAGGCAAGTAGCCGGTTCCGGCATTTGAGATAAGTGCACTCAACTTGCAGGAGCGAGCTTGCTCGCGATCCAGGCCGCGCCAGAGCTTCGCGAGCAAGCTCGCTCCTACAAAAGATGCGCTACCCGCAGCGCCGAGATCAGCATCCGCAGCGTTTACCCATCCGCCTGTTAAACTGCCGCTCCCGACGTACCGAGCACCGAGTCCCCATGCCGATCCGCCATTGCATCGTCCACCTGATCGAAAAGAAACCCGACGGCACGCCAGCCATCCTGCACGCCCGCGAAACCGAGCTGGGCAATTCGGCGGCCATGGAAAACCTGCTGGCTGACCTCAACGAAAGCTACAACGCCAAACAGGGCAAAGCCTGGGGCTTCTTCCATGCAGAATCCGGTGCCTACCCGTTCAGCGGCTGGCTGAAGCTATATCTGGAAGACAGCGAGAATTTCGCCCAGTTCAGCCGCAAGGCAGTCGAGCAGCTGAAGAAGCTCATGGAAGAATCCAACCTGTCGGTCGGCGGCCATGTGCTGCTGGCGCATTACCAGCAAGGCATGACCGACTATCTGGCGATCGCCCTGCTGCACCACAGCGAAGGCGTCACCGTCACCGAGGCGCTGGACGTGGAACCGGCGCGTCACCTCGACCTGTCGCAACTGCATCTGGCGGCGCGCATCAACCTCTCCGAATGGCGCAACAACGCGCAATCCCGCCAGTACATTTCCTTTATCAAGGGCAAGAATGGCAAGAAAGTCTCGGAGTACTTCCGCGATTTCATCGGCTGCCAGGAAGGCGTCGATGCTCCCGGCGAAACCCGCACGCTGCTCAAGGCGTTCAGCGACTTCGTCGAAAGCGAGGATCTGGCCGAAGAGCAGACCCGCGAGAAAACCGACACGCTGATCGACTACGCCACCAGCCAGTCCCGCATCGGCGAACCGATGACCCTGCGCGAACTCTCGGGCCTGATCGACGAGGAGCGCCCGCAAGCCTTCTACGACCATATCCGCAACAAGGACTACGGCCTGTCGCCGGAGATTCCCGCCGACAAGCGCACCCTCAGCCAGTTCCGCCGCTTCACCGGACGCGCCGAAGGCCTGTCGATCAGCTTCGATGCGCATCTGCTCGGCTCGAAAATCGAGTACGACGAAGCCCGTGACCAGCTGATCATCCGCCAGCTGCCGACCCAGCTACGCGACCAGCTCAAGCGCAGGAAAGACTGATGCTTGAGCGCCTGCCCGATGCCCTGCTCGACAGCTGCCGCTGCAATCCGGCAGCGCCACTGGCAGGCGATCCGGCGCGCGATTTCGGTCTGGATAAAGCCGGCAGTATCGGCCAACTGCAAACCATCAAGCAGTACCTCGACGAGCAGCAGCAACTGCTCTGGGCCAATCGCAAGCAGGCTGTGCTGATCTGGCTGCAAGGCCCGGACTGCTCGGGCAAGGACGGCGTGATCCGCCATCTGTTTCGCGGCCTCAACCCGCAGGGCGTGCGGATCAGCAACTTCCGCCAGCCGACACCCGACGAGCTCAACGAAGACTTTCTCAGCCGCTACCGGCGCCAACTGCCGGTCACCGGTAGCATCGGCATTTTCAACCGCACGCCCTATGAAGGCGTGGTCAGCGACCTGCGCGACGGCTTTATCCAGCCGGAGGACGTACCCGCTCGGCTGCAACAAATTGCCGGCTTTGAGGATGAAATCACCGCCAGCGGCACCCTGCTGCTCAAGGTCTACCTGCAGATCTCCAGGGCAGAGCAACATGCACGCCTGAAGAAGCGCCTGCTCAACCCACACAAGCACTGGAAAATCAACGCCAGCGACCTGCCGGCGCACCGCTGCTTCGACCAGCTGCAGGCTGAATGGGCTGCTGTACTGCAAAACAGCCAGCACGAGGCTGCGCCCTGGTACGTACTGCCGGCAGATCACAAATGGCTGCGCAACCTGCTGCTCGGCAGCCTGCTGGCCCGGCAGTTCGAAGCACTCGACCAGCAATGGCCGCTACCGCCATTGCCGTTTACGCTGGAGGAGCTAGAAATAAACTGATCGAAAGCAGTTGTATCAAGCAAATGGAATTTGAAATCGTCATGAAAGGGAAAATCATGAACCACCTGTCACGCTCGTTTGTTACCGCCATAGGCGCTGCACTTATGGCTGGATGCGCTAACACTCCACTTGAAACGGTCTATGTCCCGGTCAATCTTTCTGAATGGAAAACTGCCACCGTTATTGATCGACGCGGAACTATGACTTTGGTCGAGTTCATTCCCAAGGATCAGGCCGCGGACAGCTGGGAGAGAATCTTTTCCATCCAGTTCATGGAAAATCAGCATTACTCGACCACCGACTGGGTAAAAGGGCTGTACCAGAAAGTGGCAGCAATCTGCCCGACGACCAAATGGGCAGTTATCGAAACAGACACTTTCAGTACGTTATACGAGTGGTCTGTCAAGGATTGTCCAGGACAAACAGACCAATACGAAATAGCTCGCATCCTTAAAGGCAATGACGGCCTTCATCGCATCGCCTATGTTCGTCATAACACTACGATGCTGACTGTTGATGAGCGCGTACTGTGGATACAGAACCTCAAGAGCGGCTATGTGGTAAAGGGCGATTCAGACCTACCTGAAGTCATCAGGCCTTAGTAGCAAACAGGCATACTCGGCCGGGCTTCCCTCGAATATCCCTGGCGAGATTCCAGCAACGGGTATTCAAGGCGGATCTCAGACCGGATTACTTTCCAGCTATCCCGCCGGGGAACTCTTGCCCATGCCCCGGCCGATCGACCTGCCCTGCAGGAGCAGGCTTGCCCGCGATGCGGTACTTGATGAGCCATCGCGGGCAAGCCCGCTCCTACAAAAGCATCTACAACAACAAATAATGCCCAGACAACCCCGGGAGCACTTGCATGGCGATCAACATCGTTCGTTTCGAACAGCAGAACCAGGCCCGCTGGGGCGTCCTTCACGGGCAACAGATCGCCCCCATACCGGGCGACTACGCCACCACCGGCGAGCTGATCCAGGGCATGACTATCAGTGAACTCCAGGCCCTGCCAGTCGCCGAACTGAATCTGGCTGACGTCAGCCTGCTGTCGCCGGTAACCCGCAACCAGCAGTTCGTCTGCCAGGGCGCCAACTACCGCCAGCACATGATCGAATCGGGGATGAACCCGGACGCAAAGAACTACAACATGATCTTCACCAAGGCGCAGAGCTGCATCTGTGCTGCCGACAGCGAGGTGATCAAGCCCTCGAGCGTCAGGTTCCTCGATTACGAGATCGAGCTGGGCCTGGTCATGCGCCGCGAGATCAGCGGCAAGGTGACGGTCAGCGAGCAGAACCTGCACCAGTTCATCGCCGCTCTGGTGATCGTCAATGACTACTCGGCGCGCGACATCCAGATTCCGCAGATGCAGTTCTACAAGGGCAAGAGTTTCCGCACCTTCGGCCCGGTCGGCCCCTGGCTGTGCCTGCTGGAAGCGCAAGACATGCCCTACCTGAAAAAGCTGCAACTGAAGTTGACGGTAAATGGCCAGATACGCCAGAACGACAGCACCGCCAATCTGGTGCATGGCCCGGTCGCCACCCTCAACGAACTGGCAGGTGTGCAGGATCTGGCGCCCGGTGACCTGATCGCCACCGGCACTCCGGCAGGCTGCGCCCTGAGCATTCCCTCGCCGGCGAAGATGCGCATCGCCGCGTTACTGCCGGAAGCCAAAAAGTGGGCACTGTTCCTCAAGGCCCAGGCAGCGCGCACGCAGTATCTGCAGGTTGGCGACAGAGTCGCGGCGAGCATTCGCAGTGAGGACGGCAAGATCGATCTGGGCGTGCAGCACAACCGGATCGTGGCTGAAGCCTGAGCCAGCTGCTGCAGCCAAAGAATGGTGTAGGGTGGGCTTCAGCCCACCAGCTAGATAAGTACCGGTCTGCGGTGGGCTGAAGCCCACCCTGCGGGGTACTCTGCGCTTTACCGATACCAATTCATGCCCAACCCAGCACTGAAGGAAAAACTGACGCGATGAGCATACGTAGTCTGCAGGACATTCTGCGCCTTGAGCAAAACCCGCTGCCGATTGATGGCTTGCACAGTACCTACCAACTGATCGCCCGCGGCGCCACCATCGATCCGCAGGCGCCGGCCCTGTCATTCATTAGCCGTGTCGAAGATCACGCCACACCGGCACGCTGGAGCCATGCTGAGTTACTGGCGGAAATCACCCGCGCCGCCAACCTGTTCCGTAGGCTGGGCATCGAGCGCCGTGGCACGCACAGCAGCGTGGTCGCCAGCATTCTGCCCAACCTGCCGGAAACCCACTTCACTATCTGGGGAGCGGAGACCGCCGGCATCCTGTTTTCCGTGAACCCGCAACTGGAGGCCGCACAGATGGGCCAGCTGCTGCGTGCCGCCAAAGCGCAGTGGATAGTTACCAGCGGACCCGAGGCCGATCCGCAAAACTGGCAGCGCGTGGCCACCGCGATTGCCGGCTTGCCTGACCTCGCAGGTATCCTGGCGGTCGATCCGCTGCGCCATATCGCCGGGCACCACAAGCCCCAGGTATTACCGGCAACCCTGGGTGGTATCCCGGTGCTCGATTTTCACACCGAACTGGCTCGCGAAGACGGACAGCGGCTGGGCTTTGCGCTACCCGAAGCTGAAGATTACGCCTCGTATTTCTGCACCGGCGGCACCACCGGCCTGCCGAAAATCGCCCGCCACACCCAGCGCAATGAAGTGGCCAACGCCCTGCAACTGGCCGCCGTGACCGGGCCACACATGCTCGTGCCCGGCCGCACCACGCTGTGCGCCTTGCCGCTGTTTCATGTCAATGCGCAGCTGGCCAGCGGCCTCGCCGCGTTCGGCCACGGCGGTCATGTGCTGCTGGCGTCGCCGGCCGGCTACCGCAGCGCCGGACTGATACCGCGCTTCTGGGAAATCATTGCCCGGCACCGGGTGAATACCTTCTCCGGCGTACCGACCATTTATGCCGGACTGCTGCAGGCGCCCCGTGACGGCCATGATCTGTCCTGCCTGAGCCACGCCATCTGTGGCGCTGCGCCGATGCCGGTGGAGCTTTTCCGCAGCTTCGAGCGTGAAACCGGCATGCGTATCCTCGAAGGCTATGGTCTGACCGAAAGCAGCTGCGTGGCATCGATAAACCCGGCCGATGGCCAATCGCGGATCGGCTCCATCGGTCTGCGCCTGCCGTGGCAGGACATGCGCATCCTGCTGGTGGACGAGGCGCAGATCCGCGAGGCCGAGGATGAACAGGTCGGTGCTATCTGTTTGCGCGGACCGAACATCTTCGCCGGCTATCTCAGTGCGGATCACAACCAGGGTGCCTGGATCGAACTGCAAGCTGCCGATGGTTCGCTGCAGCGCTGGTTCAATACCGGCGACCTCGGCCACCGGGATGCCGAAGGCTTCTTCTGGCTCAGTGGCCGCAAGAAGGAACTGATCATTCGCGGCGGGCACAACATCGACCCGAAAAGTATCGAGGAAGTGCTGGCCGGCCACCCGGCGGTCGCCCTCTGCGCTGCCGTCGGCCGACCGGATGCCCATGCCGGCGAAGTACCGGTGGCCTACGTACAGTTACGCGTCGGTAGCCAAGCCAGCAGCGCTGAGCTGCTGACCTACGCCGCACAGCACATCAGTGAACGCGCTGCCGTACCCAAGGCCCTGCACATCCTGCCGGCGCTGCCGGTCACTGCCGTGGGCAAGATCTTCAAGCCCGCGCTGAACATGCTGGAAATCGAATCGGTGGTGCGTGAAGAGGCTGCCAGAGTCGGCACCACACTTGGCGAACTACAGGTCGAACAGGACCCGAAACTGGGACTGGTTGCCCGTTACCGGGTGGACGGCGATACCGCACCACTGGCCAGCGCACTGGGCCGGCATATCTTTCGCAGCCAGCCACTTTGAAGGAAAAGCGTTGCAGACAGCATTTTCTGTTGCCATGGTTGTACTACAGTCATCATCAAGTGTTGCGGTGGCGGGTTGAGCAACTTCTGTACTTCGCACTACGCCAGCAAAGTGCTCGTACAACCATCAACGTTTGAGGGACTCATCCATGAAGCGACTGCTAGCCAGCCTGTTACTGGTCACCAGCCTGCCGGTTCTGGCGCAGGTTTATACCTATACCGATGCCCAGGGCAATCCGGTATTCACCAACGAGCCGCCGCCTGAGGGGGTCAACGCGCAGACCGTCAATGTACCGCCAACCAATGGTGCACAAGTGCCGGCTGCCAGCAACTACACGCCGCCGCCTCCGGGCAGCAGCGCGCCACCAGCGCAACCGGCCAGCCAGCAGCAAACCTCCGGCGGTAGCTATGCGGATGAGAATGACAACGCCGACTACGACGACAACGAGTATTACGGCGATGACTACGAGCGGCGCAGGGCAGCCGAAGCGGCCGCCATAGATCCGCGGCGTAACCCGGTGGTGGATCCGGTGCGGGTGGATACCCCGGCCGTGGACGCAGCCGTCCCCGGCCCCGGTCATGTCGAGGAAAGAGGTCGCGCTCGCTAGTCCGCGCGCGATTGCCCGGTCGCGTTCGCCGGGCGCAGCCAGCCCAGCAGTGCCTGATAGACCGGCTGGCTGGACAGCAGGGCAAAGTGATCGGTGGCGTAGACGATCTGCTGACGGGCCTCGGGAATCGCCAGCGACAGCGCGCTGTTGTTGTGCTGCCCGAGCGCACTGCGCACCGGCACCAGACCATCACCGGGCAAGCGCGGGCCTGGCTCCTTGCGTTTGCTGGCAGCCACGGCAAAACAGGCGACACCTTCAGGCAGCGGCACCAGTTGCCGCGGATCGTGTTTGTGGTTGCCATCGACGTTCTGCCAGTCCTCATCCAGCAGGTTGCCGAAACGCAGATCGCGGATACCCGAACTGCGAATCATGCCCAGCCGGGTGAAGGGTGCGCTGTACGGGCTGATACCGATCAACAGGTTGGCCCGATTGCCGGCCCGCTCCAGCGGCGCGCCATGGTGCGGCGAACCGAGAAACACCATGTTCTTGAGCAGCGCCGGCCAGCGCTGCCCGGCCTGTCCGGCGTAATGGCAGGCAGCCCGCGCAACCAGTCCGCCCATGCTGTGACCAATGATCAGCAATTCGCTCACCGGCACCGGCCAGGCTTCGACCAGCCGTTCCAGCGTGGCGGCAAACTCATGGCCGTTACTGGAGATATGCCGGCCGGTGTTGTAGTTGAGATAGAGCGCGGTATAGCCGAGCTCCGCGGCCACACCGGCGCCGTGGTCATGGCCATCGCGCAGCCATTGCAGGTCGTTCATGCACAGGCCATGCACCAGCACCAGCAGGCGCCCGTTGGAACCGGCAAAGCGGCTGGCCAGTGCCGCCGTGTCGAGCTCCAGCGGCAAACCGTCCTGTCGCAGGCGCATGCTGATCGCCAGCGGATTGTTGTCGGCAATCAGATAGTCACCCAGTACGCCATTGAGCGCCGACAGCAGCGCTTCACGACGGGGAGAAAACGGCTGACCGGGCAACAGTGGCGACAGCTGCGCCAGCGCCACATCCAGCAAGCTGCCAACCCCCCTGGTCACCCCACGCACGCTGCGATAGACCAGCCCGGTAATGCCGCGGGTGCGGCCAGCCGGCGCCTTGCCAATCAGCGAGGTCGGCGTGGCGATATTGCGGTGCATGTCCTCGACAATATCGGTGACACCGGCCACGGCGTTGATGATCAGCTGGCTGACGCCACGCAGATCGGCACCGCTGTCGCTAGCGGAAATAGCCTGGCCGGGCTGATCAGCCACGGGCGAATCCTGTTGCTCTGTACGGGGCATGGCACAACTCCTTTGTTCATTGGCTGGCGCGCCCGTCAGGGCGTCCATGCGGCAGATATTTTCTGCAACAGCTTCCTGCTGCGACACATGGTCATTTGCCGGAATGTTATGGCACCATAAATGCCACTATATCGACATCGGCAATGCTGACTGTCACCATGCCGGGCAGATACCGGGAGCATTCTGCAACCAAACACCCACCGCTGCCCGATTTTTCGGCAATACTGCGCTGGCCGACTGTCTGATAACCATCCGGCACGACGCAGCATTCCATAACCACAACAGCCCGCAGGGCGGAGTAACCCGATGAACAACACCAACTTGAAAGCCGGCATGCTGGCCCTCTATGCCTTGACCATCCTCTCGCTGCTGGTAAACATCCCCGGCGGCTCGGTACTGCAAACCATCATGCTGGTCATACTGATCGCCCACGTGGGCGAAGTAGTGGCTTGCCAGAAGCAGATCCGTCTGCACAAAGGCCCGCTGATAGACAGCATCGCGCTGACCCTGCTGTTCGGTTTCGTGCACTGGAAGCCACTGGCCGACCAGGCTGCCCGCGACGCCAACGCCTGATGAGCAGGCGCATGCCCGCAGCCAGAGCCTTGCAGTCGGGCTTTGTCCTGCTGTTCAGCGCGCTGGCCATGCAGGCCGGTGCCGCCGGCAGCGAGCGGCCCAACATCGTGCTGCTGCTGGCCGATGACTGGGGCTTCAGCGATGTCGGGGCCTATGGTGGCGAGATGGCCACACCCAATCTCGACATGCTCGCCGCGCGCGGCATGCGCTTTTCCAACTTCCACGTCACGGCATCCTGCGCACCGACCCGCTCGATGCTGATGACCGGCGTCGACAACCACCGCAACGGCGTCGGCAACATGCCGGAGACCATCCCGCAGGAACACATCGGCAAGCCGGGTTATCTCGGCGTGCTGGATACCAATGTGGTGACCGTGGCCAGCCTGCTGCGTGACAGCGGCTACCACACCTATATTTCCGGCAAGTGGCATCTGGGCCATGAGCCATGGAACCTGCCACCGGCGCGCGGCTTCGAACATTCGGTGATCCAGGCCGACAGTGGCTCGGACAACTGGGAGATGAAGCAGTACCTCTCGCTCAAGCCGGATGTCTACTGGTACGAGGAAGGCCAGCGCATGCACTCGCTGCCGGCGGACTTCTATTCTTCGACCTACTTCGTCAGCCGCGCCATCGAGCAGATCGAATCCAGTCGCGACAGTGCCCAGCCGTTCTTTTCCTACATCGCCTTTCAGGCCAATCACATTCCGCTTCAGGCACCACAAAGCTTCATCGACAAGTACCGTGGCAAGTACGACCAGGGCTGGACGGTACTGCGCCAGCAACGTCAGGCCAAAGCCATCGAGCTGGGGCTGATCCCGCCCGGCACAGCCATGGTGACCATGGACACCACGCTGGACTGGGACGCCCTGAGCCCCGAGGAGCAGGCCTACCAGGCACGGCGCATGGAGGTGTATGCGGCCATGGCCGAGGCCATGGACCATGAAGTCGGTCGCCTGATCGCCTACCTCAAGCAAACCGGCCAGTACGACAACACCGTGTTCCTGTTCCTCTCGGATAACGGTGCTGAAGGCTCCGACCCTTACGCCACTGTCACCGGCCGCCTGTGGCTGGACCGCAACTATGACCGCAGCATAGACCGTCTGGGCAGCAAAGGCGCCTACTCGATCATCGGCCCGAGCTGGGCCAGCGCCGCAGCATCGCCGCTCAACACCTACAAGTTCTGGGCCGGCGAAGGCGGTATCCGCGTGCCGCTGATCGTCGCCGGCATCCCTGGCGTCGCGCCGAACAGCATCAGCCCGGCCTTTACCCATGTCACCGACATAGCGCCGACCCTGCTGGCACTGGCCGGGGTCCAACAGCCCGACGGCGAATACCGGGGCAAGCCGGTGGAGCGCATGATCGGACGCAATCTGCTGCCGGTGCTGCACGGCCAGGCCGACAAGGTCTACCCGGCGGATCAGCCGGTGGGTTACGAACTGTCGGGCAATGCCGCAGTGTTCAAGGGCCACTACAAGCTGCTGCGCAACCTGCCGCCGATTGGCGACAACCAGTGGCATCTGTATGACCTGAGCAGCGACCCCGGCGAGGTCAACGACTTGCAGCAGAAATTGCCGGAGCTGTTCCAGCAGTTGCAACAGGACTATGCCGACTATGCGCAGGCCAACAACGTGCTGCCGATGCCCGAGGGGTACGACCCGATCGAGCAGGTATTCATCAACTCGATGGTCAATGTGTACCTGCCGCAGCTCAAGCGCTGGGGCATCCCCGCCCTGTTGCTGCTGATTTGCGGAATTTACCTGCTGCTGCGCCGTCGCCGCAGACAGCGCTAAATCCATCTACCGAGGACAACTCCCATGCAGT
This sequence comes from Pseudomonas pohangensis, assembly GCF_900105995.1. NCBI lineage: Bacteria > Pseudomonadati > Pseudomonadota > Gammaproteobacteria > Pseudomonadales > Pseudomonadaceae > Pseudomonas > Pseudomonas pohangensis. The sequence continues at coordinate 689,252 of NZ_LT629785.1, read as the reverse complement.
CACTGCGCACACCGGATGAACGCTTTGCCAATCTGCCGGGTTTCAACTTTACCCCGCACTACCTGCAAGTCAGTGATACCGAGGGCGGTGAACTGCGCCTGCACTATCTGGATGAAGGCGCGGCCGATGCACCGGTGGTGCTGATGCTGCATGGCGAACCGAGCTGGAGCTACCTGTACCGCAAGATGATTCCACTGGTAGTTGCTGCCGGTTACCGGGTGATTGCCCCGGACCTGATCGGCTTCGGTCGCTCGGACAAGCCGACCCGGCGCACCGATTACACCTACCAGCGGCATGTCGACTGGATTCGTGCGGTAGTTGAACAACTGGACCTGCAGGACATCACCCTGGTCTGCCAGGACTGGGGCGGGCTGATCGGCCTGCGCCTGGTAGCCGAGCACCCCGAACGCTTCGCCCGCGTGGTGGCCGCCAATACCATGCTGCCGACCGGTGATCATCCACCCGGCGAAGCCTTCCTCAAGTGGCAGCGCTTTTCCCAGTCGGTGCCGGTATTCGAGGTCGGTGCGCTGATCCAGGGTGCCATCACCAGCAAACTCAGTGCTGCAGAACGGGCAGCCTACGATGCACCCTTCCCGGACGAAAGCTACAAGGAAGGTGCCCGCCAGTTTCCGCTGCTGGTGCCCTGCAGCCCGGACAATCCTGCGGCGGCAGACAACCGCAAGGCGTGGGAAAGTCTGGTGAAATTCGACAAGCCGTTCCTCACCGCCTTCAGCGACAAGGATCCGATCACTGCCGGCGGCGACAAGGTGCTGCAGAAGCTGATTCCCGGCTGTGCCGGCCAGCCGCACACCAGCATCGAGAACGGCGGGCATTTCCTGCAGGAAGATCAGGGCGAGGCATTGGCCAGGGTAGTGATCGACTTTATCCAGCGCAGCCGCTGAGCCAAACCCCTCCCCCTCTCCCCAGAGGGGCGAGGGAACTAACGCGCAGGTCTCGGCAGAGTTTCACCCCCCCTCTCCCGCCTGCGGGAGAGGGCTGGGGAGAGCGCTGAGATATGCACGCACCTACCTTCAGGAGTTGTCATGAGCAAAACCATTGTCATCACCGGCGCCTCTGCCGGTATCGGCCGCGCGCTGGCCGAAGAATGCTTCCGCCGTGGTTACCATCTGGGCCTGACCGGCCGGCGCATGGACGCCCTGGAGTCGCTGCGCGGGCAACTGCTGGCCAGCCGCCCGCAAGGCCAGCAACGCATCGAGTTGTGCAGCCTCGACGTGGATGCCGCCGACACCGTTGCGCCCACCCTGCACAGCCTGTTCGAACAACTGGGCAGTGTGGACATCGTGGTGGTGAATGCCGGCATCAACGACTACAGCAAGGTCGGCCGGGGTGACTTCCGCAAGGAGCAGCACGTACTGCAGACCAACCTGATTGGCGCGGTGGCCACGGTGAATGCTGCTGCCGAGTACTTCCTCGCCCAGGGGCGCGGGCACATCGTCGGCATTTCCTCGCTAGCCTCGCTCAAGGGCATGCCGACCCAGGGCGCTTACTGCGCCAGCAAGGCCGGTTTCTCCATGTACCTGGACAGCGCGCGCATCGAACTCAAAGCCAAGAACATCCGCGTCAGCAAGATCCTGCCTGGCTTCGTGGTCACCGACATCATGCCCGATATCGACAAGTTCCCCTTTGCCGTGCCTGCCGCCCAGGCCGCACGGGAGATGCTCGATCTGATCGAGAAGGGCAAAAGCCTCGGCGTAGTACCCGGTTACCCCTGGCGGTTTCTGCGTCCGCTGATTTCGCATATCCCCGACGGCTTGTGGAAAAAACTGATGTAAACCGCTTCAACCTCAACTTTCCGAGCAGAGCACATGAGCAAACCCTTCATCCTGTATGGCTGGCACCTGTCGTATTTTTCCGGCAAGGCACGCTGCTACCTGAAATACAAAGGCATTCCCTTCGTCGAAGGTCCGCTCAACCTGTACACGCTGATGGTGCGCAACAAGCGCAAGACCGGCGTGGTCGTCATGCCGGTGCTGCGCACACCGGAAGATGAATGGCTGCAGGACACCAGCGTAATAATTGACCGGATGGAAGCGCGCTTTCCGCAGGCACCGGTGGTACCTACCACACCGCGCCAGCGCTTCGTTGCTTACCTGCTGGAGGCCTGGGGTGACGAGTGGTGGATACCGATCGCCATGCACACCCGCTGGAGTTATCCGGAGAACTACGCGCTCTGGGAAAAAGACACCGGGCCGGCGCTGTTGCCGTTCTTTCCCAAATTCCTGCAACGCAAGGCGGCGGCCATCCCGGCCAAAGCCATGCGCAGCAAGTTGCATAACGTCGGGATCCGCCCGGAGCAGGCAGACATGATGAATGCCTGGAGCGAAAACATGCTCGACCTGCTCGAAGCGCACTTTGCCGTGCAGCCCTATCTGCTTGGCGGTCACCCGACCCTGGCCGATTTCAGTCTGGCCGGGCCGATGTACGGGCACCTGGGCCGTGACCCCTGGCCGGCCCGCGAACTGATTGCGCCGCGCCCGCATCTGCGGGCCTGGATCGAGCGCATGGCCAACCCGCCAGCACAGGCATCCAGTGCACCTCTGCTGGCCGATGACCGGATCGCCGACACACTGCTGCCGGTCATCCACAGCATCTTTGCCGAATTTGTGCCGATGCTCGAAGGCATTCTGCGCGAGGTCAAGCAACTGCTGCCCGATTACCCTGCCGGCAAACCCTTGCCACGCGGACTGGGCGATATCGAAATGCCCATGGGTGACCAGAGGTTCAGGCGTGCGGCGCTGCCCTATAGCCTGTGGATGGCGCAACGGGTGCTGGACTGCTTGCACGCGCTGCCGGCAGACCAGCAGACCGGCGTCGATCGCTGGGTGCGCGAGCAGGGCGGCGCGCGCCTGCTCGACCTGCAACTGCCGCGTCTGCAGCGCGTCGGCTTGCGCGTGGCGGTTGAATCCTGAGCCGGCCTTGCGCCGGCAGTTTGCTGCAACCCGGCGGTTTTACCCCAGGCAAGGGCCGACCCGACAGTTGACGCCCGCCCGGCAAAACAGCAAGGTTGCAGCGTTATGTCGCCAGCGCACTGAACGCGCATGGCGTAAACCCACCGCACAGGATCCGGAGTAACTGCATGAGTCGTTTGCCACCCGTACTAGCCAATCTGCCCTTCCCCGTAATCGGCAGCCCGATGTTCATCGTCAGCACCCCCGAGCTGGTGATCGCCCAGTGCAAGGCCGGCGTAGTCGGCTCGATGCCCTCGCTGAATGCGCGACCGGCGGCCCAGCTGGATGACTGGCTGGCGGAGATTACCGAAACCCTGGCGGCCTATAACCAGGCCAACCCGGACAACCCGGCCGCACCCTTTGCCATCAACCAGATCGTGCACAAGAGCAACGACCGGCTGGAGCACGACATGCAGCTGTGCGCCAAGTACAAGGTGCCGATCATGATCACCTCGCTGGGCGCCCGCGAAGACGTCAACCAGGCCATCCACGGCTGGGGCGGCGTGGTGCTGCACGACGTGATCAGCAACGTGTTTGCCCACAAGGCCATTGAAAAGGGTGCCGACGGCCTGATCGCGGTAGCCGCCGGTGCCGGTGGCCATGCCAGTGTGAAGAGCCCGTTTGCGATGATTCAGGAAATCCGCGACTGGTTCGACGGTCCCCTGGCGCTCTCCGGCTCGATGGCTTCGGGTGGTGCGATTCTCGCGGCGCAGGCCATGGGCGCCGACTTCGCCTATATCGGCTCGGCCTTTATCGCCACCCGGGAAGCGCGCGCAGTCGAGGGTTACAAGCAGATGATCACCGAGAGCAATTCGGATGACATCGTCTACAGCAACTTCTACACCGGCGTGCACGGCAACTACCTGAAAGGCAGTATCCGCAACGCCGGCATGGATCCGGACAACCTGCCAGACAGCGACCCGAGCAAGATGAACTTCGCCAGCGGCGAAGGCGAAAGCAGCGCCAAGGCGTGGAAAGACATCTGGGGATGCGGCCAGGGTATCGGCGCCATTCACGAAGTGCTGCCGGCGGCTGAACTGATAGCGCGCTGGAAGCGTGAGTACGCCGAAACCCGCGCGCGCCTGTGTGGCAGCTGACGACCGAAGTGCCCCGCCGGCTATGCCGTGCGGGGCCGCAACCTACAAGCCGGACTGCAGCTGTTCGGCCGCGTAGACTGTCATTTCCGGTGGCTCGCTCAACAGGCCGGTGAGCGCTGCGACAAACTGCCCGGACTCGGGCACGGCAAAATGCACCTGCAAGGCCGCCTGATCGGCCCAGCGCTCGACGAACACCAGCCGCTGCGGGTTTTCCGAATCAATATGCACGGCATGCGCAATGCAGCCAGGCTCTTTACGCGAACGCTGCACATGGGCCTGACTCAACGCCAGCGCCTGTTCCAGCTTGCCCGGCTGCACCAGCACACTTCCCAGTACCACAATCATTGGCTTGCTCCCTTGCCTGCCTGCACTCAGCAGGCCTCGATTTTGAAACCGATCCGCGGAAAGTGCACATGCAACAGACCCGCACGCTCATCTTCACGACGTATCACCAGTTCCTCGGAGCCGGCATATACCAGCTCGCCCAGTACCGGGTCGACACCGTAGTCGGTGGCGGCAATGCTGACCTGCTGGCCCGGCGCAATGCCCTGCACCGCTAATGCCGGTGCATCCGGCAAGGCTGCCGGCTCGGACGCACAGGCAATCGCCAGCGCTTCCTCCCCGCTCATCGGACTGTGCGCACCATGGCCGAAACCCAGCACACGGGACAGCCAGGCCGCCACTTCAGGGTAGTCATCCACCAGCGGCGCAGTGAACGCTGCGCTTTTGACGAACCACAGGCAATGCGCCAGGGAAAAATCGGCAATCGACGGAGGGCCAAAAAGATACTCGCCATCCGCGCGGGACAGTTGCTCCTGCAGGCGGCCCATCATGACCGGCCACTGCAATTGCGCCTGCGCCAGTGACAGGCGCGTACTCGAGCCACCACTGAACAGGCCGGCACGATCCGCCATAAATGCTTGCTGGGCGGCAGCTGGAAGCTTGGCCATTCGCAAGGCCATCGCCTCCGGTTGAAAAGCCAGCGCCACGGCGTGCTGGAACACCACCGTATCAACCCACAAGGCAAAGCTGCTGCTGATGAATTCGAGACCTTCGGGAAACAGCGACGGCATGGCTTTTTCTGCTTCCAGCCGGCGCGCAATCAGCGCCGTATCGCAATACACATCGGCCCCGATCTGCAATACCGGCGTTTTCCGGTAACCGCCGGTCAGCGCCGTCAGATCCGGCTTGGGCATGATTCGCGGAATATCCACCCAGCGCCAGCTCAACTGTTTGTAACCCATGATCAGGCGAACTTTTTCGGCAAAAGGTGAAGCGTCGTAGTTGTGCAGGATGACTTCGTGCATGGCGATACCCTTTGATACGTCGATTAAGTCTGCAGGTTACGCGTCAGACCCGGCATCGGCCATGCCTTCTGGCTTATCGGCCCCTATCAGGCTGATCGATGGCGGGCTGGCCACCAGTGCTTCCTTGGCCGGCTTGCTCAGGCGTTTGATTGCCCGTTCACGGCGCAATGCCGCCGGCTTGTCGGCACAGGCCTCGACATACACCAGCGCCTGCGCCGGGCTGGAAAAAAAGAAGCGCGCGCCCTTGCCGGCCTGATGTTGGGCAAAACGCCGCAGCGGGTCATCGCTGATGCCGCAGTACAACGACCCGTTCTGCGCCCGCACCAGATAGACAAACCAGCTCTTGATCATGCCCAGAACTGACTGCGCAGCCGCTCGCAGTAGGCCACCAGCGCAGGAAACTCCTGCCGCGCCATCTGGCCAATTGGTGTCTCCAGGGTGGCCAGAATGATATTGGCGAGAACACCATAGGCCGCCGCATCGGCACTGCACGGCTGTTCGCCACCGAAGAATGCCGAGTCACCCAGCAGGTCACTGAGTGCCTGCAGGTCTTCACGGGCAAAGAGCAACAGCTCATCCGGCGTATGCCGGCCCAGCCCTTGTGCCCGCAGGGCCTTGCGCGTCTGGTTGCGAATCATGCGCGGCACGAACAGCTGCAAGGGCGCCGGCAACTTGCCAAAGAAAGCCGGCCGCGTCTGCACCCAGCCCGCATCGGCTACCCAGCGAAAATACAGGATCAACGGGGCCAGATGCTCATCGCACAAGCGCGTGATGCACAGCCCGCGGGCACGCCCGGCCGCATCCAGATGCGCATCCAGATCAGTGCCAGTGGCTTTCAGGGTGCGCAGGATGATTTCCGAGTCGGCAATCACCCGGCCATCCAGCTCGATGAAGGGTAACTTGCCTTTGGGCGCCTTGCGCGGGTCGAAGACGGTTTTGACCTGATAGTCCATCCCGGCCATACGCAGCCAGGTCTCCACTTTCAGGCAGAAAGGACTGGGGTTGGGCACACCGAAGTTTGGCGGAAACTGGAAAAGTCTGAGCATGGCAAAATCCGATTAGTTGCTGATGCCGAGGTTAGGCAATAATCCACCTACTGACTACCCGCAAAATACAGGGCCATTGCCATGCAGATCCAGATATTCACCGTTGGCGGTACCTTCGACAAAATCTATTACGACGCACTCTCCGACTTCCACATCGGCGAGCCGATGGCACCGGAAATTCTCGCCGAGGCACGGGTAACCTTTGCCTACCAGACCGAAAGCCTGCTGCAGAAAGACAGCCTGGAAATGACCGCGGAAGACCGTGAACTGATCCGCAGCAAGGTAGCTGACAGCCCTGCCCGCCACATTCTGATCACCCACGGCACCGACACCATGACACTCACGGCAGAGGCCCTGCAGGGAATCACGGGGAAAGTAGTCCTGATTACCGGCGCCATGCAGCCGGCACGCATGCGCAGCAGCGATGCCGCGTTCAATCTCGGGGTGGCCGTAGGTGCGCTGCAGGCACTGCCGGACGGGGTTTATATCGCCATGAGCGGGCGCATTTTCGAAGCCGGCAAGGTAAAGAAAAACCGCGCTGCCGGGCGTTTCGAAGAGAGTTGACGGCTGGCACCAGCACCCTGGCGGGTGCTGGCAAGACAGGCCCTAGTGCAGGATCTGCCCGAGGAACAGCTGGGTACGCTCGTTCTTCGGACTGGTGAAGAAGGTCTCCGGATCGGCTTCTTCGACGATTTCGCCGCGGTCCATGAAGATCACCCGGTTCGCCACCGTCCGCGCAAAACCCATTTCGTGAGTCACGCAGAGCATGGTCATGCCGTCCTCGGCCAGGCCGACCATGGTATCCAGCACTTCCTTGACCATCTCCGGATCCAGCGCCGAGGTCGGCTCGTCAAACAGCATGATCTTCGGCTTCATGCACAGCGCCCGTGCAATCGCCACCCGCTGCTGCTGGCCACCGGAAAGCTGGCCGGGAAACTTCGATGCCTGCTCGGGAATACGCACCCGCTCCAGGTAATGCATGGCCACTTCTTCGGCCTCGCGCTTGGGCATCTTGCGCACCCACATCGGTGCCAGCATGCAGTTCTGCAGCACCGTCAGGTGCGGGAACAGATTGAAGTGCTGGAACACCATGCCTACTTCGCGGCGGATCGCCTCGATATGCTTGAGGTCGCTGGTCAGCTCGGTGCCATCCACCACAATCCGTCCCTTCTGGTGTTCTTCCAGACGATTGAGGCAACGAATGGTCGTCGATTTTCCGGAGCCGGATGGCCCGCAGAGAACGATACGCTCACCGGCCTGCACACTCAGATTGATGTCCTTGAGCACATGAAACTCGCCATACCACTTGTTGACGTTTTCCATCAGGATCATTGGTGCTTCTGCGGGCTGCTGCTTTGCTTGAGTCATGTTTACTCCTAACGCTTGTGGCCGGTGTCCAGTTTGCGCTCGATGCGCATGGAATAACGGGACATGCCGAAACAGAAAATCCAGAACACCAGGGCAGCAAATACGTAGCCCTCGGTTGCCATGCCCAGCCAGGCCGGATCAGTGGTCGCCTGCTTGATACTGTTGAGCAGGTCGAACAGGCCAATGATGATGACCAGACTGGTGTCCTTGAACAACGCAATGAAGGTGTTGACGATGCCGGGAATCACCAGCTTCAGGGCCTGCGGCAAAATCACCAGCCCCATCATCCGCCAGTAGCCCAGGCCCATGGCCGCAGCAGCTTCATACTGGCCCTTGGGAATCGCCTGCAGACCGCCACGCACTACCTCGGCGACGTAGGCCGACTGGAACAGGATCACGCCAATCAGCGCCCGTATCAGCTTGTCGAAGTTCATGCCCTCGGGCAAAAACAGCGGCAACATCACCGAAGACATGAACAGTACCGTGATCAACGGCACACCGCGCCAGAACTCGATGAAGGTCACGCACAGCACGCGGATCGCAGGCATGTCCGAGCGCCGGCCCAGAGCCAGCATGATACCCAGCGGCAGCGCACCGGAAATACCCACCGCCGCAATCACCAGGGTCAGCATCAGACCGCCCCAGCGGCTGCTGCGAACTACTTCCATATCGAAGAAGCCGCCATGCAGCAACGCATAGGCAATCAGCGGGTAGAGCAGCAGAAAGCCTGCGCCGTAGATAATCTTGCGCGGCATCCAGCGCACAAACAGCGGTGCTGCACCGAGAATGGCCAGCGCCAGAGTCAGGTCAACCCGCCAGCGCAGCGCTTCCGGATAGAAGCCGTACATGAACTGATCGAATCGCGTGCGGATGAATACCCAGCAGGCACCCTCACCCGTGCAGTCGGCACGCGTACTGCCACTCCAGTTGGCGTCCAGAAAAGCCCAGTTCAGCACTGGCGGAATGATCAACCAGACCAGGTAGATGGCCGTCAGCGTCAGTAGTGTATTGAACCAGTTGGAAAACAGATTATTGCGCAGCCAAGCCAGCACGCCAACGCTCATTAGCGGTGCTGGCTGGTCCGGTTTGAAAGTATGCGTTGCCATCTTGTTACCTCTCGACCAGTGCAATGCGCGAGTTGTACCAGTTCATCAGAATCGAAATGCTGATACTGATGGACAGGTAAACGCTCATGGTGATGGCAATCACCTCGATAGCCTGCCCGGTCTGATTGAGCACAGTGCCGGCAAACAGCGACACCATGTCCGGATAGCCGATACCGGCAGCCAGCGAGGAGTTTTTCACCAGATTGAGGTACTGGCTGGTGAGGGGAGGAATGATGACCCGCAAGGCCTGCGGAATGATCACCTTGCGCAGCGTGACGCTGGGCTTGAGGCCCAGTGAGCGCGCGGCTTCGGTCTGGCCATGGCTGACCGCCTGAATGCCCGAGCGCACAATCTCGGCAATGAAGGATGCCGTATAGATGCTCAGGGCCAGGGTCAGCGCGATCAGCTCGGGGATCACCACCAGGCCGCCACGAAAGTTGAAGCCCTTCATCTCCGGAACTGTCCAGTCAAAAGGGTTGCCGAAAACCAGCACGGCCATTCCCGGGATCACCAACAGCATGGCTATTGAAGTGATCAGCGCCGGGAAGGTCTCGCCGGTCGCTTCGAAACGCTTGCGTACCCAGCGCACCAGTAAAAATATCGCGGCAATGGTCAATGCAAGAGCAATGACAAACGGCCAGAAACCTTCGCCCGGGGCAGGACCCGGCATGTTCAGGCCACGATTACTGAGGAAAAAGGCATCACCGATATTCAGACTCTGCTTCGGCCCCGGCAGTGGCAGCAACACGGCGAAGTACCAGAAAAAGATCTGCAGCAGCGGCGGGATATTGCGGAAAGTCTCGATATAAACGGTAGCGAGTCTGCTGATCAACCAGTTGGGCGAGAGCCTTGCCACCCCGAGGATGAAGCCGATGATAGTCGCCAGCACGATACCGATCAGCGAAACCAGCAAGGTATTGAGCAAGCCGACAACGAATACGCGGCCGTAACTGTCGCTTTCGGTGTAGTCGATCAGGTGTTGCGCAATGCCGAATCCGGCACTGTTATTGAGAAAGGAAAAGCCGGAAGTGATACCGCGCTTCTCGAGATTTGTCTGGGTGTTGTCAAACAGGTACCAACCAATCGCCACCACGGCAATTATCGAAAGTATCTGGAATACCCAGGCGCGCACCTGCGGATCAGTCAGCCAGGATGAGCGTATTTGCGGAGATGAAGCGGACATAGATAGGGCAGTCCTCTTGCAAACGCCCGCTCACTATTGTGCGCGGGCGCCATCGACTAGGAAACAGCGCCGCCCCGGAACGGGGCGGCTAGGTTCAGATCAGCGGATTGGCGGCGAGTACTGCAGGCCACCCTTGTTCCACTGGGCGTTGAGGCCGCGTTCGATTTTCAGATCGCTGCCAGCACCAACGTTACGGTCGAAGCTCTCACCATAGTTGCCTACTTGCTTGACGATCTTGACCACCCAGTCCTTCGGCAGTTTCAGATCCTTGCCGAAGTCACCTTCTGCACCCAGCATCCGGGCAATGTCCGGATTCTTGGTGGTTTTGGCCAGCTCTTCGACGTTGGCCGAGGTCACACCCAGTTCTTCGGCACCGAGCATGGCGAAATGGCTCCAGCGGACAATATTGAACCACTCGTCATCACCTTGACGCACGACCGGACCCAGTGGCTCTTTCGAGATCACTTCCGGCAACACGATGTAATCAGCAGGCGCGCCCAGCTTGATACGCTGTGCATAGAGTTGCGACTGGTCGGAGGTCAGCACGTCACAACGGCCGGACTCCAGGGAAGTGGCGCTTTCGTCGGAGGTATCGTAAGTAATCGGGGTGTACTTCATGCCGTTGGCACGGAAGTAGTCAGCCAGATTCAACTCGGTAGTGGTACCGGCCTGGATACAAACGGTCGCCCCGTCGAGTTCCTTGGCGCTGGTAACACCGAGCTTCTTGTTCACCAGGAAGCCCTGGCCGTCGTAATAGTTCACGCCGGCAAAGTTCAGGCCCAGACCGGCATCGCGGGAACTGGTCCAGGTGGTGTTGCGCGAGAGAATATCCACCTCACCGGATTGCAAGGCGGTGAACCGCTCTTTGGCAGTCAGCGGGCTGTAACGAACCTTGGAGGCATCACCGAATACTGCGGCAGCTACGGCACGGCAAACATCCACATCGAGGCCCAGATAATTGCCCTTGGCATCTGCATAGGAAAAGCCTGGCAGACCATCACTGATACCACACTGTATGTAGCCTTTTTTCGTCACGGCATCAAGAGTGGCACCCGCTTGTGCGATGCCACTCAGACCGAGTGCTGCAGCAGCAGTCACGATTGCTAAAGTGGATTTCATCATTTTCATAAAACCTCCAAAGTACAGCTTATAAATTATTAGACTGGAGCACCCCGAAAGGGCACTTTGCTCGTTACCTTGTCCAACACCAAGCCTAGTAGATGCATCGGGAATCGGTGGAAATATTTCAGTCCACCGGCCAGACAAGCAAAACAGACCTTGCAGGTAAAGATCAAGGAAAGTCATTTTTAAAAAGCACAATTCGTGCCGCTTAAGGTGCCGACTGCGGATAATCGTTGCGAGCAGGGCTTTCCCCTTGCCGGCAGCAAAAAAGCGATACTGGCCGCCTCAGTCTGCGCACCCTTATGGAGCAAGCAATGCACCAACCGCTGATTATTGAACCCAGACAAAAAGCCGATGCCTGCGTGATCTGGCTGCACGGCCTGGGGGCAGACCGCTACGACTTCCTGCCTGTCGCCGAAGCCTTGCAGGAAGTACTGCCCAGTACACGCTTCGTACTCCCCCAGGCACCCACCAGGGCAGTCACCATCAATGCGGGGTATGCCATGCCCAGCTGGTACGACATCCTGGCCATGAGCCCGGCACGGGCGATCAATCGCGAACAGCTGGAAGGCTCGACCCTGCAACTGATCCGCCTGATCGAAGCGCAGCGCGATAGCGGCATCGACCCGGCGCGCATCATCCTCGCCGGCTTCTCCCAGGGTGGTGCAGTGGTCTTGCACTGCGCGTTTCTGCGCTGGCAGGGCCCGCTGGGTGGTGTGCTGGCCCTGTCAACCTATGCGCCGACCTTTGACGCCGCCCTGCAGTTGCCGGAAGAAAAACAGCAGCTGCCAACCTTCTTCCTGCACGGCAGTCAGGACGAAGTGGTCAACCCGGCCATGGGCCGTGCCGCCTACGATTTCCTTGCCGAACGCGGCGTTGCTGCTGCCTGGCAGGAATACCCGATGGGCCATGAAGTACTGCCAAGTGAAATCCGCGACATCGGCTACTGGCTCAACGCACGCCTTCGCCTATTATGTTGATGACGCTCAACCCTGTCACTGGCGCTGACCGGCGCGGAGCAGCATGTTCAAAGCCATACGCTTGATTGCCTTGCTGGCACTTTGCGCCAGCGCAGCATTATTCTTTTTCACTACCGCCGAAATACTCCCCTACGCGGATAAAACCCGCAGTGAAAAGGCGCTGGTAGCTGGCGAGCAGTACGCCGTGGTAACCGGAACGCCCTGGGCCACGCAGGCGGCCATGAAGGTCCTGGACAATCAGGGCAGCGCCTGTGACGCAGCTGTTGCGGCGCTGCTGATGCTCAACGTCACCCACGGCGAGGCCTCTGCCTTCGGTGGTGTTGCGCCAACCCTGTACTACGATGCCGAAAACCGCAGCGTTCGCTCCTATATCGGCGCAGGCAAGGCGCCGGCCGCAGCGTCCATCAGCAGTTTCACCGACACCGGCGACAAGGTAATACCCAGTCTCGACATCCGCGCCCAGCTGGTTCCAGCCGGCCCGGACGTGATCGCCGCGCTGCTGCAGGAGTGCGGCAACAAGTCCTTTGCCGAACTGGCCGCGCCGGCAATCGCCCTGGCGCGCAACGGTTTTCCGATGCACGCGATCATGCACCGGAACATGGATCTGCCTTGGTACCAGCGCCTGGGCATGCGCATCCTGCTGCCCAGCACGGCCGCAGTCTGGCTGCCCCATGGCTGGTGGCAACCGGTCCGGCTACACCAGAAAATGACCTTCCCCGACCTGGCCAATACCTTGCAGAACATGGCCGATGCCGAAACCCGTGCGCGGGAACAAGGGCGGTCACGCAAACAGGCCATTGAAGCCATGCGCGACTACTTTTACCGCGGCCCGATTGCCGGGCAAATCGCGCAATTCCACCGTGACCACAACGGCTTGCTGACTGAAAACGATCTGCAGAACTACCAGGGCGGCTGGGAGCAGCCGATTATCGGGCAGATCGGCGACTACACCTTCTTCGGTAACGGCACCTGGTCGCAAGGCATCATGGAACCGCTGGTACTGCAGATTCTCCAGCCGCTGCCGTTGCGCGCCATGGGCCACAACAGCCCTGAATACATCCACACAGTGACCCAGGCCATCGAACTGGCGATGAGCGACCGCGACACCTACGTTGCCGATCCCGATTTTGTAGCGGTGCCGGTCGATGTGCTGCTCAGCCCGGCATACGCCCTTGAGCGACAGTCGCAAATGACCACCAGGGCCTTTCAGGGACCGGCTCCGGCAGGTGAGATAGCCGGCTTTGGCGGCAAACGCCAGGGCCGGCAACAGGACGCTTCCGGCACTCGCCAGACGCTGCAGAATCTGACCCGCTTCGCCGCAGGTCAGGACACTTCGCAAATCTCGATTGTTGACCAGCGCGGCAATGCTGTGGTCATAACTCCTTCGGATTTCCCCAAAAGCCCGATGCTGCCCGCTACGGGGATCAACCTTGGTGACCGTATGACCCAGTTCCAGCTGGACCCGGGGCACGTCAATGCATTGCAGCCGGGCAAAAGGCCGCGGATCACGCCGCATTCGGTGATGGTGTTCAGGGACGGCAGGTTTCTGCTGGCGTTCAGCACCCCCGGCGGCGACATGCAGGCACAGGCGCTGGTTCAGGTATTCCTGAACATGAGCGTGTTCGGCATGGATATCCAGCAAGCCATAGCCGCACCGCGCTTTTACAGCATCAATTCACCCTCGTCTTTTTCACCCCACGACTCCACGCCGGGCGGACTCAGGCTGGAGCGCTCGCTGTATCTGCAACAGACTGATGCTTTGACAGCACTGGGTTACCGGACGCAGGAAGATCCCGACTGGGATAAAGACTTCGGCGCTGTGGGTGGCATACTCCGCAGCGAAGACGGCAAACTGCTCGCCGGTGCCGACCCCCGGGAGGAAACCACGGCAGCGGCACATTGATTTACCCTGCCCTGTCCAGATAAAAAACAATAATCGGATAACGGAACCACCACCATGCGCAAAGCCCTGCTTGCCCTGCTGATCCTTGCGGCCATCGGCCTGACGGTTTTCTTCAACGTGCCGGGCTATGTCGATCGGGACTTCAACCGGGTGCTGAACCCTGCGCCTTACAGCGCCAGCGCGCAGGCCAGTGCACTGCACGCCCGGCTGTTTGTGGCCGACCTGCACGATGATGCCCTGCTCTGGCAACGCGACCTGCTGCAGCGCATCGACTATGGCCACACCGACCTGCCGCGCCTGCTCGAAGGCAACGTCGGACTGCAGGTGTTCTCCACCGTCACCAAGACTCCGCGCGGGCTCAACTATGAGCGCAACAGCGGCGACAGCGACAGCGTAACCATGCTGGTGATGGCCCAGCGCTGGCCACGGGCAACCTGGACCAGCCTGCTGCAAAGAGCGCTGTACCAGAGCGAAAAACTGCACAGCGCCGCCGCCAACAGCCAGGGCCAGCTGCGCATTATTCGCACCCGGGATGATCTGCGCAGCTATCTGGCTGACCGCGAAAAGCAGCCCAAACAGCTGGCCGGCCTGCTCGCCACGGAGGGCCTGCACCCGCTGCAAGGCCAGCTGGAAAACATCGACAAACTGTATGACGCCGGTTTCCGCATGACCGGCCTGACGCACTTCTTTGACAACGAGGTCGGCGGCTCCGCCCATGGCATCGACAAAGGTGGTCTGACCGACTTTGGCCGCCAGGTGATTCCGCGTCTGCAACAAAAGCACATGCTGGTTGATCTGGCCCACGCCTCCAAGCCGCTAATCGACGATGTACTGGCGATCAGCACCCAGCCTGTGGTGGTGTCCCATACCGGGGTTGCCGGCACCTGCCCGGGGCCACGCAACCTGACCGACCAACACCTCAAGGCGATCGCCGCCACCGGTGGCATTATCGGCATCGGCTACTGGGATGGCGCCGTCTGCGACCCGTCGATCAACAACATCATCAAGGCGATTCGCTACAGCGCCGACCTGGTCGGCGTCGAACATGTGGCGCTGGGTTCGGATTATGACGGCGCCACCAGCGTGCCGTTCGACACCACCGGCCTGGTGCAGATCACCCAGGGCCTGCTGGATGCGGGCTTCAGCGAGCAAGAGATTGCCGCGATCATGGGTGGCAATATCCGCGATCTGTTGCTGAAAACCCTGCCGCAATCATGAATCGCCGGCACCAGACAAGCAGAAGCTTCGCCGCCAGCCTTTCTTGCATTACACTGGCCGGTGTTCATTCCTTAACCAAACAATGAGATCACCGTGCTCAAAGCACTCAAGAACATGTTCAACAAGGACGAAAAGTCCTCGTCTGGAAATGCCGGCAACCACAAGCCGAGCCAAACCGAAGCCAAACTGCCGGGCAATGCAACGCCCGGCAATCAGGATGCTGGCGAAAAGCCGGGCACTAACGAACGCCAGCCGCGTGCAGACAAGCCCCGCGCACCCAGGCCGCCACGGGACAAAGTCGCCAAACCTGCAGACACCTGGAAACTGGAGGATTTTGTCGTCGAGCCGCAGGAAGGCAAGACACGCTTCCACGATTTCAAGCTCTCGCCAGAGCTGATGCACGGCATCCACGATCTCGGTTTTCCCTACTGCACACCGATCCAGGCCCAGGTACTCGGCCATACCCTGCGCGGCAAGGATGCTATCGGCCGCGCCCAGACCGGTACCGGCAAGACCGCCGCCTTCCTCATCTCGACCATCACCCAGTTGCTCAACACGCCGCCGCCCAAAGAGCGCTTCATGGGTGAACCACGCGCACTGATTATTGCCCCGACCCGTGAACTGGTGGTGCAGATCGCCAATGACGCACTGAACCTGAACAAGTACACCGGGCTGAATGTCATGAGCTTCGTCGGCGGCATGGATTTCGACAAGCAGTTGCGCCAGCTGGAATCCCGCTATTGCGACATCCTGGTCGCCACTCCCGGCCGCCTGCTGGACTTCAATCAGCGCGGTGAAGTGCATCTGGACATGGTCGAGGTCATGGTTCTCGATGAAGCCGACCGCATGCTCGACATGGGTTTCATCCCGCAGGTGCGGCAGATCATCCGCCAGACCCCGATCAAGGGCGAGCGGCAGACCATGCTGTTCTCCGCCACCTTCACCGAAGACGTGATGAACCTGGCCAAACAGTGGACCACCGATCCGGCGATTGTCGAGATCGAGCCGGAAAATGTTGCCAGTGACACGGTCGAGCAGCATGTTTACGCCGTTGCCGGCAAAGACAAGTACAAGCTGCTGTACAACCTGATCGCGCAAAACAACTGGGTCCGTGTGATGGTGTTTGCCAACCGCAAGGATGAGGTGCGACGCATCGAAGAGCGCCTGACCCGCGACGGCATCAGTGCCGTGCAGATGTCCGGTGACGTGCCGCAACACAAGCGGATCAAGGCACTCGAGGGTTTCCGCGAGGGCAAGATTCGCGTGATGGTGGCAACCGATGTTGCCGGTCGCGGCATCCATGTCGAAGCCATCAGCCACGTGATCAACTTTACCCTGCCGGAAACCCCGGACGACTACGTGCACCGCATCGGCCGTACCGGTCGCGCCGGCGCCAGCGGCACCTCGATCAGTTTTGCCGGCGAGGACGATGCCTTTGCCCTGCCGCCGATCGAAGCCCTGCTCGGGCGCAAGATCAATTGCGAACAGCCACCTGCCGAGTTGCTGGTTGCAGTGCCGCGCAAGCACTGAGCAGTCGCATCAAAAAAAGGGTGAAGCAGGTTTCCTGCTTCACCCTTTTTTGTGTCCGCTGGCAAAGCCGCAAACGGCATTTCTATCCAGCAAAAATCACTCCCAGCGCTGCGCCGCTTGCTGGTCGCTGGCGCGCCCTTCCACCCAGCGCGCACCCTCGGCAGTGCCTTCCTTCTTCCAGAACGGCGCGCGGGTTTTCAGGTAGTCCATGATGAAGTCACAGGACTCGAACGCGGCTTGCCGGTGGGCGCTGGTGGTGCCGACAAACACGATCGGCTCGCCCGGTTGCAGCGGGCCGACCCGATGCAGAATCTCCACCCCGAGCAGCGGCCAGCGTTCACGCGCTTCGGCCTCGATCTTCGCCAGGGCTTTTTCGGTCATGCCCGGATAGTGCTCCAGCAGCATGCCGGCGACTTCCCGGCCCTCGTTGAAGTCACGCACATAACCGACAAAACCGACCACTGCACCGATACCCAGATTGGCGGCATGCAGCGCATTCAGTTCAGCGCCCGGATCGAAGGCTGCCGTCTGTACGCGAATAGCCATGTTGGTGTCCCGTTTGGTTAATTTGAATACTCAATTTCGGCGCCACAGGCCCCGATACTGCGTTGCATCTTCTCGCCATAGCCGTGCTATGACTCGTCACTGCGCCTTGTCTCGGAACCTGTGACATCCGAACTTGAATGCACTAACTAACCGCACGGAACACTAGCCGCCGGTCACGGTGGGGAAAAACGCCACTTCGTCACCATCGCGCAACGGCTCATCCAGACTGCACAGTTCCTCGTTGCGCGCGCACATCAGGTTCTGCTCGGCCAGCACATCCCACACGCCGCCACGGGCCAGCAGGTGCTGGCGCAACGCAGCGAGACTATCGAATTCCGGCGTCCAGGCCAGTTGTTCGGCATCCGTACCAAGGATTTCACGGTAACGGGCGAAATATTGAATCTGCAGCACCGGCTGTCTCCTACTCTGGTGAATCGGCCTGGTAGTGGCCGCTCTTGCCGCCAAGTTTTTCCAGCAAGCGCACCTGCTCGATGCACATGCCGCGATCGACTGCCTTGCACATGTCATAGATGGTCAGTGCGGCAACACTGGCAGCGGTCAGGGCTTCCATTTCCACCCCGGTCTGTCCGGCCAGTTTGCAGCGGGCGACGATATGTACCCGATCATCGCCTTCAGCAGCCAATTCCACCTTGATACTGGTCAACAGCAGCGGATGACAGAGCGGGATCAGATCGTGGGTTTTCTTCGCCGCCTGGATGCCGGCGATGCGCGCCACGGCAAACACATCACCCTTGGGGTGGCCACCTTGCTGAATCATCTGCAAGGTCTGCGGCAGCATGCGGATGCGCGCTTCGGCCACGGCTTCACGGGCGGTAACGGCCTTGTCGGTGACATCGACCATGTGGGCACGGCCCTGATTATCAAGATGAGTCAGCACGTTCGGCTCCAAATAAAATGACTCTGGATTGTAACTCGCGAAGCCACGTCTGACTGCATCCAATGCAGGCCGCCGGCAAGTCCGTAGACTTAAGTGCAATGGTCAGGACGCGGCTGGCGGGCTATGTTGCGAGGATAGCCAAACACCATTTTTCTTGAGGGGCCAGCATGAGCAAGGCGGACGCTTTCGACCAGACGGGCAAGATCGCCGTTCAGCAGAACATTCAGGGCACGCTGGATTTCCTGAACAAGTTCCCGCCCTTCAATCAGATGGACACCGCCCATCTGGGCTACATGGTGGAGAACTGCAAGTTACGCTTCTATGCCGCAGGCGACACCATCATCAAGCCCCAGGACGGCCCGGTGGAGTATTTCTACGTGGTCAAGCAGGGGCGCATTCACGGCAAGCGCGCCGATGCCGAACCGAGTGACGAGCAGAACACCTTCGAGATCAGCACCGGCGAATGCTTCCCGATAGCCGCCCTGCTGGGTGAGCGTGCTACCCGCACCGAGCACCTGGCGGCGATTGATACTTTCTGCCTGCTGCTGGCCAAGCCGGCGTTTATCCGCCTGTTCACCAATTCCAACCCGTTTCGCGACTTCGCCCTGCGCGGAGTCAGCAGCCTGCTCGACCAGGTCAACCAGCAGGTGCAGGCACGTGCGGCGGAGTCGCTGGGTTCGCAATACTCCCTGGAAACCACCCTCGGCGAACTGTCAATGCGCCAGCCGTTGACCTGCCCGCCCACAGAAACACTGCAAGGCGCGGTCCGCCTGATGCACGATCTGCAGGTCGGCAGTATCGTCATTGCTGAAGAAGACATGAAACCGCTGGGCATCTTCACCCTGCGCGATCTACGCAAGAGCATCGCCCGGGAGCACACCGATCTGCAGCAGCCGATCAGTCAGCTGATGACACCCAACCCGTTCCATCTGCCGTCCCGCGCCAGCGCCTTCGATGCCGCCATTGCCATGACCGAGCGGCATATCGCCCACGTCTGCGTGGTCGACAACGGCCGGCTGTGCGGTGTGATTTCCGAGCGCGACCTGTTTTCCCTGCAGCGCGTTGATCTGGTACATCTGGCCCGGACCATCCGCAATGCCGCCTCCATCGAAGCACTGGTACTGATGCGCGACGACATCCGCAAGCTGGTGGACCGCATGCTCGCCCATGGCGCCAGCTCCACCCAGATCACCCACCTGATCACCCTGCTCAACGATCACACCGTTTGCCGCGTGATCGAGCTGTGTATCAAGGAGCTCGGCGATCCGGGCATCGCTTTCAGCTGGCTGGTGTTCGGCAGCGAGGGACGCCGCGAGCAGACCCTGCATACCGACCAGGACAACGGCATCCTGTTCGATGCGGCCGATGCCCAGGAGGCCGAACGCATTCGCCAGCAATTGCTGCCGCTGGCCCGGCGCATCAACGAAGCCCTCGACCAGTGTGAGTTCACCCTGTGCAAGGGCAACATCATGGCCAGCAACCCGCAGCTGTGCCTGTCGCAAAAAGAGTGGGCCAACCGCCTTTCCGGCTTCGTCTACGAAGCCACTCCCGAGAATCTGCTCGGCTCCACCATCTACTTCGACCTGCGCGTGGTCTGGGGCCCGGAAGAAGGCTGCCAGCAATTGCGCCAGGACCTGCTCGAACAGATTGCCGGCAACAGCCTGTTCCAGAAAATGATGGCAGCCAATGCCCTGACCCACCGGCCACCGCTGGGTGGTTTCTTCCGCGATTTCAGTGTGGCGCGCAAGGGCTCGGAAAAAGACACCCTCGACCTCAAGGTGCAGGGGCTCACGCCTTTTGTCGATGCCGCGCGCCTGCTCGCGCTGGCCAATGGCGTTGAAGACTGCAGCACGCTGGAGCGGCTTGACCAGCTGGTCAGGAAGGGCGTCATCGAAGCACTGGATGGCGCTGCCTATGAAGAAGCCTACCGTTACATCCAGCTGATTCGCATGCAGCTGCACCAGTCACAGGCCAAGGCCGGATTGCCGTTTTCCAACCGCATCGACCCCGACGATCTCAACGATCTGGACCGCCGCGTACTGCGCGAGTCCTTCCGTCAGGCGCAGCGCCTGCAATCCAGTCTCGCGTTACGTTACCAGCTATGAAACGCCTGTTAGGCTGGCTTGGCCGCAGCCAGGCCGCAGAAGTCACGGAAGCCCAGCAAGCCCGCCTTGACGCCCTGCCCACCCCTATGGCGCCTGACCAGCGCCCGCTGCAAGAGCAGCGCCTGGTAGTACTGGATCTGGAAACCACCGGACTGAACACCAACCGCGACCACGTGCTGTCGATTGGTGCGTGGGTGATCGAGGACGGCTGCATTGATCTGGGTACGCGCTACGAGAGCACCCTGCAAGGCGATCACAAAGTCAGCGAAAGCATCCTGATTCACGGCCTTGCACCCAGCACCATCGCCGCCGGCCTGGAGCCAGCAGAGGCGCTTCTCGACTTCCTCGACTTTCTCGGTGACAGCCCGGTGATCGGCTATCACGCGCCCTTCGACCAGCGCATGCTGGCACGCTCGCTGAAAAGCAACCTTGGCTATGAGTTGCGGCACCGCTTCTTTGATCTGGCTGAAGTCGCACCCATGCTCTGCCCGCAAGCCAGAATCTATAAAGGCGGACTGGACGCCTGGGTCGAATATTTCAGTCTGGAAGTACTGGAAAGACACAGCGCCAGCGCCGATGCACTGGTCACTGCAGAGCTGGCACTGATCCTGTTCAGCAAAGCCCGCCAGCAGGGCATCAACAGCCTGGCCGCCCTGGATGAGCAGCTCGGCAGCTGGCGCCGCCGACAAACTGCCCACTCGTTGTAACCTTTGCCCCGGGGCGACACCCCAACGGCTTACTCGCAGACCTGCAGGTAAAGTGTTTCCGTCCGTTCTATGCGCCTGATCTGCTCCAGCAGCGGCTTTTGCTGCGGGTCCAGCGGCAGCAGCTCTGCCGTGGTGCAATTGAGCAGGTACGACTGATGACTGACCTGGTCAATATGCTGCTTTTCAAAACGGTACAGATTGAAGGCCACCACCGTTTGGCCCGAAGCTTCCTCGCGCTGCAGACTCTTCTTGTCGAGCACGGTGAAAGCCGTGGTCATCGGCCGGAAGAACGTCCACGGACGCCAGAGCACTTCGCCGGTTTCACTGGCCACCAATACAGCCTCAGCCGGCTGGCGCTGCAATTGATGCTCGAACCAGTTGTACTCGTAGTAAATCTGGTAGCCCAGCATGCCCAGACCGCCAAACGCGGGGATGATCCACTTCGGCAAGCGGTTGCGCGTCAGTTTGCGCAGCAGCATGGCAATGCCTGCTGCCCCCAGTCCCGCGATACCGATCGCGATCAGTGTCCACAGCATTGAATCACTCCCTAATGAAAACGGGCCTCACAAGGAGGCCCGCTGATAATACCCTGATCAAAAACGATCAGGCATGATTATCCTCAGTGACTCAACGCACTCGAAGGATGCGGCGCTGCACCAGCACCTTTTGGAGTACGCACGCTTTCTACCAGATCCTGGATAGCTTGCGGCGGAGCTTCGGTCGCCAGCGACACGGCGTAGGCCACCGCGAAGTTGATCACCGCACCGACAGTACCGATGGACAGCGGCGAGATACCGAACAGCCAGTTATCCGGAGTGTTGGCATAGGTCGCCGTGCCGGGGATGAAGAACCAGCCCAGGTACAGGAAGATGTACACCACGGTGAACACCAGACCAACCAGCATGCCGGCAACGGCGCCCTTATTGTTCACCCGCTTGGAGAAAATCCCCATCATCAGCGCCGGGAACAGCGTGGCCGCGGCTATACCGAAGGCCAATGCCACCACCTGCGCGGCAAAGCCTGGCGGATTGAGCCCCAGATAGGTGGCCAGCAGGATAGCCACACCCATGGAGATTCGCGCTGCGCGCATTTCCCCCTTCTCGCTGATTTTCGGATTGATCATGTTCTTGATCAGGTCATGACTGACCGCCGAGGAAATCGCCAGCAACAGACCGGCAGCCGTGGACAGTGCCGCAGCAATTGCACCGGCAGCGATCAGGCCAATGACCCAGCTCGGCAGGTTGGCAATTTCCGGGTTGGCCAGTACCAGGATGTCGTTGTTCACGGTCAGCTCGTTACCTTTCCAGCCGCGTGCTTCAGCGGTGGGGGTAAAGGCCGTGTTGGTGTCGTTATACAGCTGGATACGACCATCAGCGTTCTTGTCTTCCCAGACGATCAGACCGGTCTTTTCCCAGGTCTTCACCCAGTCCGGACGGTTTTCGTACTGGATCGGTGCTGCCTCGTCACCCTGCGGATAGACGGTGGTCAACAGGTTCAGACGAGCCATGGAAGCCACAGCCGGGGCGGTCAGATAGAGCATGGCGATGAACACCAGGGTCCAGCCAGCCGACCAGCGTGCATCAGCCACCTTCGGTACGGTGAAGAAGCGAATGATTACGTGCGGCAGACCGGCAGTACCGATCATCAGCGACATGGTGAACAGGAACATGTTCAGCTTGCTGCTGACATCGCCGGTGTAGGAGGTGAAGCCCAGACCCATGACGACATCATTAAGCTTCTGCAGCAATGGCACACTGGACTCGACATGATCACTGAACATGCCGAACATCGGTACCGGGTTGCCGGTCAGTTGCAGGGAGATGAAAACCGCCGGAATGGTGTAGGCGATGATCAGTACCACGTACTGCGCTACCTGGGTGTAAGTGATGCCCTTCATGCCACCGAATACCGCGTAGACGAACACTACGCCGGCAGCGATCCAGATGCCGGTAGCGTTTTCCACTTCGAGGAAGCGCGAGAAGGCCACACCGGCACCGGCCATCTGGCCGATTACATAGGTTACGCAGATGATGATCAGACAGACCACTGCCGCCATGCGCGCACCGTTACTGTAGAAACGGTCGCCGATGAAGTCCGGCACAGTGAACTTGCCGAATTTGCGCAGGTAGGGCGCCAGCAACATGGCCAGCAGCACATAGCCACCGGTCCAGCCCATGAGGAAAGTCGAGTTGACATAACCACCGGCGGCGAGCAGGCCGGCCATGGAAATGAAGGAAGCCGCCGACATCCAGTCAGCCGCCGTAGCCATACCGTTGACGACAGGGTGAACACCACCGCCAGCAACATAGAACTCCTTGGTCGAGCCGGCACGGGCCCAGATGGCGATGCCGAAGTAGAGCGCAAAGGAGGCGCCCACAAACAGCAAGTTGATTACGAACTGGCTCATGGATTACTCCTCGACGTCGAATTTTTTATCGAGTTTGTTCATTTTCCACGCGTAGAAGAAAATGATCCCGATAAATGAAATGATCGAGCCTTGCTGGGCGAACCAGAAGCCGAGATCAGTACCACCGACAGCAATACCTGCCAGCATGGGACGCAGCAAAATGCCAAAGCCAAAGGAAACCAGGGCCCAGACCACCAGACAACAGGTGATCAGTCGCACGTTGGCCTTCCAGTACGCCGTTGCATTATTTTTTTCAGAATCCATGATTGCCTCCGGATTGAACGGGTTATTACACCTTCAACCTAACAGCAGACTCCGTCCAGCCAACAGCTAGACTTTGGTCTTAGACCTGCCGCCCATTCCCGGTTAAATTATAAAAACCTATTAAATTCAACCAGCTACCCATTCAGCGGGAGGCATTCTAGACCTTGGTATAGGGTAGTAACGCAAGGTCATAGACAGCGGATTCCGCCAGGCCGTGGCAACCCTGATGCTCACGGGAGAAAATATGCATCCCAAACACCTCGCATTGCTGGAGCAGGCTCCTCCCGGTAACGGCAGTGATGACCTCTGGGCACGGCTTTGTTGCGAACAGGCACTGCTGGCGCTGGAGGAAGGCAGTTATGCGGTAGGCGCGCTGCTGGTCAATCAGACCGGGGAGTTGCTGCTCAGTGGACGCAACCGGGTTTTCAGCAGCCACTATGGCAGCGCCCGGCATGCCGAAATGCAGGTAATCGATGAGCTGGAGACTTTGCATCCTGATCAGGATCGCCACACGCTGACCCTTTATGTGAGCCTGCAGCCCTGTCTGATGTGTTTTGCTCGCATCCTGCTCTCGGGCATTCCCCGGGTGCGCTATCTGGCCCGCGACCGCAACGGCGGCTTTAGCGGCCGCCGTACACGCCTGCCGCCGGCATGGGCCAATCTGGCTTCGCGGGTAAGTATTGCCCGGGCCAAAGTCGATCCCTACTGGAGCGAACTGGCCGAGCTTGCGGTCAACCGCTTGCAGGATCCTGCCGCCCTGCGCAACCGTGTCCTGTGGGCCTGGGCCGGAGGATGCGACCCGCAAGCTATCGCAAGGGATTGATGCTTGCCCGTTGCGGGAAGGAACCAGGGAACTATTGGTCTTGCCTGGCCTCCGGCACTGACTAGCAAGGCTCGGAGCACCTCCAGCAGCCCCACTTGCAGAGTCCTGCTGCGGCTGCCTGTAACCTCGAACCCGGCCACATTCATGACCGGGTTCATCTTCGCTACATATTGGCTTCGGCGAACTCGGCCAGTACAGAGCGCGGCACCCCTTGCAGGGTCACGTGCACCCCGTGCGGGAAGTCCTTGAAACGCTCGGTCAGGTAGGTCAGGCCCGAGCTGGGTGCCGACAGGTAAGGCGTATCGATCTGCGCCAGGTTACCCAGACAGACCACCTTCGAGCCGCTGCCGGCGCGGGTGATGATGGTTTTCATCTGGTGCGGGGTGAGGTTCTGGCACTCGTCGATGAGGATCAGGCTCTGCTGGAAGCTGCGGCCACGGATGTAGTTGAGCGATTTGAACTGCATCGGCACCTTTTGCAGGATGTAATCGACGCTGCCGTTGGTGCTCTCGTCCTCCATGTGCAGCGCCTCCAGGTTGTCGGTAATCGCACCCAGCCAGGGTTCCATTTTCTCCGCCTCGGTACCCGGCAGAAAGCCGATTTCCTGATCCAGCCCCTGCACACTACGGGTGGCGATAATGCGCCGGTAGCGCTTGCTGACCATGGTCTGTTCGATCGCTGCCGCCAGTGCCAGAATGGTCTTGCCGGAACCGGCAGCGCCGGACAGGTTGACCAGATGGATGTCCGGATCGAGCAGCGCATACAGTGCCAGCGACTGGTAGATATCCCGCGGACGCAGACCCCATGCCTCCTGATGCATCAATTGCTCGTGATGCATGTCGAGGATCAGCAGTTCGTTTTCACCAACTTCCTTGACCCAGCCGACAAAGCCCTGGGCATCGAGGATGAAGTCATTGATATGCACCGGCAGTTTTTCCAGCATCTGCACGGTGTGCCAGGTCTTGCCATGCCCCTGGCGGGTTTCCACCTTGTTGACCCGGTCCCAGAAGGAGCCCTCAAGGTCGTGATAACCCTGCGACAGCAGCGACACATCATCGACCAGCTGGTCGGTATGGTAATCCTCCGACTCGATTCCGCAGGCGCGCGCCTTCAGGCGCATGTTGATGTCCTTGGTCACCAGCACCACGCTGGTGCCCGGATGACGGCTGCGCAGTTCGACCAGCTGGTTGATGATCTTGTTGTCGTTGAGGTTTTCCGGCAGCAGCATGATCGGCTCGGCGCGCCGGCTCATCAGGATCGACATGCTACCGCGCGGCCCGCTCTTGCCGCGTTGGATCGGTACCCCCCTCTCCACCTGTTCAGGGGTAGCCTCGCCGAGAATCTGGTCAATCATGCGGATCGCCTGGCGGCACTCGGCTGCCACCGAGTGCTTGCCGGCCTTGAGCTTGTCCAGCTCCTCGAGCACGGTCATCGGAATGGCTACGTGGTGTTCTTCGAAATTCAGCAACGCATTGGGATCGTGGATCAGGACATTGGTATCAAGGACGTAGAGGATTGGCTGCTCGGTACTTGCGCGTCCGCTTTGATCCATACTCGGTCACCTCATGCAATTGACGGTGACGGATTGCCTGCGCGGCGCTCCGCCGGAATTTGAGACCGACCAGCCGCAAGCTACGCAAGTGAAGACGCCACCTGTGTTGGCAGGTTGCGGCGGTCTAGGTTGTTAATACCGCATTTCCGACCATGGAAAAAAGCGCTTTTCGCCCTCAGCGGCTTATTTTTCACATTCGACAGAAAGTGCTTGGCGTGACCTGTCATGGCCGTTAGAGTCGGTAGTCCGCCCCGCCGGAAAACCAGCTTTTTTCGCCAGAGCAGACCCGCTGGCAGTTTTCTCCCGCGCCCCGAACACTTCCTCCGCAAGACCTCCAGCAGCCCTGTCACGGCATTGCGCCGGTGCCGCAATTTGCCGGCCAATCTGCGGCCAGCCGCCGGCCCGTACAAGCACATGGGTTAGAATTGCCGGCACCAAAGTGCACTAGTGTCCCGTCCGGTTAGTTAGTGCAGTCAATTCCAAACAAACCCTGCGAGACACTTGCATGTTGATGGTGATTTCCCCGGCGAAGACGCTGGACTACGACTCGGAACCGGTTACCACACGCTTTACCCAGCCCGAACATCTCGATCAGGCACAGCTGTTGATCGAGCAGTTGCGCCAGCTCAACCCCGCGCAAATCGGCAAGTTGATGAAACTCTCCGATCCGCTGGCCGGACTGAACGCCGCCCGTTACGGCAGCTGGCAGACACCCTTCACTACAGACAACGCACGGCAGGCGCTGCTGGCATTCAAGGGCGATGTGTATACCGGCCTGGCGGTCGAGGACTTCAGCGCAGCGGATTTCGACTTCGCCCAGCAGCACCTGCGCATGCTCTCCGGGTTGTATGGCCTGTTGCGTCCGCTCGACCTGATGCAGGCTTACCGCCTGGAAATGGGCACCAGACTGACCAACCCGCGCGGCAAGAACCTCTATGAGTTCTGGGGCGAGCGCATCAGCAGCTGGCTGAACCAGGCGCTGGCCAAACAGGGCGATGACATCCTGCTCAATCTGGCCTCCAATGAGTACTTCAGTTCGGTCAAGCGCAAGGTGCTGAATGCGCGGGTCATCGAAACCGAATTCAAAGACCTGAAAAACGGCCAGTACAAGATCATCAGCTTCTACGCCAAAAAAGCCCGTGGCCTGATGGCGCGCTACGTGATCAAAAATCAGCTGCGCGATCCCGTTGCCCTGCAGCAATTCGATGCGCAGGGTTATCGCTACAGCGCAGAGCAGTCCAGCGCCGACAAACTGGTGTTCCTGCGCGACCATCCGCAAGATGTGTGATCAATACCCTTCATCGTTATGTGTTGCCGCCCGACACGCATCACATTCATCGCAATTCAAATAGGAGCAAGCATGCCTCTCCCCGTCGTTCTAATCAGTGGCTGTTCCAGCGGTATCGGCCGGGCGCTGGCGGATGCCTTCAAGGCCGCCGGGTATCAGGTCTGGGCCGGTGCCCGCAAAGCCGCAGACCTCGAGCAACTGAACGCAGCGGGATTCCGGGGAGTGGCACTGGATGTCAACGATGCCCGGGTGATCGGGCAGATGGTCGAGCGTCTGAGTAGCGAAGCCGGCCGGCTGGATGTGCTGATCAACAACGCCGGCTACGGCGGTATCGGCCCGCTGCTCGACGGCGGCGTGGAAGCCATGCGTCAGCAGTTCGAAACCAACCTGTTCTCGCTGGTCGGCGTGACCCGCGCCTGCTTCCCGTTGCTGCGTGCGAGCAAGGGGCTGGTGGTGAATATCGGCAGCGTTTCCGGGGTGCTGACCACCCCGTTTGCCGGCGCCTACTGTGCCTCGAAAGCAGCGGTGCACTCACTATCCGATGCGCTGCGCATGGAGCTGGCGCCCTTCTCCATCGAAGTAATGGAAGTGCAGCCGGGAGCGATTGCCTCCAATTTTGGCGCCAACGCCAGCCAGCATGCGGAGCAGCTGATCAACGAGTCTTCGCCCTGGTGGCCGCTACGCGACGGCATCCGCACACGGGCGAATGTCTCTCAGGAAAAACCCACACCGGCTGCCGAGTTTGCCCGGCAACTGCTACGGGCTGTGCAGCGCTCACCGCGCAAACGTCTGGTGCGCCTTGGCCATGGCAGCCACAGCCTGCCGCTGATGGCGCGCTTGCTGCCTCAGGGCCTGCTGGAAAAGGCTCTGACCAAGCGCTTCGGTCTGAACCGCAAGCTGTAAGCCTGCTCAGGGCGCCAGTTGCGCTGCGGCCAGTACCGGCCGCGGCTGACGGAACACCAGCACATTGCCCAGCATCACCAGCAGCAGCCCGAGCAGGCCCGGCAGGGTCCACTGATAGCCCTCCAGCACCGCCGAGATATTCAGCGCCACCAGCGGAAACAGCACCGTGCAATACGCCGCACGTTCCGGCCCCATGCGCCCGACCAGCGTCAGGTAAGCGGTGAAACCGATCACCGAGCCGGGAATCGCCAGGTACAACAGGGAACCCAGATAGCGCGGCGAGCTGTCGAAGCTCAACGGCACCCCCGTCACCACACAGTAGCCGGCCAGAATCAGCGCCCCGTAAAGCATGCCCCAGGCATTGGTGCTCAGCGGACGCAGACCGGCCTGCTGCTGCACGCTGGACAGCATGTTGCCGGCCGAGAAAAACAGCGTGCCCAGCAGGGCCAGGCCCAGCCCCCGGAGGGTCTCGCGGCTGGCGGTATGGTCAGCCAGTTCGGGCCAGAACAGCAGGCTCAGGCCGCCCAGACCGAACAGGCCGCCCCACAGCACATTGGCCGCAAGCCGCCGGCCGAAGAACAAGCGCGCATTCAGTGCATTCCATAAAGTGGCCGTGGAAAACACCACCGCGACCAGCCCGCTGGGTATCCATTGGCTGGCAGTGTAGAAACACATGAAATTCAGACAGAACAGGCACAGACCCTGCAGCAGGCAGAACAGCTGGCCACGACGACCGAGTACCTGCAGTTTTCCGCTGAGGCGCAGCAACACGAACAGCACCAGCGCCGCCAGCGCAAAGCGATAGGCAATCGACAGCGGAATTGCCACCTCGCCCAGCTGAAGTTTGAGGGCGATCCAGGTGGTGCCCCAGATCAGTACGGTAAGCAAATACAGCGACAGATTCATGCCACGACTCCGGAAAATTGCCGCCAGTCTGGCAGCAAACCACCTGTTAGCGCTTGCAAAATCTTGCGTTTGGCTGGAGCCGTGATCCGCTCAGTCAAGCCCGCATGCATTCCGGCAGCAGCGCTACCGATACCCGACGGCCAGGCAAGCAGTCAACCGCACACCTGCGCATTCAATCCAGCGGCAGTTCGCTGGTGCGTTTGACTTCGCTCATGGCGATATGCGAATGCGCTTCCTGCACGTGCGGGCGTTGCAGCAGGTGGTCGCGCAGGAAGCGCTCGTAGCCGGTCATATCCTTGGCCACCACCTTCAACAGGTAGTCCGAGCCACCGGCCATGGTGTAGCACTCCAGCACCTCCGGATAACCGACCACCGCCTGCTCGAACTCCTGCAGGTGACTGCGGCCATGGGCCGACAGTTTGATGTCGACAAACACGGTGATGCTGAAGCCGAGCTTCTTGTGATTAAGCAAGGCGACCTTGCGTTCGATCAGCCCTTCTTCCTGCATACGGTTGATTCGCCGCCAGCACGGCGACTGGGACAGCCCGACTTTTTCTGCCACCTCGGCCGCAGACAGATCGGCGTTGCGCTGCAGCAGGCGCAGAATCTTGCGATCAATGGGGCTCAGACTGTCCTGCATGAATAATTCCCGTATTTCAGCTTTACTGAATAAGACATGCAAAACATTGCCGTTTCAACCTGAAAAAGAAAGAAAAGCGCAACCGCTCGATCCTATTCTTGTTCAGCTGTTGCATGCAGTGATCCTGCCGGCAACCCGACCGCGCAGGCATTAACCGGTGCCCGCGCAGCTCTCGATACCCACAAGAGGAGCGCCCGCATGTCTCTGGCCGAAATTCATCTGGATGACAAGTACAGTCTTGCCACCGGACACCTGTACCTCACCGGCACCCAGGCGCTGACGCGCTTGCCCATGCTGCAGAAGCAACGCGATACGGCCAACGGCCTGAACACCGCCTGTTTCATCTCCGGCTATCGCGGCTCGCCACTGGGCAATCTGGACAAGAGCCTGTGGGAAGCCAAGACCTTCCTGCAGGCCAATAACATCCACTTCCAGCCCGGGGTTAACGAAGAGTTGGCCGCCACCTCGGTATGGGGCAGCCAGCAAACCAGCCTGTTTCCCGGTGCGCGTTACGACGGCGTGTTTGCCATGTGGTACGGCAAGGGGCCGGGGGTGGACCGCTGTGGCGATGTGTTCAAGCACGGCAACTCGGCCGGGGTCTCCGAGCATGGCGGCGTGCTGCTGCTGGCCGGCGATGACCATGGCTGCAAGTCGTCGAGCATCGCCAACCAGAGCGAGCATGCGTTTATCGCCGCGTCGATCCCGGTACTCAATCCGGCCGACGTTCAGGAGCTGCTCGATTACGGAATCATCGGCTGGGAACTGTCGCGTTACAGCGGTTGCTGGGTAGCCTTGAAAACCATCGCCGAGAACGTCGACTCCTCCGCCGTGGTCGAGGTCGATCCGTTGCGGGTCACGGTGAAGATTCCCGAGGACTTCGTGCTGCCCGAAGATGGTGTGTACATCCGCTGGCCGGACCCGCCGCTGGCCCAGGAAGCCCGCCTCAACACTTACAAGATTTACGCCGCGCGCGCCTTCGCCCGCGCCAACCAGCTGAACCGGGTAATGCTCGATTCGCCGAACCCACGGCTGGGCATCATCACCACCGGCAAGTCCTATCTGGACGTGCGCCAGGCCCTGGAAGACCTTGGGCTGGACGAAGCGCTTTGTGCCCAGGTTGGCTTGCGCGTGCTCAAGGTCGGCATGAGCTGGCCGCTGGAACCGGTATCGGTGCATGAGTTCGCCCAGGGGCTGGACGAGATTCTGGTGGTCGAGGAAAAACGCAGCATCATCGAAGATCAGGTCACCGGCCAGCTGTACAACTGGCCGGTGGAAAAACGCCCACGGGTGGTCGGCGAGTTCGACGAGGGCGGCACGTCCCTGCTGCCGAACCTCTCCGAGCTGACCCCGGCGATGATTGCCCGGGTGATTGCCAGGCGTCTGGCGCCGATCTACTGCAGCGCAACCATCGAAGAACGCCTGGACTTCCTCGCCGCCAAGGAAGCTTCGCTGGCCGCGCCCCGGCACCACACCCTGCGCACCCCGCATTTCTGCTCCGGCTGCCCGCACAACACCTCGACCAGACTGCCGGATGGCAGTCGCGCCCAGGGCGGCATCGGTTGCCACTACATGACCCAGTGGATGGATCGCAACACCGACACCTTTACCCAGATGGGTGGCGAGGGCGCGACCTGGATCGGTCAGGCACCCTTCACCGACACTCCGCACATCTTCCAGAACCTTGGCGACGGCACCTATTTCCACTCCGGCCAACTGGCCCTGCGCGCCGCCGTGGCCGCCGGCGTCAACATCACCTACAAGATTCTCTACAACGATGCGGTGGCCATGACCGGTGGCCAGCCGATCGATGGCGAGCTGCGCGTCGACCAGCTCAGCCAGCAGGTGTTCGCCGAAGGGGTGAAACGCATTGCGCTGGTCAGCGACAAGCCGGAAAAGTACCCGAGCCGCGAAACCTTCGCGCCGATAGTGACCTTCCACCACCGCAGTGAGCTGGACGCCGTGCAGCGCGAGCTGCGCGAATTCAAGGGCTGCTCGGTGCTCATTTACGACCAGACCTGCGCTACCGAGAAACGTCGCCGGCGCAAGCGCGGCAAGCTGGTCGATCCGCAGCAGCGCGTGTTCATCAACCCGGCGGTGTGCGAAGGTTGTGGCGACTGCGGGGTCAAATCCAATTGCCTGTCGGTGCTGCCGCTGGAGACCGAACTGGGGCGCAAGCGCGAGATCGACCAGAACTCCTGCAACAAGGACTTTTCCTGCGTCGAGGGTTTCTGCCCGAGCTTCGTCAGCGTGCACGGTGGCAGCCTGCGCAAGCCCGAGGCGCTGGGTGCCAAGGCACTGTTCGTGGCCCTGCCGGAGCCGCGCCAGCCAAGTCTGCAACGACCGTGGAACATCCTGATGCCGGGTGTCGGCGGCACGGGCGTGACCACCGCCAGCGCGCTGCTGGGCATGGCCGCACATCTGGAAGGCAAGGGTTGCAGCGTGCTCGATCAGGCCGGACTGGCGCAGAAATTCGGCCCGGTGATTACCCATATCCGCATCGCGGCCAAACAGGACGACATCTTCGCCGTGCGCATTGCTGCCGGCGAGACCGACCTGCTGGTTGGCTGCGACCTGGTGGTCGCCGCTAGCGAAGAAGCCCTGGCCAAGCTGAATGACAAGATCGCCCACGCGGTGATCAACAGCCATGAAGCCGCCACCGCCGAGTTCACCCGCAACCCGGATGCGCAGATACCCGGCGCAGCCATGCGTGAGGCGCTGATCGAAGCGGTGGGCGAAGGCAAGTGCCATTTCGTCGACGCTACCCACCTGGCTACCCGCCTGCTCGGCGACAGCATCGCCAGCAATCTGTTCATGCTCGGCTTCGCCTACCAGCAAGGTCTGCTACCGGTTTCCGCCGAGGCTATCGCCAAGGCCATCGAACTCAACGGCGTGGCCGTTGCGCTCAACCAGCAAGCCTTCCTCTGGGGCCGCCGCGCTGCCCACGATCTGCCTGCGGTGGAAAAGCTGGCGCAGCCGACGCCAGTCAAGGCGCCTTGCGTGACCCTGGACGAACTGCTCGACGACCGCGCAGCGCGACTTGTCGCTTATCAGAATGGACGTTATGCCGCGCGCTATCGTGCACTGGTGCAGCGGGTCAGTGCCGCTGACCCGGGTGCCGATCAGGCGCTGAGCAAAGCGGTCGCGCGTTACTACTTCAAGCTGCTGGCCTACAAGGACGAATATGAGGTCGCCCGGCTGTACAGCGACGGCAGCTTTATCCAGCAACTACAGGAACAGTTTGCCGGTGATTACCGCCTGCAGTTCCACCTGGCGCCATCCTGGCTGAGCCAGACCGATGCCGGCGGACAGCCACGCAAACGCCAGTTCGGCCCGTGGATGCTCAAGGCCTTCGGCTTGCTGGCGCACTTCAAGTTCCTCCGCGGCACGCTGTTCGACCCCTTCGGCCACAGCCCCGAACGCAAGCTCGAGCAGGCGTTGATCGGCGAGTACGAGGCACTGATCGAGCTGCTGCTCAAGCAGTTGCGCCCGGACAACTACCGAACCGCAGTAGCGCTGGCTGAATTGCCGGAACAGATTCGCGGCTACGGTCACGTCAAGGAGCATTCGGTAATCAAGGCCCGCGCACAGGCCGAGCAGCTCAAGGCACGGCTGCTGGCCAGCGAGATCGCGACAGTGCAACTGTGCGAGCCGGCGGCCTGAGCTGCTGTTCACTAGCGGAGCCAGCTGGCTGGCTCCGCTACCCGCCAGTTCAGCAGAAACACCCGCCCGGGAGCACCTGCCCGGTGTTCGCTGACCTGCAGAAAAACCGGGCCGAACTTTGCCGACCTCAAAATGCAAAACCCCCGCACGAGGCGGGGGTTTTGTTGAACAGCGAGGCTGGTCGGCTTACATCATGCCGCCCATACCACCCATGCCGCCCATACCGCCCATATCCGGCATGCCGCCACCAGCGGCCTTGTCTTCCGGAATCTCGGCGATCATGGCTTCGGTGGTGATCATCAGGCTGGCTACGGACACAGCGGCCTGCAATGCAGAGCGGGTTACCTTGGCCGGATCGAGAATACCCATCTCGATCATGTCACCGTATTCACCGGTCGCTGCGTTGTAGCCGAAGTTGCCGGTACCCTGCTTGACCTTGTCGACCACTACGCTCGGCTCGTCACCGGAGTTGGCAACGATCTGGCGCAGCGGCGCTTCAACGGCACGACGCAGCAGCGCGATACCAACGTCCTGATCGGCGTTGTCGCCTTTCAGCTCACTGATGGCCAGCAAAGCGCGCACCAGGGCCACGCCGCCGCCAGGTACCACGCCTTCTTCAACGGCTGCACGGGTAGCGTGCAGGGCGTCTTCAACGCGGGCTTTCTTCTCTTTCATTTCCACTTCGGAACCGGCGCCGACCTTGATTACGGCAACACCGCCAGCCAGTTTGGCCAGACGCTCTTGCAGCTTCTCTTTGTCGTAGTCGGACGTGGTGTCTTCGATCTGCTTGCGGATCTGCAGTACACGGGCCTGGATGTCGTTCTGCACGCCATCACCGTCGATGATGGTGGTGTTTTCCTTGCTCAGGATCACGCGCTTGGCGTTACCCAGATGCTCCAGAGTGGCGCCTTCCAGGCTCAGACCGATTTCTTCGGAGATCACGGTACCGCCAGTCAGAACAGCGATGTCCTGCAGCATGGCTTTGCGGCGATCGCCGAAGCCCGGTGCCTTGACCGCAGCAACCTTGACGATGCCGCGCATGTTGTTCACTACCAGAGTCGCCAGGGCTTCGCCTTCAACGTCTTCGGCAACGATCAGCAACGGACGACCGGACTTGGCCACGGCTTCGAGCACCGGCAGCAGTTCACGGATGTTGGAGATCTTTTTGTCGACCAACAGGATCAGCGGGCTTTCCAGCTCGGCAACCATGGTGTCCGGCTTGTTGATGAAGTACGGCGACAGGTAACCACGGTCGAACTGCATGCCTTCAACGACCGACAGTTCGTTTTCCAGACCCGAACCTTCCTCAACAGTGATCACGCCTTCCTTGCCGACTTTTTCCATGGCTTCGGCAATGATGTCGCCGATGGAATTGTCCGAGTTGGCGGAGATGGTACCCACCTGGGCGATGGCCTTGGTGTCGGCGCAAGGCTTGGACTGGGTTTTCAGCTGGGCCACGATGGCGATGGTCGCCTTGTCGATGCCGCGCTTGAGATCCATCGGGTTCATGCCGGCAGCGACGGCTTTCAGGCCTTCGTTGACGATGGCCTGAGCCAGTACGGTAGCAGTGGTGGTGCCGTCACCGGCGTCATCGTTGGCGCGCGAGGCGACGTCCTTGACCAGCTGGGCGCCCATGTTTTCAAAGCGGTCCTTCAGCTCGATTTCCTTGGCAACGGATACGCCATCCTTGGTGATGGTCGGAGCGCCGTAGCTCTTCTCGATGATCACGTTACGGCCTTTCGGGCCGAGGGTAGCTTTGACCGCGTCAGCCAGGACGTTTACGCCAGCCAGCATCTTCTTGCGTGCGGAGTCACCAAATTTAACTTCTTTTGCAGCCATGATCGGTATTCCTCAATTCGTTTCGTAGAACAGAATTCATTGCGACGATGTCGTAAAACCGGCTATCAGTCTTCAACGACAGCCAGGATTTCGCTTTCGCTCATCACCAGCAGGTCTTCGCCGTCAACCTTGACGGTGTTGCTGCCGGAATAAGGGCCAAATACCACCTTGTCACCCACTTTCACGGCGACAGGGCGTACTTCACCGCTTTTCAGCACACGGCCGGCGCCTACAGCGACGATTTCCCCACGATTCGGCTTCTCGGCAGCCGAGCCAGGCAGCACGATGCCACCGGCAGTCTTGGTTTCTTCTTCGCTGCGACGAATAACGACGCGGTCATGCAGTGGACGAAGCTTCATTATCGATATCTCCCTAGTGTTGATGATGCGCCAGTGCCCGGCACTGACGGTTTTCTTGAGTCCGGCGGCGCCGGTTGCAGCATGCAACGCACACTGCGAAGTCTGTTTGCCTGAACGGCAAGCACCTTGCGGTGATCAGTAGATGGTGGGTGTCGAAAGCGATTTCAAGGGCTGCAGCGATATTTTTTACTGGTCACGCCGCTCGAACTCGCCCTCGATGACATTGGGACGCTCGGGCGCATTGCGCGCCTGCAAATCATCGGCAAATGCCCGCTGGCGCATGGCCTGCTCCTCGATCCGCGCCAGCAGGCGGCGCAGGATCAGGCGCCTGGTAAACGGCAGCAGACACAGCAGACCGATTACATCGCTGATGAATCCCGGCAGGATCAGCAAACCTCCGCCAAGTGCAACCAGCATGCCCTCGAGCATTTCCCGCTCGGGCGCCTCGCCGCGGGCCAGTTTTTCCCGCGCACGCAAGGCAGTGGCCAGCCCGGCGACGCGCAACAAGGTGCTGCCGAGCACGGCCGAAACTATCAGTAGCAGCAGCGTCGGCAATACGCCAATGACCCCGCCTACCTTGATCAGCAGCGCCAGCTCAAGAAAGGGGAACACGAGGAATAACAAGAAAAACATCAGAAAAATCCTTGAAGGATGCTGCGCATCCGTAACGGGTTAGATGAAGGTTAGCGCAGAACAATTCAAGTCAGGCACTGACCGCTGGTCGCCTGACTGTCAGGCCAGCGCTCTGCACCGGCCAGCGCTACCAGCGCCTGACGCACCGCACCTGCGGTGCTGCAGGGCTGGGGAAACTCCAGCCAGTGCAGAGCCTGGCCGATACGCAGATGAAAGCCTTCGCTGTCGATCCCGACCAGTTCGGCCGGGGCATTCTCCGGTAACCCGGCAAGTTTTACGTAATGGCCGATAGCCGCCGCATGGTCACTGTTCATATGCTCCACCATCGAGGCTTCAGCCGCACGCTCAAACGGATTGCCCAGCGTCACCTGATCCAGCCAGTGAATGGCGCCAAAACCGCCGATATAGCGGGCACGCACCGGTTGCAACTGCCAGAAATCGAAATCATGCACCTCGTGGTAATCCGCTGAATCCGGAAAGTAGCGGTAATAGCGCTCTGCAGCAGCCTCGATGGCTGGCGGATCGACCAGTTGCCGCGCCTCGGCCAGCAGGGTCAGCCGCCCGGCGGCCTGCACATCCACCGCCGCCCGCTCACCGACCAGCAGCGAGCAACGGCAGTCCAGTTGCAGGTTATGCGTATGCTGGGCGATCCGGCTGATCAAAAGAAGCGGCCAGCCATGGGCATCCAGGCAATACGGCACCAGCGAGCCAAACGGGAAGCCCGGCATGGCTTTGGAGTGCGTAGAAAGTACCCCCCGGTATTCCTTGAGCAGCAATTCTCGGGCATGCTTTGCGGCCTTCGAGTTCACCTTGTGACTCCTTGAAAGAAAATCGTCATACACGGACCAGCGTCGGTTCCCTGCCTGGGGGCCGACACCGGTACAGCAATCCACACCTTCAGGGGATAAGCAAATGCAATTGAAAGACAAAGTCATCGTGATCACCGGAGGCGGCCAGGGTCTTGGCCGTGCCATGGCCGAGTATCTGGCCGCCAAAGGCGCCAGGCTGGCGCTGGTTGACCTCAACCAGGAACGTCTCGATGAAGCAGTTGCTGCCTGTCAGGCCGCTGGCACAGAAGCACGTTCCTATCTGTGCAATGTCGCCAATGAAGAACAGGTCATCCACATGGTGAGCCAGGTCGCCGCAGATTTCGGTGCGATCAACGGTCTGGTCAACAATGCCGGCATCCTGCGTGACGGCCTGACCATCAAGGTCAAGGACGGCGAAATGAGCAAAATGTCGCTGGCCCAGTGGCAAGCGGTGATCGACGTCAACCTGACCGGCGTATTCCTCTGCACCCGTGAAGTGGCAGCGAAGATGATCGAACTGAAGAATCAGGGCGCCATCGTCAACATTTCCTCGATTTCCCGAGCCGGCAACATGGGCCAGGCCAACTACTCCGCCGCCAAGGCGGGCGTGGCCGCCGATACCGTGGTCTGGGCCAAGGAACTGGCGCGTTACGGCATCCGCGTGGCGGGCGTAGCGCCGGGCTTTATCGAAACCGAGATGACCGGCAGCATGCGCCCGGAAGTCCTGGCCAAAGTCACTGCGACCATTCCGCTGCAGCGCATGGGCAAGCCGGCCGAGATTGCCCACTCGGTGGCCTACATCATGGAAAACGACTACTACACCGGTCGTATTCTGG
Source organism: Pseudomonas pohangensis (assembly GCF_900105995.1). NCBI lineage: Bacteria > Pseudomonadati > Pseudomonadota > Gammaproteobacteria > Pseudomonadales > Pseudomonadaceae > Pseudomonas > Pseudomonas pohangensis. The sequence goes on along the minus strand of NZ_LT629785.1, from coordinate 651,248 downwards.
AGCTGGATGGCGGCGCGCGTCTGTAATCTGCCGGCATAAGCCCCGGCTGCCCACGCAGCAGGGGCCCTGCTACCAGGCGACCCCCATTCCCAGTGTGTAATGCTCTTCAGACCCGGACTCTCTCGAGCCGCCGACCTGATCCAACTCATAGAGCAGCGAAAGGCGCGCCCATTCATTCAGGCGATAGCGCAAGCCGGCCTCGCCATCAAACACATAATCGATTTGGCCTTCTGTCGGCATGACTATTTGTGCTGTGCTGAAGAACTCCATGCGCGATCCCCAGAAAACCCGCTTGTAATCCCACTCGCCCGAATAAGCATCAAATTCGATATCACCTTTGGAACTTCTGACTTTGCCACGACCCAACTGGCCAATCAGATCAAAGCGTCCCAGTTCGTTATCCCAGAACTGATAGCCTGGCCCGAGGCCATACAGGCTCTGGCGCTCGATATCGCCGAAATCGTCACGCAGTTCGGAAACACTGCCACGCACGAACCATTGCTGCGTAAAAAAACGGTCCAGGTCATACTCGGCTTGCCAATTGCTTTCGGTTTCTTCACCGTTTTCCTTTTCGCGCTCATATTCACCATCAAGCACGTGCCGCCAGAGGCCATGACGAACACGGCTATCCCCGGACACTGAAAAATTGTTGGTATTGTTGTCATCGCGATCCATATCCAGATCCAGATCGGCGTTGCCTTCCCAGACCAGATCCTCGAGCAGCGGACGCGGCGGAATCAACTGCTGAATATCGCTCAAAGCCACTTCGCGGCTATCGCCATTAATCACCTTGACCTTGCCATTATCCGCCGCCTGTAGCTGGCGGCTGGATTCCTGCTCGAAACCTGATTGCTTGACCAGCAGAGGTTTTGACGAGTTCAGCGTGGCGATATCCTTCCAGTCGATGAGCACTCTTCCGGCATACTTGGTCTTGAGTGCCAGTTTGCCGCCATCCAGCAGCACTATGTCACCTGTCAGGCGATCACCATTCTTCAGCCAGACGGTATCGGCGGCAGCCGGCAAGCCGACACAGCACAACAACAGCCACAGGTTTTGCCAGCGCATGCAGAATTCAACTCCGAAATTAACCGCAGAGCATGCCCGTCCCGGGTTGTCGCTGGCAAGCAGCGCAGAGCGCCGGGAAGCCCTGTATCTGACTCTGGCCAGCATTCCTGCCGGCAAGGTGCTCAGCTATGGGCAACTGGCGGCAATCTCCGGCGTGCCACGCGGCGCGCGCTGGGCGGCGCGGACCCTGTCACAGCTGCCTCAAGGCACCAGCCTGCCCTGGCATCGGGTGATCACCGCCTCGGGCCGCCCCGGACTGGGCCCGGACTGTCCATCCGGCGTTGAGCAGCGGCTAAGGCTGCGCGAGGAAGGCATCAGCCTGACGAATGACCGGGTCAACATGCGGCTGCATGGGTGGCATCCAACCCCGCTGAACGGGTAAAGTTGGCTCTTTGTTCAGAATCAAGCCCTGATGCCGACTCACTCCTGGCGCGATGCGCTGAAAATCTACTCCAGTCCCGCCTCCATTGCCCTGTTGCTGCTCGGCTTTGCCGCCGGCCTGCCGTACATGCTGGTATTTTCCACCCTGTCGGTGTGGTTGCGGGAAAGCGGCGTCGATCTGAAAACCATTGCCTTCGCCAGCCTGATCGGCCTGACCTATGCGTTCAAGTGGGTCTGGTCACCGCTGCTCGATCAATGGCGCCTGCCGATACTGGGTCGCCTCGGCCGCCGGCGCTCCTGGCTGGTGCTGTCGCAGAGTCTGGTCGCCATCGGCCTGGCGGGCATGGCGCTGTGCGATCCCAAGGAAAGCCTGAGCATGCTGATCAGCCTGGCCGTGCTGGTGGCCTTTGCATCGGCCACCCAGGACGTTGCGGTCGATGCCTACCGGCTGGAGATTGCCGAGAACGAAAGCCAGGCGGCGCTGGCAGCCACCTACATGGCCGGCTACCGGATTGCCGCCCTGTTCGCCACGGCCGGTGCGCTGTATTTCGCCGACTGGTTTGGCGCCAGCTCGCCCACTTATCAGTACAGCGCCTGGGCCGGCACCTACCTGCTGTTCGCCATGCTGATGATGCCGGCGATCATCTGCAGCCTGCTGATCCGCGAGCCGAATGTACCGGAAAAAACCCAGCAAGCCGCCATGAGCTTCGGCATCAAGCACCAGCTGATCTCGGTCATAGTGCTGATTGTGTTGCTGATTTCCGTGCCCGCGATGTTCACCCAGTTCTACCGCAGCGACTGGCACAGCCTGGCCACCGAGAGCGCAGGCCTGGTCGACCTGCTGATGAATGACCGGCCGTTTCTGCGTGCCCTGATGTATACCCTGCTCACCGGCCTGTGCCTGTCGGCATTCGGTCGCCGCGGTCTGGCACCGGTACTCACACCGATCAGTGACTTCGTGCAGCGCTATCGCTGGCAGGCACTGCTGATGCTCGGCCTGATCTCGACCTACCGCATGTCGGACACCGTGATGGGCGTGATGGCCAACGTGTTCTATATCGACATGGGCTTCAGCAAGGACCAGATCGCCAGTATCAGCAAGCTGTTCGGGCTGTTCATGACCCTGTTCGGCGCTGGCGCGGGCGGCCTGCTGATCGTGCGCTTCGGCATCATGCCGATTCTGTTCCTCGGCGGCATTGCCTCGGCGGCCACCAACCTGCTGTTCGCCATGCTGTCCGGCATGGGCGCCGATGTGCAGATGCTGATCGTCACCATCTGTTTCGACAATTTCAGCTCGGGCCTGGCCACCACGGCTTTCGTGGCCTATCTCTCCAGCCTGACCAACCTGAAGTTTTCCGCGACCCAGTACGCCCTGCTCAGCTCGATCATGCTGTTGCTGCCAAGGCTGCTGGGCGGCTACTCGGGCACCATGGTCGAGCGTGTCGGTTATGCCGACTTCTTCAGCCTCACCGCGCTACTGGGTATTCCGACCCTGCTGCTGATTCTGCTGCAATGGCGACGCGAGCGTGTATTGGCCAGTCGCTTGCCTGACGCAAAAGTGCTCCCGGAGCCGGAGCAGCCCTGAACCCGCGTTCAAGGCTGCGCCCAGACGCTTAGCCGGCCTGCACCAGGTGCACCACCCGCTGCGGGAAGGGAATACCGATACCGGCGGCGCTGAGTTGCTCTTTGGCCTGTTCGATAAAGTCGAAGTTCACCGCCCAGAAATCCGCCGTTGCCACCCAGACGCGCAATTGCAGGTTGACAGCGTTATCGCCCAACCCGGTAACCATCACCGCCGGGGCCGGCTCGCTGCGCACCCGCGGATCGGCCGCAATCTGCAGCAGAACGGCACGTGCCTGCTTGATATCGCTGGCGTAATCGATGCCGACATTGATGTCGACGCGGCGAGAAGCTTCCCGTGAATAATTGACGATATGCCCATTCGACAGGCTGCCGTTGGGCAGGATAACCACCTTGTTATCGCCGGTTTTCAGCGTGGTATGGAATATCTGGATACTGTCGACCGATCCTGCCACACCCTGCGCCTCGATCCAGTCGCCAATCCGGAACGGGCGAAACACCATGATCAGCACGCCACCGGCAAAGTTCGACAGACTGCCCTGCAGCGCCAGACCTACTGCCAGGCCGGCAGCGCCGATGACGGCAATGAACGAGGTAGTCTCCACGCCCACCATCGAGGCCACACTGACCAGCAGCAATATCTTCAGCACGATGCTTGCCAGGCTGCCGATAAAACCATGCAGGGCCCGATCAACCTCACGCCCGTCCAGCGTCCGGCCCACCTTGCGCACCAGCATATTGATCAGCCACCAGCCGAGCAGCAGGGTGAGCAACGCCAGGGTCAGTTTGCCCGCGTAATTGAGCAACAGCGGCAACCAGTCCTGGGACATCTTCATTACATTTTCCAGACTCAACAACTCCACGAAAAACTCCTTATCCATTGATTGAATTCAACAAAGCCGAATCTATCAGCCCCGGCAAGGGATGATGTTCCGGTGTGACCTGACGGGACCGGGGCAGCGGCCGTAACCACCACTGCCGCAATCCGGCGCACGCGACTCAGTCGCGGAAATTGGTGAACTGCAGGGGCATGCCCTGCTCCTTGCTGCGCAGCAAGGCGATGGCTTCCTGCAAGTCGTCGCGCTTCTTGCCGGTAATGCGCACCTGCTCGCCCTGGATCGCCGCCTGTACTTTCAACTTGGCATCCTTGACCTGCGCCACGATTTTCTTGGCCAGTTCCTTGTCGATACCTTCGCGCAACAGCACTTCCTGTTTCATCACCTTGCCCGACGGATAGGCGTCCTTGTATTCGAGGCATTTCAGGTCGATTTTGCGCTTGACCATCGACTGCTCGAGAATCGGCCGCATCTGCTCCAGCAGGAAATCCGACTCGGCCGTCAGCGTTGCGGTTTTTTCCTTGTATTCCAGACTGCACTTGCCGCGCAGGTCATAGCGACGCTCCAGCTCCTTGGCGGTGTTATCAATCGCGTTGGTGACTTCATGCAGGTCCAGTTCGGACACCACGTCAAACGATGGCATAAATTTTCTCCAGATGAGCGGCATGTCACGCCCTACAGGCGGACACCACCTAGCTTGCGGTATGGGGGTGGGTTCATTATAACTGTGCAGACAACTAACCGCTGCGGCAATGGACTGCAGCCAACCCACCAGGCTAGCGAGCGTTTAATGCAGAACACCCATCTCAGCATAATGGTGGTGGATGACGCCAAATTTTCCAGCGCAGTGATTGGCCGGGAGCTGAACAATGCCGGCTACCAGGATGTGCGCTTCGCCAGCAGTGCCAAGGAAGCAATCGGCCTGCTGGAAAAACGGCCTGCCAGCGTGCTCCTCGCCGACTGGCTGATGCCCGATGTCAACGGTCTCCAGCTGACCGAGCAGGTTCGCCAGCTGGATGAAACCACCGAACACTACACCTACGTGATTCTGCTTACCGGCCGTGAAGGCGACAACGTACTCGGCGAAGCCTTCGAGCACGGCGTGGACGACTTCATCAACAAGGCCGTGATGCACGAGCAACTGCTGCCACGCATTTACGCCGCCGACCGCCTCTGCCACACCTTGCAGCGCCTGCTGCAAAGCAACCGCTTGCTGGCACGTAATGTCGCCAACCTCGAACAACGCAATCTGGTCGAACCGGTTACCGGACTCGGCAACCTGCGCTACCTGCAACAGCGCCTGTCGGACAGCCTGCGCCAGATCGAGTCGCGCGGCGGTGCCATGTGTTATCTGCTGATCGGCCTGAAAGATATTCCCGCACTGCAAAACCAGCACGGCCCGGGCTTCCAGGAAGAACTGCTGCATTGCGTGGCGCGCCGGCTGCAACAACTGGTGCGCCCGATGGACACTCTGGTGTGCATTGATGACCATCACTTCGGGCTGTTGACCGTGCTGGAGAACCTCAGCGAGTGTTCACCGAGCAGCTTCAAGCGCCTGCATGACGGCCTGAATCTGAAAGCTTTCAAAACCAGTGAGGGCTTTGTCAGCCTCAAGGCCGGTATTGCCCTGGTCGGCATGGACAAGAAAGCCCTGCCGCAAAAGGTTGACGACCTGCTGCAGCTTGCCGAAAAAATCCTGCCAGATTCCTATGACTCCGGTCGGGTCACAGCACTGCGTCTACCGCTGCCGGCCTGATCGCAACCGATGTCCTGGCATGTTCTCGGCGCAGGCAGTCTGGGCCTGCTCTGGGCGGGCCGTCTGGCCGCCAGCGGCCTGCCGACCAGTCTGCTCCTGCGCAACCAGGCCAGCCTGGATAGTTTTCTGCAAGCAGGCACAATCGCCATTACCCGTCAGCAGCAGAGCACAGCGGTTGCCCTGTCCGCGCAAACCGCGGCAACCGATGAACCGATTCGCCGCCTGATCCTCGCCTGCAAGGCCTACGACGCCGAAACCGCCATCGCCAGCATCGCCCAGCGTCTGGTTGATGGCGCCGATGTCTTGCTGCTGCAGAATGGTCTGGGCAGCCAGGCCGCAGTTGCCGCGCAGATCCCCCAGGCACGCTGCATCCTGCTGTCGAGCACCGAGGGTGCCTTTCGCGATGGCAGCTTCTCGGTGAACTTCGCCGGAGCAGGGCAGAACTGGCTCGGCGATCCGCACAACCCGGCCCCTCCGGACTGGCTGAATGAACTGCAGCAAGCCGGCATCCCCCACCAATGGACCACCTCGATTGACCAGCGCCTGTGGCGCAAGCTGGCGGTCAATTGCGCAATCAATCCACTCTGCGTGCTGCACGCCTGCCGCAACGGCGGGCTGCTGGAACATCTGCAGGAAGTGCACGGCCTGTGCCTTGAACTCGTCACCCTGCTCGAGCAGTGCGCGGGAAGCTCAAGTGCTGCCGGGCTGTTTGCCGAGGTTGAACAGATCATCCGCGCCACGGCCAGCAACCAGTGCTCGATGCTGCAGGATGTCCAGCGCGGGCAACGCACCGAGATCCGCTACCTGCTCGGTCATGCCTGTACCCAGGCCCATCAGCGCGGCTTGCCGGTGCCACAACTTGACGCGCTGCAGCAGCGCCTGCGCGCCCAGCTGTTAGTCCTGGGCCTGCCCGACGACTGAATCGCTGCTGAACATTTGCGCCCGATCCTTTACCCTGCGCAGCCAGATCACTACCAGCAACAGGCCAAAACCCATGGGACAACGACTGTCGAAAATCTACACGCGAACCGGCGACCAGGGCGAAACCGGTCTGGCTGACGGCCGGCGGGTGAGCAAGGATCATCCGCGCGTGGAAGCCATGGGTGAGGTCGACAGCCTGAACAGCCAGCTCGGACTGCTGCTGGCAGAGCTGCAATTGCAACTGCCAGCCTGCCCGGCGCTGGCCGAATTGCAGCAGGTACTCGCACCCTGCCAGCACCGCCTGTTCGATCTCGGCGGCGAACTGGCCATGCCGGATTACCAGGCCGTCACCGCGGCACATATCGGGCAACTGGAACAGGCAATCGATCGCTGGAACGAAGAACTCGGGCCGCTGCAGAATTTCATCCTGCCCGGTGGTTCGCGGTTGATCGCGCAAGCCCATGTCTGCCGCAGCGAGGCGCGCACCGCTGAACGCCGCTGCCAGCAACTGAATGCACTGGAAGCCCTGCGGCCGACGCTGCTGGCCTACCTGAACCGGCTTTCCGACTTGCTCTTCGTTGCCTCGCGGCTGATCGCCAAACGTCAGGGCATCGCCGAGATACTCTGGCAGGAAGCTGAAAAACCCGACTGATTATTGGCTAGTGTTGTAGGCCCTGTTGCGTAGGGCGGGCTTCAGCCCACCGTCACGAAGTCAGGCCCTTGGTGGGCTGAAGACCACCCTACACTTTGTCCAACATGTACCAGACAGGCCAGCTCTAGCCGTGAGAGCGTCGCCCCCGGCGCGAGTTTTTGTACTATTTGCAAGCACTTTCGCGGCGGGTCGCCGCCCCCTCAACACGGTACAGCCACTAGAACTTGCCGTGACGACCCTGCCCGGCCTTGAAGCGGCTGGCCCCTTCCAGGGTTTCGCCGCTTTCCAGCACCTTCAGGCCGCCGGCAAATTCGTTGGCCAGCGCCTCGGCAAACGGCAACGACCATTGTGCGTAGGCACTGGCACGGTCCGCGAGCATGCAGCGTTGCGGAAAGGCGGCAATCTCTGAGGCCAGCTGTTCGGCAGCCGCACGGCTCGCACCCGGCGCCACCACCCGATTGACCAGACCCATCTGCAGGGCTTCTTCGGCCTGTACCGGCCTGCCGGTGAGGATCATATCCAGCGCCCGGCCCTGACCGATGATGCGCGGCAAACGCACCGTGCCACCATCAATCAGCGGTACGCCGAAGCGCCGGCAGAACACCCCGAGCACCGCATCGCTGGCCATCACGCGCAGATCCGCCAGCAGCGCCAGCTCCAGTCCACCGGCCACCGCATAGCCTTCGATGGCCGCAATCAGCGGCTTGCCCAGACTCATGCGGCTTGGCCCCATCGGACCGTCACCTTCGACTTCCAGCCGGTTGCGCCGCGCACCGTCCTCAGCCACTGCGGCCAGATCGGCCCCGGCACAGAAGGTACCGGCGTTACCGGTGAGCACCGCAACCCGCGCCTGCGCATCGGCTTCGAACGCACGCAGCGCCGCTGCCAGCGCTTCGGCAGTCGGCCGGTCCACCGCGTTGCGCACCTGCGGACGATCAAGAATGATCGTGGTGACCGGACCGTTCTTCTCGATCAATACCGACATACCTACCTCCTCGAATTACCCAGGCAGGACAGGTCATGCAGCTGCCAAGCCCCTCTGCCCAACCCTCTCCCCAAAGGGGCGAGGGGGCACCAGCCGCTGGCCAGTGGTTCAGCGGGCAAAGCGCTGCAGATTGGCGATCATCTGCTGCATTGCCTGCATATTGTCCTGCGGATGCACGGCGCCGTCGAAGTCGCATATTTGCTGCCAGTTGGCGGCTACATCTGCCGGGCTGAAACCGGCCTGCGGATCAAAGCCAAGCCCCAGACTGCGCTCCCAGCGCACCTTGCCCATCCAGCCACCGCCGACCTCAAATAGCCCGGCCGTCTCCTGACAGGCTTCACTGCCGAGGTACACCACCAGCGGGCTGACCAGTTCTGGCTTGAGCTGTTCGAACATTTCCGCCGGAAACAGGCCATCGGTCATCCGTGTGGCACCGGTCGGGGCAATCGCATTGACGAAGATATTGTTCTTGCGCCCCTCGATCGCCAGGGTGCGGGTCAGGCCATACAGCCCGAGCTTGGCCATGCCGTAGTTGGCCTGGCCGAAGTTGCCGTAGATGCCCGAAGTCGAAGCGGTAAAGATCACCCGTCCGTAGTTCTGTTCACGCAGATGCGGCCAGGCAGCGTGGGTCACCTTGTAGGCGCCCTCGACGTGCACCTTGTAGACCAGATCCCAGTCGGTGTCTTCCATCTTGAGGAAGCTCTTGTCACGCAGGATGCCGGCGTTGTTGACCAGCACATCGACGCGACCGAAAGCATCCAGCGCGTTCTGCACGATCTTGTCACCATCGGTCACCGAGTCATGGTTGGCCACGGCCGTGCCGCCGGCGGCACGAATTTCCGCCACCACCTTGTCGGCAGCCGAAGCATTGGCCCCTTCGCCCTGGGTGCTGCCACCCAGATCATTCACCACCACCTGCGCACCGTGGCTGGCAAACAGCAACGCATGGGCGCGACCAAGACCACCACCGGCGCCAGTGACCACTACCACCTTGCCTTCAAACCCGACCGCTTCGCTCATGTGCACTACTCCCCTGTTTCACCGCAAAAGAATCAACTGACTGGCAGAGCAGTTTCCACGGACGCACGCGTGCGGGCAATGCCGGATTCCGCGCTGAATAGCCGGCAATAACGCTCACAGATGATCTGCCCGGAACAATCAGGCCCGGCTGCCTGTGGCGCTACATGCCCTGCACCAGCAGATATCCGGCAGGCCCCGGCGCAGCGCAGGCAAGGCGAGAGTGCAGCGACCAGTTGTAATCACCCGGGCACTACGGACATTGAGCATGGCTCCGGGCTAAACCATTTTCACCACAATGTCATGCAGGGTGCTGGCGCAATGCGCCATGCGCTCGGCGGCATTGGTCAGATGCCGGTAAATCTCGCGCTTCTTGAACATCTGGATGTAGTTGTCCCCCTGAAACAGGGCAGCCAGGGCATCGCGGTAAAGGTAGTCGATTGCGCGCTCGGCCTTGCGCGCCACCTCGGCATCGTCGGAAGCTGCCGCGGTATGCTTGCCCAGCCGGCCAAAGCCCTTGCGCAAGGCGCTGGCACCAACCAGCAGCAGCTCGGCCATGCCTTGGGTGAAACGATCCGGCTCAACCTCCAGCGCCGCCATTTCATTCACGGTGTCTTTGCAGTAATTGACGATTTCATCAAGGTTGGTGATCGCCCGGTAAATGTCTTCGCGGTCAATCGGCGTGGAAAACGCCTCGTTGAGGATATGGATATTGGCCACTTTGATATCGTCGGCAGCGTGCTCGTCCGCATTGATCTGCGCAGCCAGTTCCGCGCTATTGGTTTGCATGAAGCGCACCAGCAACTCGGCAGTTTCAGCCACCTTCGCGCTTTGCGTGGCCAGCATATGGAAAAAATCCGGGGCTTTGGGCAGCACCCGATCAAATATCCGTGCAATCAGCGCGTGACCCGGGTTTCTGGACATGGAAAACCTCATTGAACTAACTGTTGAACGGCCTGATAGAGAACACAGAACAGCATGCCCATCAGCGCGGCACAGGGAATGGTGATCACCCAGGTCTGGGCAATTTCACGCGCTTTTTCCCAGCGTACCGCCTTGGGGCGTTCGGCATAACCGATACCCATTATCGAGGTGGCCACCACATGGGTGGTCGAAACCGGGGCACCCATGAATGACGCGCCGAAAATCACTGCCGCCGAGGTGATCTGCGAATCAATCGCGTGCAACGGACGCACCTTGTAAATGGCAAAACCCAGGGTCCGCACAATCCGCCAGCCGCCCGACATGATGCCCAGCGTAATGGCCAGGGAACAGGCCAGCATGACCCAGAACGGCACGGCAAAACTGTCAATGAAGCCGCCCAGCAGCAGCACCAGCGTGAGGATGCCCATGCTCTTCTGGGCATCATTGGCACCATGGGAAAAGGCCAGCCAGGCGGCCGTGAAAAACTGCGCCCGGCGCAAATCGCGGTTGATCTTCGGCCTGGCACCAGCCAGCAGACGCGCCATCAGCTTGTGGATGAAAAACGCCACCCAGAAACCCAGCAGCGGTGACAGCAACAGCGCCAGCAAAACCTTGGTCACACCCGTCAGCTGACCATGCAACAGCCCGGCAAAGCCCCAGGCCACATGATCCGTACCGACAGAAATCACTACAGCACCCGCCAGCCCTCCGACCAGCGCGTGGGATGAAGAAGAAGGAATACCCTTCCACCAGGTAATCAGGTTCCAGCTGATCGCCCCCAGCAGGCCGCACAGCAGTATGGACAGCGCCAGTTGCGGCTCAAGCCCGTCCAGATCAACAAATTTGCCAATCGTATTGGCCACCGCCGTTCCACCCAGCAGCGGGCCGAGAAACTCGAAAACCGCGACCAACACCACAGCCTGGGCAGGCCGCATGGCGCGCGAAGCAATCATGGTGGCGACTATGTTGGCCGCATCGTGAAAACCGTTGGTGTAGTCAAACACCAGGGTCACGCAGACGGTTGCCAGGGCCAGTACGACAAGAATGTCCATGTAAATTCCGGGCCCGGCCAGACGCCAAAGCCGGTTGCCCCTGTATTGTTTTTGTAGATGTGCGGCACTCCAGCTGCAAGGCATGCCGGAAGAGTTACCGGCAGAAGTCTCTATCGGGAGCAGAGAATGCCAGTTGATGCACGTCAAGCGCGCAGCAGTTAGCCGGAGCTATCGATAGCTGGCAAACCACGAGCCCGTACTGCCTGGCGCGGGCTGCTGCCAGCACCCTCAGGCCATGCGCACTGGCGCTACCCTCAGTTCCTCAAGCAGACCGCTGGCAGTCGCAGCAGAGCGCCCGGCCACCTCGCCGATCAACAGGATTGCCGGGCTTTTCAGTTGAAAATCCAGCGCGGCCTGCTGCATCTGCTGCAGATCGCTGTAACAGGTGCGCTGTTCCGGCAGCGAGGCATTCTCGATCATCGCCACCGGCATAGCAGCGCGCATGCCACCGGCCAGCAGGCTGTCACGCACATCGCTCAGCTTGGCCACGCCCATGTACACCACCAGCGTGGTGCCGCCCTGGGCCAGCGCCGCCCAGTTCAGGCTGCTGTCGTCTTCGGTGTGGGCGGTCACCAGCGTCACGCCCCGCGCCACCCCGCGCAGGGTCAGCGGGATGCCGCAACTGGTGGCTCCGGCCAGACCTGCGGTAATACCGTTGACCAGCTCCACCGGTACCCCGTGCTGACTGAGCCAGTCCACCTCTTCGGTGCCGCGACCGAAGATGCACGGATCACCGCCCTTCAGACGCACCACGCACTTGCCCTGCCGCGCATAACGCAGCATCAGTCGATGGATAAAGGTTTGCGGGGTCGAACGGCAGCCGCCGCGCTTGCCCACGCGGATCACCCGCGCTGTCGGGCAATGCTCGAGCACTTGCGGATTGACCAGATCATCGATCATCACCACCTCGGCCTGGGCCAGGGCTTTCACCGCCTTCAATGTCAGCAGCTCCGGATCACCCGGACCCGCACCGACCAGCCAGACTTTTCCGTTCATCCTGTGTTTCTCCTCATTGCCGGCCCTGCGGGCCGGTTGGCGGGTTACGCCTGCGGCTAACCCACCCTACGGCTCTGATGGTTCCCATGCTCCAGCGTGGGAACCGATCCGGGACGCTCTGCGTCCCGGCGTTTATGCACTGATCGCCACTGCTTGGGTGGCCAGCAAGCGGCGGATTTCCGGCACACAGGAACCACAACTGGTGCCGCACTTGAGCTGCTGTTTCAGTCCATCGAGGTCGAGCCCCTGCAAAATTCCGGCACACACCGCGCTTTCGCTGACGTTCAGGCAGTTGCACAGGGTCTTGCCCGCTGCCGGGCCGGCATTGCCGGGTGGCGCTGACAGCGGGGCGAGCAACCAGCGGCGCAAATCGGCATCCGCCTGACCGCTGCTCCACAAGCTTTTCAGCCAGTCACGCGCGGCGGTTTCGCCGGCCAGACGCAGCGCCGTGATGCGCCCGTCTTCAATGCGCACGCGCTTGCCCACCGTGCGCTGCGGATCGTCGTAGGCCAGCACCGGGCCATCCGTCAGATTCAGCAAGGCATCGATGCTGGCCAACAACTCGGCCTCCGGCGCCACCGCGCTGGCCGCACGAATCTGCAGCGCCGGCCGCTCACGACCGGTCAGGCTCAGGCTGGCGTAGGCAAAGTCGTCGAACAACGGGCGCAGGGCCGTGAAGCGCTGCTGGATATCGCCCTCGACCAGAGCGAAGAACTGCCAGGGCAGCTCGACCTGCTCCACTTCGACACCGGCCTGCTTCAACTCCGGCTGTTTCGACAAAGGGTCGAACGCCGGCTGGGTCAGCACATTGACGCCCAGCCCCTTGAGAAAGCGCTTGCCCCAGTGCATCGGCAACCAGGCCTGACCGGAGCGCACACTGTCATCGGCCTGTACCGGCACGATCAGGCTGCCGCGCCGGCTGCGCAGTTTGACCAGCTCGCCATTGAGCAGACGCCGCCGGCGCATTTCATCCGGATGCAGACCGAGCACCGCTTCCTCGACATGGCCGAACAAGCGCGCGGCAGTACCGGTACGGCTCATGCCATGCCACTGGTCACGCAGGCGACCGGTATTCAACGTCAACGGGAAGCGCGCTTCACGTTTTTCCCGGGGCGCGCGATAGGCCTCTGCAAGAAAGCGGGCGCGGCCACTCTCGGTCGGAAACTGCCCATCCGCATACAGGCGCGCCGTGCCCTGCCGGGCACCCTTGGGGAATGGCCATTGTTGCGGCCCCAGACTATCCAGCAGCGCGTGACTCAGGCCGGACAGATCCAGATCACGTCCGGCAGTCAGTTGCTTGTATTCCTCGAACAGCGCCTCGGAGCTGGTGAAGTCGAACAGGCTGGGCAGGCCGGGACGCAAGCGTTGCTCAAGCCGGCGGGCAAAATCACAGGTAATCGACCAGTCGGCACGCGCCTCACCCGGCGCGGCTATCGCACGGCGCACATGGCTGACGCGCCGCTCGGAGTTGGTCACGCTACCGTCCTTTTCGCCCCAGCTGGCGGCGGGCAACAGCAGGTCGGCGTATTCGCAGGTTTCGGTAGTGAAAAAGGCTTCCTGCACCACCACGAACGGACAGGCCGTCAGCGCCGCATGCACCTTGCTTTGATCCGGCAGCGACTGCGCCGGGTTGGTACAGGCAATCCACAGCGCCTTGATCTTGCCCGCGGCCACTGCATCGAACAGCTCGACCGCGGTCAGTCCGGGGGTTTCCGGCAAGGCATCGACCTGCCAGTAGCGCGCCACTTCGGCGCGATGCTGCGCATTGCCGGCCTCGCGATGGCCGGGCAGCAGGTTGCTCAGGCTGCCGGTCTCGCGACCGCCCATGGCATTCGGCTGCCCGGTCAGGGAGAACGGCCCGGCACCCACGCGACCGATCTGCCCGGTGGCCAGATGCAGGTTAATCAGCGCACTGTTCTTGGCGCTGCCGGAAGTCGACTGGTTGAGGCCCATGCACCACAACGACAGAAAACTGGGGGCCTTGCCAATCAGCCCGGCACAGGCCTGCAGGCTCTCCACCGAAATGCCGCAGGTGTCGGCAACGATGCCCGGGGTGTAGTCGCGGACCAGATTTTTCAGTGCGTCGAAGCCTTCGGTGTGCGCATCGATATAGCGCCGGTCAATCCAGCCTTCCCACAACAGGATGTGCAGGATGCCGTGGAACAGCGCGACATCGGTGCCCGGCAGAATCGCCAGATGCATATCGGCCAGTTCACAGGTATCGGTACGCCGTGGATCCACCACTATGACTTGCATCTGCGGGCGTCGCGCCTTGGCTTCTTCCAGGCGCCGGAACAGCACCGGATGGGCATAGGCCATGTTGCTGCCGACGATCAGCAGGCAGTCGCTCTGCTCGATATCCTCGTAGCTGCACGGCGGCGCATCGGCGCCCAGACTGCGCTGGTAACCGACCACCGCCGAAGACATGCACAGCCGCGAATTGCTGTCGATATTGTTGGTGCCGACCAGCGCGCGGGCCAGCTTGTTGAAGGCGTAGTAATCCTCGGTAAGCAACTGCCCGGAGATGTAAAACGCCACACTGTCCGGGCCGTGCTCGCGGATGGTTTCCGCGAACACACTGGCTGCATGGTCCAGCGCGCTGTCCCAGTCGGTACGCCCGCGCGCCAGCGACTTGCCCAGGCGCAACTCGGGATACAGACCACGGGCATCCAGATCGCCGGTCAGATGCAGGGTTGCACCCTTGCTGCACAGCTTGCCGAAATTCGCCGGGTGTTCGGGGTCGCCCTGCACGCCGAGAATCTGCTCGCCGTCATGCTCGATCAGCACGCCGCAGCCGACGCCGCAGTAGCAGCAGGTTGAAGCAGTGGTCTGGGTGGTCATGGATAACTCTCCGACCGGATCGGCGGTGGGTGGGCGTAGGGTGGGCTTCAGCCCACCACGAAATACACTTTGCTATTGGTGGGCTAAAGCCCACCCTACGAAGCCACGAATCTATGCACACTGCTCGGCGTGGTTCAGCGCCAGCAACACGCGACCACTCTGCACTTTTGCGTGGTGCCGATGGGCACAACCCTGGTCCGGCGCTACTGCTTCGCCGCTGTCCAGTTCGATCTGCCAGTTGTGCAACGGGCAGGCCACGCGCTTGCCGTAGATCAGGCCTTGCGACAGCGGGCCACCCTTGTGCGGGCAGCGGTCGTCGAGGGCGAACACTTCATCTGTCGAGGTGCGAAAGATCGCGATATCGCCCTTGGGCCCGCTGACGATGCGCGAACCGAGCGGGTTGATCTCTTCCAGGGCGCAGATATCCAGCCAGTTCATAGGTGTCTCTCCAAATGCGGATGTTGTTCCCTCACCCCGGCCCTCTCTCGCTTGCCGGAGAGAGGCCGGGGTGAGGCTGTGGTTCAGGCGTTTTCCAGTTGCACCAGCGGGATGCTGTCGAACTCTTTTTTCAGCTGCGGCGTTTCGATGCGTTCCTTCCACGGGTCCTGCTCGAACGACAGCGCGTACTGCAGTTTCGCTACCAGTGCCTTGCGCCGTTCGGCATCCTCGACCACCGCCTGCTTGATGTAATCCATGCCGACCCGGTGCAGGTAATGCACGGTGCGTTCCAGGTAGAAGGCTTCCTCGCGGTACAGCTGCAGGAAGGCGGCGTTGTATTCACGCACTTCGTCGGCGGTCTTCACCTTGACGAAGAACTCGGCCACCTCGGTCTTGATCCCGCCGTTGCCGCCGATATACATCTCGAAGCCGGAATCCACGCCGATGATGCCGACATCCTTGATCCCCGCCTCGGCGCAGTTGCGCGGGCAACCGGAGACCGCCAGCTTGACCTTGTGCGGTGACCACATGTTGAAAAGATCGTGCTCCAGATCGATACCCAACTGGGTCGAGTTCTGCGTGCCAAAGCGGCAGAACTCGCTACCGACACAGGTCTTCACCGTGCGGATGGACTTGCCGTAGGCATGCCCGGATGGCATGTCGAGGTCTTTCCAGACGCCCGGCAGGTCTTCCTTCTTGATCCCCAGCAGGTCGATGCGCTGGCCGCCGGTAACCTTGACCATCGGCACCTGGTACTTGTCGGCGACATCGGCGATGCGCCGCAGCTCGGAAGGATTGGTCACCCCGCCCCACATGCGCGGCACCACCGAGTAGGTGCCGTCCTTCTGGATATTGGCGTGGGCACGCTCGTTGATCAGCCGCGACTGCGGATCATCTTTCGCCTCACCCGGCCAGGTGGAAATCAGGTAGTAGTTCAGTGCCGGACGACAGGTGGCGCAGCCATTCGGGCTGCTCCAGTTCAGATAGTTCATGGTTTCGCCGAGACTGGTCAGGTGCTCTTCACGGATCGCCTTGCGAATCTGCCCATGATTGAGATCGCTGCAGCCGCAGATGGCCTTTTCGCTTTTCGGCTTCACATCGGCCGCGCCGCCGACGGTGCTGATCAGAATCTGCTCGACCAGCCCGGCGCAGGAGCCGCAGGAACTGGCCGCCTTGGTGTGCTTCTTGACATCGTCCACCGAGAACAGGCCGTTCTCCTGAATGGCCCGGACTATGGTGCCCTTGCACACGCCGTTGCAGCCGCAGACTTCCATGCTGTCGGGCATGTTTGCCGCGCTGCTCTGGCCCTGGTGACCGACGTCGCCGAGGGCGCTTTCGCCGAACATCAGGTGATCGCGGATCTGCGCGATATTGGCGCCTTCCTTGATCTGGCGGAAATACCAGCCGCCGTCCGCCGTGTCGCCGTACAGGCAGCCGCCGACCAGAATGTCGTCCTTGATCACCAGCTTCTTGTACACGCCGCCGATCGGGTCGGACAGGGTGATGGTTTCGGTGCCCTCACTGCCCATGAAGTCGCCGGCAGAGAACAGATCGATGCCGGTGACCTTGAGCTTGGTCGAAGTCACCGAGCCCTGATAGCGGGCAAAACCGAGCTGGGCCAGGTGATTGGCGCAGACCTTGGCCTGATCGAACAACGGCGCCACCAGACCGTAGGCGGTACCGCGGTGGTTGGCACACTCGCCGAGGGCATAGATGCGCGGGTCGTAGGTTTGCAGGGTGTCATTGACCAGGATGCCGCGGTTGCAGGGAATGCCGGACTTCTCCGCCAATTCGGTATTCGGCCGGATACCGGCAGCCATTACCACCAGATCGGCAGCAATCACTTCGCCACCCTTGAACTGTGCCGCGCAGACCCGGCCATCGCCGTTGTCCATCAACTCTTCGGTGACCGTGTTCAGGCGGAACTTGATGCCGCGTGCTTCCAGCGCACTCTGCAGCAGCTTGCCGGAAGTCTTGTCCAGCTGGCGCTCCAGCAGCCAGTCGGACAAGTGCACCACGGTCACATCCATGCCGCGCTGGCGCAGGCCGTTGGCCGCCTCCAGACCGAGCAGACCACCGCCGATCACTACGGCATGGCTGTGGGTCTTGGCGGTTTCCATCATGGTGATGGTGTCGGCGATGTCGCGGTAGCCGATCACCCCTTCCAGGTTATTTCCCGGAATCGGCAGGATGAACGGATTGGAGCCGGTCGCAATCAGCAGGCGATCGTATTCCGCCGTGCTGCCGTCATCGGCAATCACCAGGCGCTGGCGGCGGTCGATGTTGACCACCTTGCGGCCCAGACGCAGGTCGATGTGATTGTCCTGGTACCAGTCGAGGTCGTTGAGCACGATCTCCTCGAAGGTCTGTTCACCGGCCAGTACCGGCGACAACAGGATGCGGTTGTAGTTGGGATGCGGCTCGGCGCCGAACACGGTGATCTCGTAGAGATCGGGTGCCAGCTTGAGCAGCTCCTCCAGGGTGCGCACCCCGGCCATGCCATTACCCACCAGTACCAGTTTGAGCTTCTTCATGTTTGTTCTCCCTGTGAGCAATTTTCGGGAAATAAAAAAGGCGTCCCGCAGTGAATATGCGAGGACGCCTTTGTCCTGTTCCCGTATGCCGGGCTGCAGCACCCTCGCCGTTGAGAGTTGCTGCACTATGTGTGTGGCCATCGGGCCTGTTACTGACGGTTACATTGCAGTTGCCGTGCCAACCCGCCGCAACGCCTTGAAAATCGCTGTTTTGCCCACCGGACCGCTCAACTGAACGCGCTGCAGGCGCACCCGTTTGAGGCTGTCTGCACAGGCTTGGTGCAAACTGGCAGCTTACTTATCCTGCAGGAGCGGGCTTGCCCGCGAAGCTTTGGTGGCCTGGATCGCAGGCAAGCCCGCTCCTACAGAAGGTTATGGCCGCGCATCTTCAGCCAGCCGCTCTGCTCATCCGCGCAACAGACACAGCAGCAGGATCAGATTCAACAACAAGGACGCCAGCGCCAGCCCACGCCAGAGCTTCAGCGGCTCACGTTCCAGCAGCGGGCGCGGCTTGAGTGCATCGCTCTGGCGCTCGCCCTGCTCCAGCTGCAATAACCACTCCTCGGCCGTCTCGAAGCGCTGCGCCGGATTGACCGCCACGGCGCGGACGAGCATCTGCTCCAGCCAGGACGGCACATCCGGCCGGTAACGGCTGACCGGCGTCGGCTGGCCAAAGCGCGGATGCTGGAACGCCTCGATTTCGCCGTAGGGGTAATGCCCGCTGAGCAGCCAGTAGAGGGTGACGCCGGCGGCATACAGATCCTGCCTGGCATCCGGTGCCGCACCCTGAAAGGCTTCGGGGGCCAGATAACTGGGCGTGCCGGGCAGTTGATGGGCCTGATCCTCGGACAGGCCGGGGCAATAGGCCAGGCCGAAATCAAGCAGACGCAATTCGCCGTCGCTACCCAGATGCAGGTTCTCCGGCTTGATGTCGCGGTGCAGGATATTGCGCCGGTGCAGCATGCCGAGGCCGCGCAACAGGCTGGCTGCCAGTTGCAGACATTGTGCCAGCGGCAGTTGACCGTGCCCGGCAAACTGCTCGGCCAGCGTCTGCCCGGGGTACTCGCGCTGCACGTAATACAGGTGCTGACGCTGCGGCAACGGGTGCAACTCGGGAAAATAGCGGCCGGCGACCCGGCGCAGAAACCACTCCTCCAGCAACAGCGCCGGACCTGCCGCCATTTCAGTGCTGCGACTGGCTGGCAGGGTCTTGAGCAGCCAGGCCTGACCCTGGGCATCCCGCACGCGATACAGCAGCGACTGGCGCGACTCCGCACGTACAGCCACCACGTGCCAGCCCTCGAACTGTTGCCCGTTGCGCAAGCGCGGCGGCAGCGGCCAGTCACGCAGTTGTGCCAGGGTATCGCCCAAATTGCTCTGCGGCAGCGCATCGACGCGTACCAGCAAGGCGCTGGCATTGTCCTGGCTGCCGGCCAGATGGGCGGCCTGGATCAGCGTGTTGACCACCTCCGCCGGTTCGCTGCTGTCACGCAATACGCCGGCGATGTAGGCATCGTCGAGACAGGCCCAGACACCGTCACTGAGCAGCAGAAATTGCTCGCCCTGCTGCAGCTCGCCTTCGCTGTAATCGATCAGCAGATGCTGGTCCAGCCCCAGCGCACGACTAAGTACATGCTGCATGCCGGGCTGCTCCCAGACATGCTCAGTGGTCAGTTTTTCCAGCTTGCCGGCACACCAGCGATAGACCCGGCAATCGCCGACATGCGCCAGGGTGTAACGCCGGCCGCGCAACACCAGCGCGCTGAGGGTAGTCAGCAGCGGCTGCCCACCCCCCTGGGCACGCAACCAGCGGTTCTGTGCCAGCAACAGGCGATCCAGCGCCTGCGCCACCGCCCAGGTTTCCGGCGTCGCGTAGTAATCCAGCGCCAGCGCCTGCAAGGTTGCGCGGGCCGCCAGACCACCATCGGCACACTGGCTGACACCATCGGCCAGCGCACACAGAAAGCCCTTGCTGGCGGCCAGCGCCGGCGCAGGCGTGACCACCCGCAGCGCATCCTGATTCTCCGCACGCGGTCCGGTGGCAGTGGCTTCGGCGATGCTCAGTTGCAGACTCATGCAGTTGCGCTCTTATTCTCTTTGTCCCCTCGCCCCCTGGGGGAGAGGGTTAGGGAGAGGGGACTAACCAACGCAGCCCCTTCCCCGGCCCTCCCCCGCAAGCGGGAGAGGGAGTGCTCAAATTACACCCGGGCAACCGTCATTGCGGCACTACCCCAGGTGGTGCGCCAGCGACGCTTGACGCTGTACAGACCGACCCAGGCCAGCACACCGAGACTGGCAAACAGCCACAGACCGAGCTGGTAATCACCGGTGGACTGCTTGACCGCACCCAGACCGGCCGTCAGGCAGAAACCACCGATGCCACCGGCCATGCCGATCAAGCCGGTCATCACGCCGATTTCGCGGTGAAAGCGCTGCGGCACCAGCTGGAATACCGAGCCATTACCGGCACCCAGGCACAGCATGGCCACCACAAACAAGCCGAGCGCGGCGCTCGAGCTGGACAGATTGAAACCCACCAGCAGGATGCACAAGGATGCCACCGTGTACATCACCAGCAGCGCGCGGATACCGCCGATACGGTCGGCCAGCGCGCCACCGAGCGGGCGCATCAGGCTGCCGGCAAACACGCAGGCGGCGGTGTAGTAACCGGCCTTGACCGGATCGAAGCCGTACTGGTCATGGAAGTAGCCGGGCAAGGTGCTGGCCAGGCCCAGGAAACCGCCAAAGGTCACGCTGTAAAACAGCATGAACCACCAGCTGTCCGGATCAGCCAGCGCTTTCAGATAATCGGCCACGGCCTTGGGTTCCGGACGGTTTGGCGCATTCTTCGCCGCAAAGCTGAAGATGATCAGCGTCAGCACCAGCGGAATCAGTGCCAGACCGAACACATTGTTCCAGCCAAAAGCGACCGCCAGTAGCGGCGCAAACAGCGCCGCAAATACCGTACCCGAATTGCCTGCGCCGGCGATGCCCATGGCTTTGCCCTGGTGCTGTGGCGGATACCACTGCGACGCCAGCGGCAGCGCCACGGCAAACGAGGCCCCGGCGACACCGAGGAACACGCCAAGCAACAGCGCCTGCTCGTAGCTGTGAATGCCATGCAGCCAGGCCACCGCCAGTGCCGCAATCACCACTACCTGACCGAGCAACCCGGCAGCCTTGGGCGAGGTGCGATCGGCCAGCATGCCGATCAGGAAGCGCAGCAACGCACCGGCCAGGATCGGCGTAGCGACCATCATCGAGCGCTGCTGGGTAGTCAGATCCAGGTCCGCGGCAATCTGCACGCCCAACGGGCCGAGCAGGTACCAGACCATGAAGCTCAGGTCGAAATAGAGAAAGGCAGCAAACAACGTCGGTGTGTGCCCGGACTTCCAGAAACTTGTATTCATATGACACCTCAAGGGTAACGCTGCAGAACTGCTCACCCGCTGCGTCACTGCGCTGGCGGAAAGCAAATAAAAAGGCGCCGCTTCAATACAGCCCTGTCGGGATGATCGAATGCGACGCCTTTGCCGAAGTCGGACAACCGCCTTTGGCTGCCACGTATATGGACAGAGCAAAGAGCGGGCCAACATTTTAATTTGTACGTTCTGTGGGGGCCGAGAAGTGCCGCGCAGTCCGTAAACAGTGGCTTTGCGCTGCCACGCAGGAACGTGGGAGCGAGCGAGGCGCTCATGGATTGGTGTGTTGTCTCTGCCTGGCCGAGGCGACCTGACGGAACTGAACTGGTGCAACTGCGCGCCAATAGTGCGCACACGAGGCATAGTTACAACCGGCTTGTGGATTCGCTCTGCAAACAGGTCACTCTTATGCAGGAGCGACGCTTTGCCGAGCTTTCACACGTAATTCGGGCCAGGTCAGTTGGCGCCCAGCATGTCCTGCATGGCAATGATCTGCTCGGCGACCTGGATCAGCTTCTGCTGACGGCTCATGGCCTGCCGCCGCATCAGGGTGTAGGCCTCTTCTTCGTTGCAGCCTTTCATCTTCATCAGCAGGCCCTTGGCCAGCTCGATGCGCTTGCGCTCGGCCAGTTGCGCCTCGCGTTCGTGCAACTGCGCACGCAGTGCCTGGTCGCTCTCGAAGCGCGCCAAAGCCACGTCGAGAATCGGTTGCAGGCGCGCGGCCTGAATCCCGGCGACGATATAGGCACTGACCCCGGAGCGGATCGCCTGACGCATCACGCCGGGGTCCTGCTCGTCGGTGAACAGCACAATCGGCCGCGGCTGGTCACGGCTGACCTGGACCACCTGGGCCAGCACGTCGCGCCCCGGTGACTCGCTGTCGATCAGGATCACATCCGGGCACAGCACCTCGACGCGCTTGGGCAGGTCGATGACCAGACCGGACTCCTCGATCACCTCGAAGCCCGCCTCGCTCAGGGCGGTTTTCAGGCGGCCGAGTTTCTGTGCGGTATCGTCAATCAGCAGAATGCGCATGTTCAGCATCTCGCCAGCGGACGGGCATCTGTCATTGCATGCAGCGCAAAACTGCGCGCATAGGCGGCCGGATCCTGCCCGTCCCAGCAGCTGCCGTCGAACAGCGTGCTGCTGCGCATGCCGGCCGGCACGGCAACACCGAGCTGGCTGGCCGCCTCGCCATACAGGGCGGTCTGCTGCACGGCACGGGCCAGCCCGAGATAATCCGGCTCCTCGCGCAGCAGGCCCCAGCGGCGGAACTGGGTGAGAAACCACATGCCATCGGACAGGTACGGCATGTTCACCGCCCCTTCGGCAAAAAAGCGCAGCGCATGGGGATCGCGCCAGGCATGGCCATTGCCGTCTTCGTAGGCACCGAGAAAGCGCGGCTGGATAGCCGTCAGCGGCGCCGCCAGAAAGGCATCGGCACTCAGCAGACAACTTGCGGCACGCCGGTTTTCCTCGTTGGCATCCAGAAAGCGGCTGGCCTCGAGCACCGCCATGACCAGCGCGCGCGCTGCATTGGGGCAGTTTTCGACAAACTCGCGGGTGCACGCCAGTACCTTTTC